>JAFDFZ010000205.1 GCA_019309565.1 Deltaproteobacteria bacterium
TCGGGATTATGGCCAAAAATTGAGTTTGAAGTCGATAACAAATATTGTGAGGCATTTTTTAATTTATATCAGCAAGTTATATCATTTTAGATCAATTTTTTCCGGACAGTAGTGATATAGTATTTACCAAAAAAGAGTTCGCTACATCCATAGCACATTTCCAAAGCGCCATCTGATTGATCCTGAATACCGGAATGCTCTTTTCAGGTTAAAGAACACGGTATCGATTTTTTTATGAATCAATTCCATACTGTTTCATTTTTCTCCACAGAGTGCTTCTTCCCCAGCCCAGAATTTCGGCAGCCTTGCTGCGCCTGCCCGTGGCCTTTACCAGTGCTTCCAAAATGAGGTTCTTTTCGGTCGACGGCCATGTCCCATCGACCATTATATCCTGCCTGTTCGGTAGCAGGTTTTCAAAATGCGTTTCTCTGTCTGCAGGGTCGCTAAGATTCTCAAGATTTGTTTCGGTGATATAAGAGGGCAGGTGTTCGGGTAGAATTATATCGTCCCGGCATACGTTAACTGCATACTCTACAATGTTCCTAAGTTCTCTGACATTTCCCGGGTATGCATATTTCATCAGGATCTGAAGCGCTTTCGGACTGAACCTTTTAATATTTTTACCAAAAGTTACCCTGAATGTATTTAAGAAATGATCCAGGAGAAGTCGGATATCACCGGCTCTATCCCTTAAAGCGGGAAGATGGATACTTACCACATTGAGCCTGAAGAGCAGATCCTTTCTGAAACGTCCTTTTTTTACCATTTGCTCCAGGTCGTGGTGGGTGCCCGCAATGATTCTGGTGTTTGCTCGAAATCCTTTTGTACCCCCAAGGGGATAGATGATTTTGTCGTCAAGAAACGTCAAAAGTTTAACCTGGAGCGACAAAGGGAGATCCCCGATCTCCGTTAAATAAAGCGTTCCGTTGTGAGCCATACGAAAGCGTCCGGGTTTGCTATCGACTGCGCCAGTAAATGCTCCTTTTACATGGCCAAAAATTTCTGATTCAAGCAGGGTCTCCGGAAGTGCACCGCAATTTACCTTGATAAACGGCCCCCTTGCTCGT
This sequence comes from Deltaproteobacteria bacterium, assembly GCA_019309565.1. GTDB lineage: Bacteria > Desulfobacterota > Desulfobacteria > Desulfobacterales > SURF-15 > JAFDFZ01. Next base: position 1,068 of record JAFDFZ010000205.1, read on the forward strand.
TTTGATGCCTGATGTATGGCCTCGGCCACCAGATCCTTTCCTGTTCCGGTTTCTCCTGTGATAAGTACGGATGAATCGCTTTCTGCCAGAATGGGCAACATGTTGAAAATTTTTTCCATCTGAGGGCTTCTTCCGATAATTCTCCCAAAATTGTAAGATTGTCGGACCCTCTCTTCAAATGTACGAAGAAGCCGCATGTCTTCAACAATTTCTAAATATCCGACCAACTTGCCGTCGCGGCCTTCAATCGGGCCTGAAGTGATCCGAACGGGTAAAAGTTGACGATCTCGGTTTATAATATCGCTTTCAAGAGATATCGGTTCAGCTCCTTTTTTCAGCTTTAAAATTGGACATTCCTTAACGCATGCCTTGCTTCGTAATATATGCATGCAGGGCAGCCCAATAATATCAACCAAAGAAACACCTAACAGGGCTTCTAAGGGCTGATTCATAATTACAATTCGGCGGTCTAAGCCTAATAACTGTATCCCGACAGGAATTTGATCAAGAAAAGAGGCAAGGGTAATTGAAGTATTTTGAAAAAGATCTTTTATATAAGGAATGTTCATAAAATTTAAAGTGTCTATTCAGCCAAGATCGAAATTCATTTTTATGTAACAGAGGCAGCCCTAATTCTCTCCAAAAATCGCTACTCTATTTTTCAGAAGCTATTATTCAGTAATTCCAATATACAAATCGAAGAAAAAGCCCCTTGCTTGGTATTTGAAGTATCTTAATAATTATTCTACCAGAAATAATTGTTGAATTAAAGAAATTATGCCCTTTTAGAGTTATCCAGTTGCTATTTTATCCTTTATAACGTTTATACCGGCTGTGCCAATCGATTAATACAGATAGATACAAGGGTAAAACATTGGTGTTGTTTATCATGTAGGGTTTGTCTTTAAAATCAATTAACCGCAGATTCTTCAAGGAGGCGGCATGAATGTCTTTACGTGTGTCCAAAAACTGTTGACCGGTGTATCCGCATGGGCTTCAATTATTCCAGTATTCTAATTGAGGTGAAGCCCTTAAGCTCGAAAAATCGAATCAGAAAATGATACAAAGAGCTATTTTGTTTGGAAAACCTATGGTATTGTTAAAATATGAACGCTTTCATGGTCAAAACTGTTAAACAGGCAAGGAAGCTGATAATAGGACTAATCGGTTTCACTGTGCTGTCGATCGGCATAGCAATGATTGTACTCCCCGGTCCCGCTTTTGTAGTGATACCAATTGGATTGGGAATTCTTTCTATTGAATTTACCTGGGCGAAGAAGTTTCTAAAAAAGGTTAAAAGCAGGCTTAATAATAAAAACATGACTTCAGATAAGAGCAAAGAGATCAGATGAAAAATGAAATAATCTTACAGCTCAACCATTTAAATGTTGTCATCATTCATCTATAATGTCAGAAATTCCCGGTGAATGTGAAACGTGTTTCAATTCGCCGAATAATCGCAATTTGTTCAAACAGTCCTAAATTGCAACATGCAACCATTGCGGCTTGCGGTCCGAATTTCACCGAGGATTGCTGGTGTATTTTTCTCGTTGATATGGATACCCGCTTTTTTTCAAGATTTTTCGTTTTACGCATATGAACCTCCTCAAAAACTCAGCGGCAATATTGATAAGACATATTCATTCACCATTGTATAGACTCCGGGTCAAAGGAATTCAGGAACAAATCTTGCCATGGTTGAGTGCTGGGGATCGCATCCTGGATGTTGGTTGCGGCAGCGGGGCACTGGGAAGGATGATCATGGAAGCTGCGTTTTGTCCCGCAGATGTTAAAGTGATCGGATTGGAAATAATCAGGCAGCGCAATGCGCAAATACCGGTTCACTACTATGATGGCGGCAATATACCATTCCCGGATCACTCATTTGAGGTTGTCATCCTTGCAGATGTTTTGCATCATGTCACCTACCCCCACAGGCTCATTGATGAATGTATTCGTGTTGCAAACCGGTACCTGATTATCAAGGATCACAAACTGGATGGCTTCTGTGCGAAGTTTCGTATTTCAGTGATGGACTGGCTGTCAAACATACCTTATGGCATTCCTTGCATATATTGTTATAACAGGTTACAAGACTGGCATCGCTGGTATGATTATCATGGACTTGTAACTGTATTTGAAAAATATTCTGTTAATTTTTATTCACCCATCATCAATTTTCTATTGGGCGGCCGCATTCAGTATTTTGCGGTATTACGAGCCGTACAAAGGGAATAGAGATTCAACCTGCCATGTAATTTTGGCAAAGGAGGGTGATAATGGCTGTTATCACAATTTCAAGAGGCTCCTTTAGTCATGGAAAGGAGATCGCTGAAACGGTTGCTGAAAAATTAGGATATGAATGTGTAGCCCGTGAGATCCTTCTTGAAGCCTCACAGGAATTCAATATCTCCGAAATCAAGCTTTTACATGCCATAAAGGACGCCCCATCCATCCTGGACCGTTTCGTATACGGAAGGGAAAAGTACATCGCTTACATTCAGGCCGCACTGTTGAAACATTTGAGAAAAGACAACGTCATTTACCATGGTTTTGCCGGTCATTTTTTCGTCAAGGACATAGCGCATGTGCTCAAAGTTCGGATCATCGCAGATCTTGAAGACCGCGTCAGGCTTGTGGTTAAACGCGAGGGAATCTCAGTAAAAGAAGCTGAACGATATGTGAAGAAGTTGGATGAGCAAAGAAAAAAATGGAGCAAGGCTCTGTATGGAATCGATACCGCAGATCCCAGCCTCTATGACCTGGTCATTCACGTCGATAAAATCACCGTTGATGAAGCTGCAGCTATCATATGCCATACCGTGGGGCTTTCGCACTTTCAGACCACACCGCAATCCCGGCAGGCAATGGATGATCTTTATCTTGCCGCCGAGGTGAAAGCCACGCTTATTGGCCTGAAACCTGATATTGAGGTGTCCGCGCAAGATGGGTACGTGACCGTGAAAACAAGCGCACCTGAGTCCCAGGAGATAAAGCTGACAGAGGAACTAAAACAGATTATCGAACGCATATCCGGGGTTAAAGGTGTGGCGATTACAATATTGCCTATTATGCCTTATGTTAGGGAATAACCATGCGTTCCGGTGAAAGTGCTGTTAAGGAAGGTGGATATGGATAAAAACAGGTTTAAAACAATGATTAGTCTTGAAAGGCTCAACGAGCTTAACGAAGAGGGATGCGCCGCCTGTGGCAGGAAGTTTCAACTGGGAGAGACGGTTGTCCTGGCCTGCGGTGCATGGGAAGGACCGCCAAAATATATCCATGAAAGCGAAGCGGTGTTTGACACAAAAACATCAATGTATGTTGAGCGCCGCTGCTACGAAGCCGGAAGAGGTTCGCTTGGTGGCGGTTAAAGATCTACACCGTCGATGGGTGCGCCGCAGAATTTGCAGCTTCCTCCTTCGATTTGATAATTGCTGATCTGGTAACCCCATCGTTCGATCAACACCTTTCCGCATTGATAACAGAAGGTGTTTTCTCCCTGCTCGCCGGGAACATTTCCTGTGTACACATACCGTAAGCCTGCATCTAGACCGATTCTCCGTGCCGAAATCAGGGTTTGTACCGGAGTGGATGGGCGATCTGTCATCTTGTATGTGGGGTGAAAACGGCTTACATGCCAGGGGGTATCGGAACCCAGTGAATCTACGATGAATCGGGCAAGTGCTGTCAGCTCTTCTTTCCCGTCGTTTAAGTCCGGTATGATCAGTGTGGTAACCTCGACGAATATTCCCAGAGATTTCATCATCTTGAGCGTTTCTTTAACCGGCTCAAGCTTTGCCGAGCAGAAATTTTTATA
>JAFDFZ010000206.1 GCA_019309565.1 Deltaproteobacteria bacterium
AGATGTGGCATCACTACGTATCCGACACGAGCAACTGATACGGCTGGACTTTCACCAGCTGGATTGCAGCCTTGCCGGCTGCTCCGACGCCCCACACATTTACAGTTTACAATATAACATCCCGAATGCTATACGGATGTTATGCCACGAAAATCCCGAATAGATGCTCCAGGAGCACTCCATCACATCATCCATCGTTCGAGGAATCGAGCGGGGAAAACTCTTTATCGATGACACTGATCGTAACAACTTTTTAGATAGAATCGGCGGTATCATTACCGAAACAAATACAAGCTGCTATGCATGGACACTGATACCCAATCACGCTCATCTGTTGTTGTTGAAAACCGAACGGGTTCCCATCGCAACCGTTATGAGATGCTTGTTGACAGGACACGCGGGTTATTTCAACAAACGACACCGCCGCACCGGGCATCTTTTTCAGAATCGATATAAATCCATTTTGTGTCAATAAGACACCTATCTATTTGGAACTTCTCAGGTATATTCACCCCGTTGTTGCAAAGAAAATCAAAAGGAGCAGTCATCAGATGCTTCAGATGCTAATAGATCATGCATGTAGATCATTTTGCTATATGATTTATGAATTCCATTAATTGTTGGTTTCAGAAAATTCATGAAAACCAAGGATCAATCCCGTTTATAAAAGGGCAAAATGGGAATTTGGCTATATGATTTATGCAACTACGGGGTTTATCTAAATTCGCTGCGAGCCGGACTTGTTAAGGATTTTTATCTATTGGGGAAAATATCCATATTCCGCTCATAGCACTTTGACGGGCAAGATTAGAAAAGACTGGCAGGATTCAGTGGCCGAAGAGCGGATGGAACGAAGAAGTCTATTGCGATCTAAGGGATACAATCTTGAAAAGATCGTACAACGGCTCTGTTCGGTGATGGAGCTTGAACCATCGGAGATATTAAAACCAGGAAAAACCCGCAGTTTTGTGGCTGCGCGAAGTTTGCTCTGCTTTTGGGCCGCCAGAGAACCTGGCATCGGCATGACCGAGCTTTCAAGAGGGTTGAACCTTTCATTAACCGGTGTAAGTCTATCGGTGAGCCGAGGGGAGAAAATAACAGAGAGCAACGGTTTTAAGCTTTTAGACTGAGAACTGTAAATATGCGGAATGTCCCCAGTGCAGTGATTTGTTAGGAGAAATTCTTAGAAGAAAAATATCACCTGGCTATTTAAATCCCTGTTCTTTGTGTTTCATCGCGATAGTCTCAGCCAAATTCTCAAGAGCTTTAAAATCAGCCTCTGATGGCAACCCTTTTGAAAGAACAGGTTCGATAACTTCTACTTTAAGATTAGGAATCATCCCTGCCAAGACTTCTACAGTATTACCACCCCACCCGTAGGAACCGATAATGGAAAGGAATTTTGTTTTAGGCCTCAGGGCGTTTGTCAGGAACGCGGCATACGCTGCGTAAGGATGAGGTCCGGCCAGGATTGTTGGAGTTCCAACTACGATTGTAGCCGCGTCAACCAGGGCCATGGCAAGTTTTCCTATATCCGTAACAGCAAGATTGAACTGTTCGACCCCGACACCTTTCTCCGCAAGAGCAGATACAAGATAATCGACCATCTGCCTTGTGCTTTCATGCATGGTTACATACGGGATGACTACTTTGTTTCGGAGTGCGCCGAGGACCCAGTCCTTATAGGCATCAATAATGAGGGAAGCCCGGGGATATATCTGTCCATGGCTGGGGGCTATCATTTTTATCTCGTAGGATGCCAGTTTCTCAAGGTCCTTCTGGATTGCGCTTCGAAAGGGCATCATGATCTCGGCAAAATAGCGTTTCGCCGCTTCTAACACACGTCCTTCATCAGTAACAAATAGATCGGTTGTTGCGATATGGGAACCGAAAAAATCACAACTGAAAAGAATTTTGTCTTCTTCGAGGTAAGTCGACATGGTTTCAGGCCAATGGACCCATGGGGTATAGATAAACTTCAAGGTCTTGTCACCAAGAGAGAGGGTTTCACCATCTTCAACAGCTATGAAAGATTTTTCAGGTACCTGCAAAAGATCCATGAGCATCCCTTTTGCTTTGGAGCTTGTTATCAGCTTCGCATCAGGAAATTTTTCAAGCACCCGCGGAATTGTTCCGGAATGGTCCTGTTCCGCGTGTTGGGAGATGACATAATCAAGTTTTGGAATCCCTTCAAGTTGGGAGAGCAGTTCATGGGCCATGGGCGGGTCAACAGTGTCCAACAAGGCAGTCTTCTCGCTGCCTTCGATGAGATACGTGTTATAGCTTGTCCCGTCCGGAAGCGGGATAAGGGTGTCAAAAAGACGCCTGTCCCAATCCACAGAACCCATCCAGTAAATTTTGTCTTTAATTTTCCTTGGTTTCATAGTATCTCCTGTATTAGTTCCTCATATTTTCCAACAGGTTTCATGACTCTATTTCTCCTAACGGGCTGCGAGATAAACGGCACCCAGTGCGGAGATAGAAGGCCCAAAAGGCTTTCATCGTGAGCACGGGGCGCAAGCCGCGCAAGCGGTGTCCGCTTCATTGAGCTGATAGACGGCGTTGCGCGCCGGGTTGAAGCTCAATTGGCATCTCGCAGCCCGATAGCGCGGCGCGGAAATTTTCCCCGAAAGCCTTTTCTTATTTATGCTTTTACCTTGAACAGTGCCTCCTACCGGGCGGCGCGCAGCGCCGTGCTATCATGGAATTGAGCAGCGCCACAAAGAACTCAAGTTGGCCTTGACCGTTTCATATTCAATGAAGCTTGAATTTTTAAACCGCCCTGGTTTTAGGCGTCTGCTCAAATGATATGTTCGGCAAAATAATCAACCGTTGATCTATTCAAGCACCTACGGCTTGATATATAACCGGTCTATACTTAGGAGGGGGAATTGGTTTTTTTTCAGCGCTGGCAGCTTGTAACCAAAGCTCTTTGGCTTTTTGAACCTCTTGAAGAGCCTCCTCAGGCGTCTGTCCAAACGCAGAACATGCCTCCAAATCTGGTATATCAGCAATGTACCCCCCATCCTCTTCAGAGTAGAAAATATTTATATGGTAATCTCTCATTTATCATCCTCCAGTTCCAAGCTGTGGCGTTCAACCAACTTTAGAAACTGTCTCATCTGATATGGTTTCACTTGCACTTTCACTTCCTGGAGATTGACAAGTTCAGGTATATCAGAGTGTACAAAAATATGGTGACCGCCTTCAGTCCGGGAAAGCCGGAACCCGAAAGCTTCAACCAAGCGTATCATATCAGAAAAACGGATATTTTTCGATCCAGCAAGCATCTTTTGCAATATCTTGCGCTTAGCAACCATATTCTTAGTCCTTGCTTGGCCTAACGTAGTAGGGATATGCGGCATTGGAGGTAAACAGAGATCCCGTTTGCAAAATGAAAATCTTTTTAAATGTCATCTGTTTGGAATTAACCTAAGAAACTACCAATGCCGTATCATATCTTTGTTGGACATCCCGCGGGTTCATTGAGATGCATATCGCGCTCTGGGGATTCAATCTTATTTGGCTTTGCAGAAAAGTCGGTTTTTTAGAAGAAATGTCGATTGCCCCACATTCAAAATTGCCGCGATGGCATCCTTTGTTTCCAGTTTCCGTATGAAAGAAGTCTATGATGTTGATTTTACCTAATTTTAGCAACAGCTCTACACAGAGGTCAAGGAAAATTGCCGGCAGAGACATCATTTATGCCGCTTCTTTGAGATATGGCATCAATAACGGCGGAACACCCGGATAGGGAATCCTGCTGGTGGGTTTAATAGTTGCGTTCACCACTAAGCGCTTGCCGCATATTGGGCACAGCTCCGGGAGGTTATTGCTGTCTTTAAAACAATCCTGCCATTTAACTTTCTGCGGCTCTTCGATGGGTTCCTGACCCACCAACGCACGGCATCTTTTCAATTCGCCCTTTTTGTTCTGGCAATATAGACCGTAACTGCGGACCAAAACGGCATTTGGCCGGGGGATATGCTTCAATAATCGGTCGATGAATTCATCGATGGGAAGCGTCATGAGCTCACGCTTTTTACGGCCGATTTTAAAGGTCACATTGTTATCGGCGACTTCGACAACCCGGTTGTTTGAAATAGGACCACCCTTAAGATAACTGGCAAGATAGGCTCGGGACGTGGAATTTGATAAATCCTCATATAGTTCATCAGCATCAATTAATCGAGCGATTCTGATTCACCGAACTGGTGGGTATTATTTATTCCACTGTCCTCAAAACGCCTGCGCCGTGCGGATACTTCTCGCAGATCCGAACGTTCCATTTTTTTCGACCAAGCTTGTTCATAATATTTTTAACCTGCTGGGGTCGTATGCCATCGGGCAATACCACCTCTCCTTTATTTAGTGCTTTAAGTACCGCCTTGCGGACGTACCGGCGAAAAGTGTCTTTGATTAAGTCATAGGGCAGCAGAAAATCTTTGACCGCAAACCTTTAACTCTCCAGATGACGACAGCCCGCAGCCGGTAACCAGACAATGAATATGGGGATGTACAAGCAGCGTCTTTGTCCAGGTATGCAAGGATGCGATAATACCAGGTTTGGCTCCCATGTACTTTCCATCGCCCAGCAACTCAAAAAGCGCATCCCGTGAACACATAAACAGAATCTGCATCATCAATTTTATATTGAAACGCCATAGAAACCGAAGTTCCTCTGGTATTGTAAAGATGACATGAAAATGATCGCATCGTAAAATTCGAACCTTTTGTTTGGCAAGCCATTGCTGAACCTGAATGTAAGCGCACTGCGGGCAAACCCCGTGTTTACAGGAGCTGTACCAAATCCGCTGATAATGACCATCCGGACATGCCTGTGTGTGTCCGCCCAAAACCGCTGCTGTGCGGCATACCATAAGACAATGGGAAGCGTTCAATAAACCCCATCTTCACAAGGATTTTCAGTTGTGGCATATGTATCGCATCGATACGAAAGGAGGCGAGCATATGCCGAGTAAACTATCAAGAGACGAGGAGCGAAGAGAAAGGATAGAGCGCTGGAAGGGTCGAATTAAAGAATGGAAAAGTTCCAGTTTAACCCAGAGCGAATATTGCAGGTATCACAATCTCAGTTACCATAAGTTTCGATACTGGAAAAAGCAGCTTACCCCAGCAGCGGCTGTAACGAAATTTGTACCGATTGATATAGGTTCAAATACAGACATCCCCGTATCTTCG
>JAFDFZ010000011.1 GCA_019309565.1 Deltaproteobacteria bacterium
AACTTTACAATATACTTTACATTTATGTTTACATTATGATATTTTCATCGCCAACCATTTAACCCGATGGTAAGGGCGATGAAACATGTTACAGCCGGCGGCAAGGACCGATTTTGGCGTTTATGAGCCGCGCAATCCGCGTGTCAGCCATTATTACCGTTGCGTCGAGGCGCATTTTGAGGAGCTGGAGGCGGTCTGGGATGACCGTTACTCACGTCTCTACGGCTTTTGGCGGCCATATGCGATGGAGGTGATTTATCGGTATCTGGACTGCGGCGATCTGCATTTCGGTTTTGCAAGGGTCAAATGTAAAGATTGCGGCCATGAATATCTGCTGCCGTATTCCTGCAAGCGCCGGCATTTTTGCCCTTGTTGCCACCCGCCTGTTTCGCCTGATTTTGAACTGAATTGAATATGGCCGGCCCGCACCCACTCGATGCGATCATTGCCCGGGTCAATGGTCAAGTAAAACAATGTCATAAAGCGACCGGTTTCAAGAACGTCCCGTGCTAAATGGCTGTTCATCTTCGTAACAATTTCCGACATGGTTCCCGGCTGGAAGGCGCGCAGGCGCAAAAATGCCCGCGCTGAAGTCATCAGCAGCGCCGAGCCTACACCATGGCCGGTGATATCTCCCACGATGACGCTAAACGGGCTGTCCGGGTTTTCGCGCCGCCAGATAAAATCAAAGTAATCCCCGCCGACACAAACGTCATATTGCCGATAATGTCGCCGCGATCATCTCTGAGCGTGTTGCCCTGCAAGAGAATCGGAATGTGCCGGACGTCCCTGGCTACAACAGTACCTTCAAATTCTCGATAGTCCCTTGATAACAACTCATCTCGGTTGGTCAGTAAGAATTGTCTGAATTCCTCAGTGGCAAGGTCAAAAGGGTTTTTTCCGAGGATCTCATCTCGGGCAAAACCGAGCATTTGACAGTAGGCATCATTGACATCCACAATGCCGAGGTTTTGATCCATGAGAATAAAACCTTCGCCGGCGGTCTCTACGATGCGGCGGTATTTTTCCTCGCTTTTGCGCAGGGCGGCCTCTTTTTGCTGAATCTGCTGGCGGGCCTTTTCGACCTCCCTGGATGATGGTGCGATGCATGGCGGCATTGAAATCTTTGACTTCTTCCAGACGGCGACGATAATTTTCGAGGCGATTCAATTTTCTTTTTAAAAATCTATTTTCAAGTTTTAGTTGATCTATACTCGATACATCGTCCCTATAGGCCTCGTCCGGTTCGGGATGTGGCAGATCTTGCTGCCGGGCAGGCCCGGTCTTGAGATCCTCGTCTGAGACTTTTGCGGGTTGTCCCATTAAAAGCGTAACCAGAGTGGCGCCGTGGAAAAAGCTCTTCTGACCTTTTCCAAGCGGAGCGATCTCACCAAAAGTGTAAAAACCACCGATGGGAATTTGGGGAGGAAGATTTTCTCTCAGTATCCTAAGTTCCTCGCCGGTACGGGTTCCCAGAACATCCTTGCGAAAGGCACATGTGCTGAACAGCGGTGAGTGGATTCTTTCAAAGAACTTCAGTGGAACGATTTTTGAAACCCTATGCCGTATCCGTGGTATCTTTAAGCCGTATCAGCCCGGACCCACCGTCGATGGTTATCATGGTTCCGTTGGGGATCTTTTTGGTAGCCCCCTGCACGCCCACGATTACCGGAATGCCCAGCTCCCGGGCAACGATGGAGCAGTGGTTGAGCAGTCCACCCTGTTCCGCTACTATTCCTTTTACGATACTCAATATGGGGGTCCAGCCCGGGTCGGTATTTTTTGTGATAAGAATGTCTCCCTGTCGGATTTCTGCCGCACCGGGATCTTCTATCACGCGAGCCGGTCCGGTGGCTGTCCCAGCACTGGTGCCAAGGCCGCGGAGAATATGACCCGTGGTTAAAAATTCGTTTACAGCTCTTCCATCGATAAGATAGGTGGACGGCTCAGAGGGTATTAAAAAATTTTGCCATCGCTCCGATACGATCGAAGCCGCTTTTTTAGGGGTCATTTTCCGGTTGATGATCCGGGTGATTTCCTCCATCGTCAAAAAAAAGACCTTATCACCCAAAGCAAGCTGGGAGCCCAGTGTCAACAGGCAGCGTCGAATCAGATACAGAGATTTGTCCAGCAGAAATCTAAGATTCTCCCTTAAATCCAGATATCGTTGTGTAAATCTTAAGCCGAGCCGAACAAAGGGCTGCAATGCAGGATTTATTTTACTTGATCGTTTATCCGTGCAAGAAAAAAACGACACCTCTGCCATCTCTGTTAGCCGGGTGCCGGAGGTGCACACAAGTGATTTTAATATTCTCAGCACCTGTTCAGGAGCCTCGGCCCATCGTTTGACCAGCAATGTTCGATGCCGAGCTCGGCAACCGTATCTTGAGAGAAACCCCTGTATGTCCTCTGCAAGTGCAGCAGGCAGATCGGCCATCAGTTCGATGGGCGTTTCATTTAGAAACCGATCCAAAAGCCGCTTGTCGTCCTTTATCTTTTGAGCCATCTTTCTGAATTCACGCTCTATGTCCAAGCTTACATTCCTGGCGTTGTGGCTGATGGCGATAAGAAATTCACCGTAAGGGACACCCAACAGCTCGACCATCAACCAGCGGCAGAACCAGGTTAGGACAACCGCATAGAGATAAGGCCACTGGTTATTTTCCAGAATCCGGACAAACGCATCCACAGCAGCAGATAGCTTCCGAAAAGAAAGGAAGGGGTCATCTTCCGGAAACTTATCGATATTTTCCAAATTTACATCAATGTACATCGTCTTTCTTAAGGCCATATGGGCGCAAAATATGGGGTTTGCTCTTGGCGTTTTAAAAAGGAACAGCAGGACCCGGGCAACAATGAATAGCAGCTTGACAATGGAAGGAGAAGGTATCCTGTCCATATTAAACTCAGGCGGGAACAGGGAGCGAATCTCCTCTATACGAAGTTTCGAGGGAATCTTCGAGATGACCGGTTCAATTGCTGAGCAGTTTACGTATAAATAACCGTTGATCACGGCCAGCTTTGGTTTGATGTCCGCGATCCCAAGAGTCGGTAAAACTGAGGAAAGGTCGAACCGATGAGAGTTGCCTAACATGATGTCTGCCATAAAGGGGGTGAGACGCTCTGCCCAGAGGTCATCTGCGATTTTCCGAGTCCAGATGCCCGCTGGTGCTATATCATCTTCTGCTTTCATGGCGGTAACGGCACGGCTTTGTATAAGCCACAGCCTCTGGCTTTCATCGTAGGCCCACTCGATATCAAGCGGGCAAATACCGAGTTTCTGCTCCAGCGCTTTTACAAGCTGAGCCACAGAGCACCACTGTGCGTTCGTCAGCGGTGACTTATCCGGCTGCTTGTCCAACATTTCATCTTGATCGGGTGATTCGATATGAACGATATCGGGTGGCTTAACCAATGCGCGATAGGGTGTGACGCGACCGCTTACAAGACTTTCCGCCAAGCCCATCACCGCTTCGATAACCACCTCCTCCCGGGCAGGATTCATCGGGTTTTTTCCAAAGGCCACTCCCGAAACGGTGGCCGATATCTGTTTTTGCATTATGACGGCCATAAGCGGAGGAGCTTTTGATATTTCAGGGTGTTTTCCTGAACGAAGATAGCTTTGAACCCTTTCTGTATCGCCGCTTTTCCAGCAAATTTCGATCTTTTCTTTTAGATCCGTTTCGCTGGTAATTCCAAGGAAACTCCTGTACTGTCCGGCGAAACTTCTCTCTTTCATATCTTCTTTGGTTGCCGAGGAGCGAATCGAAAGCCCATTTGCAAGTCCGAGCTCACCGGCCATATTTATGACATCCTGAAGCAGGCCTCTTGGCCATTTTTGATGCGTAAGGAAAAAGCGATGCGCCTGTGTGCTTATGGCAACCGCTTCGGGAACCGGAAACCCGAGCCGATACGCCTTGGCAAGGGTGTAGAACTTGTTCCCCACCATGCTTGGACTCAGAGCCAAATCGTCGGTGAATCGAATCAGGTATTTCATTTCTGGTTACTGTTGTGTGTGGGCATGATAAAAAATCAAGCGGCAGTGTCCACACAATCGTGCTGGGGTTGGCGTTATCGGGCAGGCAATTCAGGTTTCAGCATACGCTTCTCTTTGAACCAACAGGGCATCTTCGGCCAACTGCCCTACTGTGCGTTCGATCAAGCGACCATCAAAAAACAGCCGGATACGAGCCCTGTCCTTGGTTAGTTGCTCAAGCCTTAATTTTATCGCCTCAGATGGAAGCGCACCTGCTGTCCAGGCGGTTATTCCACGAAGAACCGGGTCCCTGGATTGAAGGTACGGGCAAAGAGACGCAACCGCATCTTTACAAAGCTCGGGGCGAACATGCGCGAGCCGCCCTATGGCCCATATCACCCCTCTTTGGAGCATTTCATGCTCAACGAAGTTCCCGCCTTCGCGGATGTAGGATATAAGAATGCAACTGAACTCATCAGCAAGCCTTTCATGGCGGGACATAATTTCTCCCATGGCCTCGGGTGATCCCCATCCGATCCCCCCGGATTCGTCGTTTAAATTCCACATCAACCGGCGCATAATAACCCTGGCAGCCTCCATGTCCTGATTCGCCAGATCGCTCACCACAACGCCTGTGGCGGTTATCGACCGCCATTTAACCAGTTCATCCTGGGCGAAGAAAAAAGAAAAAAGCGGGCCTATTACACGGCGTGGTGGGAGCTGACGTATGGATTCAAGACAGGCATTGAAATCATCCTGCGCAAGCAGCTGTTTTAAGGTTTGTTTAAGCTGTCTTGAAGTCACGGCTATGTTTTCTGCCAGCATATGCAGTTTGCGGGGCAATGCTTTATGGCTTCATCAACTTCGGGCAACCGGGTATTCGCATCGCATTTCAACCATAACATATCCGCCGCCGCAAAGAATGAAAACCTCCGGGCACACATCCTGACATATACCGCACCGGATACATTCACTTAAGTCTATGGCTGGCACTCTCACGGGGTCATTAAACAAAACTGCTCTCGTTTATGGACTTACCGATCTGCTTTCCAAATCGAAAACAGGATTCGAGCCCTGATCTGTCGGGCACGTATTGTAATCTTATATCCGGTTCTATCAGGTCGAATTTCATGTCGTTCAACTGCTCTCTGATCAGTTTAACGGCCTCACCGCTCCACCCGTAAGAGCCGAACGCAGCTCCGATTCTATTTTTGGGTTTAAGCCCTTTCATATATGTCAAGAAGTCAGACACGGTTGGAAACAGGCCATTGTTAAGCGTGGGGGAACCGACAACGATCGCTTTTGCATCCAAAACTTCCGTCATGATATCGGATCGATGCCATTTTCTTAGATGCATGGGACGTACACGAACACTTTCAGATGCAATCCCGCTGGCGATAGCCTCTGCCATCCGCTCGGTGCTGTGCCACATGGTGTCGTATACGACCAGGGCCTTGTTCTCGGTTTCCTGTCGGCTCCATCGAGCATACGCTTCGATGATCTTTCCGGGATTTCTCCTCCAGATAATTCCATGGTCCGGACATATCATGTTGAATTCGAGACCGAGTTCTTTTACTTTCTCTATTAGTTTAAGGATCAACGGTGCATATAACAGCAATATGTTCGCAAAGTATTTCTTTGCGTGCCACATGATTTCATCGCCCACAACATCATCAAATTTTTCGAATCCTGCATAATGTTGGCCAAAGCCATCACTGGAGAAAAGGATTATGTCTTCGATAAGGTATGAAAACATGCTATCCGGCCAGTGGACCATACGGGTTTCAAGAAACGTGAGTGTTCTGTCTCCCAATTTGAGCCTGTAGCCTTCTTCTACAGGCTGATAGTTCAGCTTCGGGCCATAGTGCAGCGGAAGATTTTTTTTCCCCATCTTCGAGCAGTATACCGGTTTATCTTCACCGATAAGGTGCATGAGTCGAACAAGCCCGCCGGAATGATCCATCTCCGTGTGGTTGCTGATGACGTAATCTATTTTTTTAGGATCGATGATTTCAGAAACATTATCGATGAGCTGCTCGGTAAAATCGCTTTTCACGGTATCGATCAGCGCGATCTTTTTATCAATAATCAAAAATGCATTGTAACTGGTTCCAAGCCAGGTGGAATAGCCGTGAAAATCTCGAATATTCCAGTCATTCACACCTACATCATAAATATTTTTTGCAATTTGAACCGGTTTCATGTTTTCACCTCAACCAGAGCGAATGTTGTGGAAAAAGCAAAGTTTAATATAACCATGCCTGTCTTGCGCGCAAGCAGCCAGTATAAGCATAAGCGGAACAATTCCTGAAGTCATATTGTTTGATAGCACTGCTATCATAGGTATGTAAAATAGAATACCCTTTCATCTCATCCAAGATGGTCTAAAAGGGTATCCTAAAGAAATTAAAAATCAGATTTAATCGATCAGCGGCTAGGATTCTTTTTCAAAATCATCTTTTGAAGCACCACACACGGGACATTCCCAGTTCTCTGGCACGTCTTCCCATTTAGTTCCCGGTGCAACACCATTATCTGGATCCCCCTGCTCGGGGTCGTACACGTAACCGCAAATTGTGCACACATACCGGTCCATCTCCCATCCTCCTTTCGCTGTTTGTTCTCGGATCTATTGTTTGAGTTGAACTATTAATTCAGCCACGCGATTTTTAATATCATCCCTTAGCTTGCGGATAAATCCAATCTGTTTTCCCCGGTGGTCCGGGAAATCCCAGTGCAGCGTAAATACCCCTTTAGCAGATTTGATGTTTGTCTTATCGCCCATTGTGATCAGCCAGTCAAGTGGCTTTCCATCAACGGCGCTGTGAATTGATTGAGGCTTCCGGAAAGCCATATCCAGTCCTATCTCCTGCATGACATCTTCCATTGCCGGATAAATGGAATCAGCGGCATGAAGGCCGCCGCTTAGAATCTCGAACCTGTCACCGCCAAGATGTTGCATAAAGGCGCTTGCCATCTGGCTTAAGCAGGCATTGTCTTTACAGGCGAAAAGAATTCTTTTTCTTTTAAGAAAGGGTTTCAACAACTTCTCTGCCGCCCTCCTCACGTCTTCTGATACCGCAGGATGATTTTTCATGTCTCCCGGTTTTTCGATACCCGGGTATGTCAGGCTTCCTGCATACTTGGCGCTTACAGCATCAAAAAAGTATGTCATGGTTAATTTCAAACCCTCAAAGAGGTTTTTTCCCTTGGTGGCCCCTATGGCCAGCAGGAAACCCTGTCGTGTACCCTGGCCGGGGTCGGTAAGTTTCAAACGGTATTTTCTTGCCCAAAAAAGCTGGCATCGATCGATCAGCGCCTTCATCTGTGCGGTGGTACTGTAAAAAAAAATTGGAGTAGCCACAACAATAATATCCGCCTTTCGGATCAATGGATAAATTTTATGCGTCATGTCATCGTCAATGGGGCAAAATCCCTTTTTTTCACAAACAGTATATTCCTTGCACGGCACAATGTTTTTCTTATCTACAAAAATACTATGAGTCTTAGCCCCTGACTGGCCGGCGGCTTCCATGAACTTCGAAAGCAGAAAATTGGTATTGCCCCCTCGCCGGGGGCTCCCCTGGAATCCTAAGACGAACATGATTGAAATGACCTTATTTCCTGTGACAGGTTTTGCATCGAACCGGACCTGACTTTCGACCCGTTTTTGCCGTTTTCCGGTGGCATCTCATGCAATTGCGCATGACAGCCTTCTTTTTCAACTTACCTTGCTTCTTTAAATCCTTGATGGCACCTTGTTTTTGCGGAAACAGATGATGACACAGCTTGCAATCCTTTAATACCTTCTGGTGGGTGGCATGAGGAAAAGTGACTCTTCCGGACCTTCCACCCCGCAAAACGATAATCTCTGCCCCTTTATTTTCTCCCGCTTCTGTAACGGCAATACCGGCGACGATTCCAGCGAGCACAAACAACAGCCAGCAATTCGCTCTCATGCTATGATCAGAGCCTATCTGCTGCCAAGCATATGTATGGTCACGGGGTAACGGATCCGGCTTCACCGCTTAAGGTGCATCGGCTAAAATCGATCGGTTTTCCGCATTCATTGCAAACGTGAGGACGGTCAAACTCGTCTGAAAATATTTCTTTTTCCTTACCGCACTGCGGGCATTTACAGATAAAAGATTTCAGGTTCTTAAACTGCTGATAGCCCGGGCAATGTTGTGGTGTCGACATGGTTTCCTCCTTCTATACCGGCAGTGTGAAACCGTGGTGTTTCAACCCAGTTTGCCGGCAATCTTTCCGCCATAGTCCTGAGTCATTTTGATACCACCTTCTTGAATGGAGCTTGTTTTAAGTCTAAGCGGTTGATCAACCATATCCATTTTGAAAATGTGTTTCATGGTATCATAGATGCGATACGGTGCCTCTCCACTCCAGCCGAAAGCGCCGAAGGCGCCTCCTGGTTTTCGGTGCAAGTTTGCATTTTCCGCCAAGAAAAGAAATGTTTTCATGACCTGCATCATGTCGCCATGATATGTTGCGGAACCAAAAACATAGGCGTCATACCCGTCCAGGTCGCCTGGTTGCTTGAAATGTTTTACATCCTTTACAGCCGCTTCCCACCCGGCGATTCGAAAACCTTCACCGATCAGCTCTCCAATCTGCCTTGTCTCCCCCGATCGTGTTGCACAGACAATCAGTGCCTTTAGCATCCTGTGTTCTCCAATATCGTACATTGGTTGCGGCTAGCAAAAATAACCGATCGTAATATAATGATCGGAAGGCAATTAGCCGATTCGTTTATCGATGCCATCGGCAGAACAATCAGGAGTATAGCAAGTATTGTCGAGAAATTCACATCTTTTTTTACACGAAGGACACTCATCCGGTGGTATATCTGCTTCGAGCATATATCCGCATTGGCTGCATTTCCAGCTTGTCATTGGTCACCTCCTAGAATTTAAAGCCAAAAACCGATTAATTTTCTCATCAACCGAATGGTTTCCCGAAGGCCTTCCTTCCCTGAAAGGCTTCGGGAAAGATGGAACAATGTTGAATTAAGCCTTCCAGAGACCGTGAAGATTACAATATTCCCTTGCAGTAAGATCCTTCGCCTCGATATTGAAAGTTGCTTCGGGAGCTTCTCCAGGATTTAGAAACTGCCGGTAGGCTTGCCCGTCTGCTATAATTTCTACCCATTCGATGTAATGCTTTTCCTCCATGGGATGGGGGACGCTTCCGACCTTGACCTTCACTCCTGCTTCGGTTTTTTCCATATCTGGAACGTGTTTTTCCCTGGCGGCGTCGACGGTGTTTTCCACCAACAATTTCATAGGTTCACCACAACAAACAAGTTCTCCTGCGCCTCCATGGACGACCTCAACGATGTTTCCGCATGCATCACATTTGTAAACTTGAAGTCTCTCTGCCATTTATTGCTCCTTTCTGTGGCTTTTAGTGATTAAAACAAACCATCCCTTTTTGTAATCAAAGATCAACAAATACAGCGACCCTCTCCCTTTGCTCTGATTGGACGCATCTTTTACTCCCAAAATTTATTGATGCTGGCGGGTTCCGATCGGTGATAAAAAGAAGATATCACTTTTTTTCCCATAATCAACCCTGCAGTTGCATATAAAACATAATCTGCTTGACAATTTTAAGCCCCCACATTAGTTCACAAAACCATGAGAGCAGATTCTGAGCGTTTTTTTCTTATTGCCGCCTGGCTTTGGATAATCGGGTTTACTTTGTTTCGGATCATCTATTCAGGGCTTTTTAACCTGGTACCTGATGAAACCAACTACTGGCAATGGAGCAGACATCTGGCATGGGGATATCACGATCAGGCCCCGCTGATTGCTTGGGTAATAAGGCTGTCCACGTTGCTGGTGGGAAATACGGAAATCGGGGTTCGACTTCCCTCCATTCTTTCCATGACGGTTGCCTCGGCTTATCTCATCGCCATTGCCAAACGCTGGCTTGGTGCGTATGCCGCCTGGAGTGCGGCATTCATGAGTCATGCAATACTTATCTTCAATGTAGGTGGGCTTCTTGCCACCCCTGACAGTCTGCAGGCTGCCGCATGGGCGGCTTGTAGCTACCATGCAGCCCGCGGCTATGAGGAAGATACATGGATGCAATGGCTTCTCGCAGGCTGTTGGTTCGGTGCCGGCATGCTCGGTAAGTATACCATGGTGATGTTTCCTGCGTGCGTCTTTCTTTACGGATTGCTTTCAAAAAACCATCGAACAAGGCTGACACACACTCGTCCTTATGCGGCCCTTTTCCTGGGGGGGCTTATGTTTTATCCGGTCATCCTCTGGAATGCACGAAACGGCTGGAACTCTTTAAAGCACGTAGCCTATCTTGGTGGAGCAAACGAAGCGATTTCTATTCATCTAAAATATTTCGGTGATTTCATCGCCTCTCAAATCGGGCTTTTATCCCCGTTGGTGTTTTTGCTCGCCATCCTGGCATGGATACTGGCGTTGCAAAAACCTTGCAGAGAACAAAAATGGATATACTTGTATATTACGCTTACGTCTTTTCCAGTGGTTGCCGTGTTTGCGGTTTTGAGCCTGCATACACGTGTTTACGGAAACTGGCCGGCAGCGGGATATCTAACGGTGTCTGCACTGATCGCAGCTTTTTTTTCACGCAAAACCAAACCGCTTATCGACAACGCAATGGTTCGTACAGGAAGACGATTGTGGCCGTGGGCGGTCGGAAGCGCCTACCTGTTTTCTGCGCTGGTCTTGATTCAGGTGGTATGGCCCGTGGTGCCGATACCCGTAAGGTACGATCGTACGGCTCAGGAAATTTCAGGATGGAAGGAATTGGGCCAGCGGGTCGGCAGCATACTGGAGGCGATGCCGAGGCCCCGGAAAACATTTCTCTTTGGAATTCGCTATCAGATCGCCAGTGAACTTGCGTTCTATACACCAGGCCAGCCCCATACGGTATCCATCAACAAATGGAAACGCCCCAACGTTTATGATTATTGGTGGAAAGATGAGGATTTAACGGGCTGGGATGCGGTGGGCGTGACCTATCGTCCCGACAGTCATAAGACTCGCTTGTACCAGGTGTTTGACCATGTCGAACCTCCTGTTCGGTTAGATATTTATCAAAAACGAGGGTTTGGTAAAAAAGAAACATTTATTAAGAGTTTATATATTTATCGCGCTTACGGCTTTAAGGGAGGACTTCGATGGGTGCCACCGCACCCGGAGGATATCCGTGCCGGTTGATTCATAATACTGATGGCGGATTTATATTTGGAGAAAGAGCCGATTAACGATGCACCTTCTTTATTCGAAAAAGCTCCTGGAAGACAAAAAGAGATTTTTTCAGGCTGTCATAAACGATTCTTGAACCCTCTACATGCCGCCATCTCACGGGAAACTCCATCACCTTTAAACCGTATTTTTTAGCAAGCCACAGGATTTCCGGATCGAAAATAACGCTATCAAGTCTTTGCTCTTGAAACAGCTTTTTCGCGGCCTGGCTTTTAAATACCTTAAAACCGCACTGCGTATCTTTGTAAGGAATACCAAGATAACAATTTTGAATAAATGTATAAATTTTAGCAGACAGCTGTCTAAAAAAATTCTGATGTACCAGCACCACGGCTCCGTATATGGTGCGGGAGCCGATGGCAATGTCCGCACCATGCCGCAGTAATTTCAAGCCTTTTTCAATCTCCTCCACCGGCACCGAATAATCGGCATCCATAAACATGATATGTTCTCCGCTGCTCTTAAGCATTCCAAATCGAACCGCATATCCCTTGCCACGATTCGGATGGTATTCATAGGCCTTTATGGCGACTTTTCTTCCGGGCTTGAAACCGTTCTCCACAATATGTTTCGTTCTATCGGTGCTTCCGTCGCTGATTACCAGGATTTCGCTCTGATAACTCTGTTTATTTAGATAGGCCAGGGTGTTTTCAATGGTTCTTACGATTCGGCTCTCTTCGTTGTAGGCTGGAATAACAATGGACAGGTACATTATGGGTTCTCCGGTTCATCGGCAAAAGATCATTGCAGAGTGGATCTTTTCCTGAAAAATCGTATTATCTGGCTGGTCGGCCAGGCCACCAGTAAGCTGCATAGTGTACCGACAATGGCTCCAACAAACACGTCAAAAGGAAAATGCACTCCCAAATACACCCTGGAATACCCTACCATAAAAGCAATCAGATAAAAGACTGGCGACCATTTGCGAAAAAAGAAACTCAGAAAAAAGGCTCCAGCAAAAATGTTGGTGGCATGAGAGGAAGGCATTGAATAAGACTCGCCTCGAATGGTCTCAAGCAACTGCGGGGTGATACTCCAGGTTTTAAACATCCTGTCATAGAGATGCACATAAGACAAAGAGTGATAGGGTCTTGGCCGATCAAATGCAGGCTTTAACAGGTCTGAACTCACCCATTCGGAGATGCCGATCAGAACTATAATGGAAATAGCCGCCACACGGGTTTTAGTGCTCTTTTTGACCACAAGCAAGAGCCAGAACATTGCCATCGGAAAATAGAAATTCTTGATATTAGAAATAAAGGGCATGAAGAGATCGAAAAAATCGTTCTGGCCGCTGCGATTGATGAGATAGAAAAGAGAAATGTCAATGGATTCTATAAATGCCAGCATGATTAGTTGCAGGAACTAGTTGACCGCCTCTCTTTCACCGCTGTTCAGCAATTGCATCTGGTAGAGTTTGCAGTATTCACCGCTGCAGGAGAGTAATTCCTGGTGGGTTCCTTCTTCAACGATTCTTCCCTCATTGATAACAATAATTCGATCGGCATAGCCGATTGTCGAAAACCGATGCGCAATAATAAACGTGGTGCGGCCCTGAATGAGATTTTCCAAGGCTCTTTGAACCAGCATCTCGGACTCGGAATCAAGCGAAGAGGTGGCTTCGTCAAGTATCAATATGGGTGCATCTTTCAAAAGGGCACGGGCAATACATATCCTTTGTTTTTCTCCGCCGGACAGCCGGGAGCCCAAATCTCCGATCTCCGTATTGAATTTATCCGGAAATCTTTGAATAAAATCATATGCATAGGCTGCTTTTGCCGCATTTTCAATCGCATCGATCGAAGCATTCGGATTGCCGTATGCAATATTGTTCCTAATGCTGTCATTGAACAGAATGGGTTCCTGGGTGACGATGGCGATCTGCTTGCGTAAAGATGAAATAGAGGCCTTTCGGATATCAATATCATCGATCAGAATAGAACCTCTTGCCACATCATAGAACCTTGGGATCAGGTTTACCAGAGAAGTTTTGCCTCCTCCGCTTGTACCCACGATTGCAAGAATCTCCCCGGGACGAACATCGAGGTTTATATTCTTCAAAACCATGGTCTCATTGTAGCCGAAGTATACGTTCTTGAATGTTACCCGATGCGCACCTGGTTGGATGATGATGGGATTCGGATCTTCCTTGATGTCTGATTTTCTTTCGATAATGTCAAATACGCGGTCGGCAGCAGCAAGCCCCTCCTGAATGGTTGCATTAACCCGGCTCAGCTTTTTGATAGGGTCGTACAACATGATCACCGCTCCGATAAAGGCAAAAAAACTGCCAGGGGTTGCGGTGCCGGAAATGACCCGATAGCCCCCGTATCCGATGATGAATGCCACCCCCAATCCCCCCAGGAATTCCATTATCGGAGAAGTGAGAGACTTTGCGACAACACCCTTCATCTCAAGCTTAAACAGTTTTTCCGTCTTATCAAAAAATCTCTGTTTTTCATAAGATTCCATGCCAAAGGCTTTAACGATTTTTTGAGCTGCAATGGTCTCGTTAAGAAATGCGCTCAGATCCGCCATGGATTCCTGGCATCCTGTGCTGACTCTGCGCACGCGTCTTCCAAATTCCACCACCGGATAAAAGGCAAGAGGCAGCACCACAATAGCGGACAGCGCCAGTTTCCAGTCCATGTAAAAGATCACACAGCTCAGTCCGATGATGGTAAGACAATCCCGCATCAGCCCGGTTACGGCAGTAGAGACCATATTTCTTATGATGTTGACATCATTGGTGATACGCGACATGAGAGCGCCCGTTTTCTCTGCCTGGAAAAAGGAAAACGGCAAGTCCTGTATGTGAACATACAGGCTGTCCCGCAAACGTTTGATAATGCCCTGACCCACAAAGTTCATCAAGTATTCCTGGCCATAGTAGCCTAAGCCCCGGAGAAAAAATAAAATCACCACTACGATGGGAATCAGTTTCAGCTTCATCGTATCATGCCTGATAAAGACTTCATCGATTGCCGGCTTCATGAGATAGGCAGTGGCGGATGTGGACGCAGCCACCACCATGGAGCAGAGCATCCCGAAAAACAGCCTTAAGCCATTTTCTCTGACGAGCTTGAACAGCTGGCGGTGTCGATTTTTGACAAATTGGGTATGTATCCGTATCATCTTCACTGCGCTTCTAAAGCATCGGGAACTATTTAGCCCTTCTTAAAAACTACGCCTCCGACGGAGCATGTTTAAAGCAATCAGAGATTGATACCACAATAATTCATCGATAATCAATCGATAATGTGTCCAAAATACGCATCCACATCTTCGGTGATGCGTCGCAGTTCACTTTCAAGCTTCAACTGGCACCTGGATTCTAGCTCTTTGTCGGCATCTTCCGGTACGTAGATCGGGTTTCCGTATATTATCCGACAGGTTGTAAAGGGATAAGGAAGAATAAACCGATCCCAGCTATTGAAAACCTTGATTTTCCTGGCACTGTAACTGATGGGCAATATCGCGCATCCGGTCTTCTTGGCCAGGGTGATCACTCCTGGTTGCACCTTAAAACGCGGGCCCTGAGGTCCATCGGGAATCACCACACCGGGTTGTCCCCGGTTCAGGCATCGGATCATGGCAGCCAGCGCTCTAAGCCCGCTTTTGGTGGTCGACCCGCGAATTGACTTATGTCCCTGTCTTTTTATGATCCTTGCAATGTACTCCCCGTCATCCGATGCACTGACAAGTATCGACGCATTCCAGCCCTTAAAAATATAACTTACCAGCAAAATCCTCGAATGCCAGAAGGCACCTATCACCCTTCTTGAATACAGAACCGGCTTCACCGCCTCCAGTCCTACGGATTCGATTCTGGTGCTGAAGAACAACAGATCGATAAACCATTTACCGAACGCACCGATCAGTCTCCATTTAAATTCGCTGACCCATGGGCTGTGCTTCAGCTTCATTCCCTGATCCAATCATGCTAAGCGCAATATCGGCTGCTCGTTCCGATGCTCCGGCCCCGCCCAGCTTATGGTGTAAATCGATCAAATCGCGCCTTATGGCTTCAAGGAGCTCGCCATCGTTTAGCATCTTTAGAACCGTTTCCGAAATGTTTTCGGGGGTTGCCTCATTTTGAATGAGTTCCGGCACGATACCGCGACCGGCTATAAGATTCGCCAACCCGATATAATCTACACCTCGAACCAGAGCTTTACCCACCCAATACGACAGGCAGGATACTTTGTACATGATAACCATCGGTATGCCGTACAGGGCGGCTTGCAGTGTAGCGGTGCCCGAGGCGACCACGCATAGTACGGATTGACGAAAAATCTTATGAACGCCATCCGTCTCAATGCGAAATTCTGCACACCGAATATGCCGTTTAATTATCTGTTCGAAAGCTCGAGGATTTACCGAAGGCGCACGGGATATGATAAACCGAACCGTATTCATCCGTTCAGTTAAAATCTCCGCTGTTTGCAACATAACAGGTAGATGCCGGGCTATCTCACGATCCCTTGAGCCCGGCAAAAGACCGATGATCGGTGTATCAATGTCTGAGATGGCAGCGGGTGCCTGAGCCGGAATTGGATGGTCGTCAAGCAACGGGTGACCGACAAATGTCGCCGGTACCCGGTGGTGCTTGTAAAAATCTTCTTCAAAGGGCAGGATCACCGCCATGTGATCGATCCGCCTTCGGATTTTTTTGACCCGGCTCTTACGCCACGCCCAAACCTGGGGGCCTATATAATAAAGGATCTGCATGTTGTAACGTTTTGCAATGGCCGAAAAGGGCAGATTGAAACCAGGAAAGTCAACGAGTATCAGCAGATCCGGGTGGAGGATTTTCAGCAGGCATCCCGCAGATAGAATCCCCCGAAGGAAATGAGGTAATTTTGAAAATATCTCAGTTACTCCTACAACCGACAGTGAGGATGTGTCAAGCAAAAGCCGTACTCCGGCATCCCGCAGTTCATGGCCTCCAATACCGCAGAAAAAAAGGCTGTTGTTTTTTTTCCGCATGTTCCTTACAAGCTTCGCGCCGTGCAGATCTCCGGAGGTATCGCCCGCTATGATCATAACACACTTTTGTGAAGATCCCTGCGTCATGGAATTAGTATTGCAAAAACCGCTTTATAGAAGCTTGAATCTGATCCATGATATCAAGGGCAATGCTTAATGCATCCCGGCCCATCTGACCGGTTACGGAGGGCGGTTGCCGGTTTCGTACCGCTTTGACAAAAGAGGCCAGTTCATCCTCAAGTGCATCTGCTTTTGTAAAGCAAAGTCTCTTGATATCCATGCCCGGGATGATCCCAGCTCCGTGTGATCCGTTCTGGCTTATGATCGTAATCTCATGATTGGCGAAATCCACCGATATGTAAGCATCCCTTTGGAACATTCGAATTTTCCGCTCTTTTCTGGTAGAGATACGGCTTGCGGTAACATTGGCCACACAGCCGCTTTTAAATTCAAGACGCGCGTTGGCGATGTCTACATGTCTGGAAATAACGGGAATCCCTGCTGCGTGAATGCTTTTAACCTCAGATTGAACATAATTTAGTATAATATCAATATCATGAATCATAAGATCAAGCACAACACTCACGTCGGTGCCGCGCGGCTGGTAGATGCTCAATCGGTGAGATTCGATAAACATCGGTTTCTTGACAATTCCCTGAAGTGCAACCACTGCCGGGTTGAACCTTTCAAGATGCCCCACTTGGATAAGCAGCCCTCTTGAGTCCGCAAATCCGATAAGTTCGTCGGCCTCCTCAATGGTGGTGGCCATCGGCTTTTCAATCAATACATCCACATCGTGTTCAAGGAAATATTTGCTGATTCCGAAATGATCGGCCGTCGGCACCACAATGCTTACCGCATCAACCTTATCGGCAATGTCCTGATGCCTGAAATAGGCAGTGGTACCATATTGTCGTGCAATCTCAACCGCTCTTGCTTTGTTGATGTCCACTACCGCCACAAGGTCCACATCCGCCATTTTCGCATATTTGGCAGCATGGAATTTCCCTAGATAACCGACCCCGATGACTCCCACTTTAAGTTTTTTCATAGAATGTTCCACTGTTCCTGTTCTTCTTGTTCGATAGCAACCACTGCAATGCCGTGTTTGTCTGCAAGTGCGACCATCTCTTCCCTGTCAAACACGATGGCTTTACCGGCCTCGATGGCCAATGCACTTACACCTGCCTCGCACATGGTCTGTATGGTTTGTGTGCCGACCGCAGGCATGTCAAACCGTCTATCCTGGTTGGGTTTGCATACTTTCACAGCCACGGCGCATCCCCTGCCAAAGCTGCCTCCCCGTTTTATGGCGGCATCGGTTCCCTCGATAGCCTCAACGGCCAGAACCGTTCCGTTGCCCACAACCACGCATTGACCGATGTCCATCCGCCCGATTGCTTTTGCCATTCTCCACCCGATTTGAATATCCTGTTTTTCAAGAGCGCTGGGTTTGCGTTTTGTCCAGCATCCTGCCCGGGCAACGAGTTCGGGGAGCAGGAAGGTGGAGGATAGAATTTTAATGCCCTGTTTTTCCAGCAAATTGGAAAATGCCCTCAAAATTCCGTCATCATGTGATGTTTGAAGTCTTGTGATCAAGGATATGGCCTTAATGTCCGGCTTTATATCCGAAAATATCCCGGTTTTACGAACACCACCGATCATGACCGCTTGCTGGATGCCGTTTTTCTTGAAAAATTTAATAAGACGATTGATCTGCCCGAGATGAAGCCATTTCAAATCATCCACATGCTCACCGAGGATTGGGTCGGCCTCGTTGATGTAAGCAGCGGCATAGATGGAATACCCTTTCTTTTTGGCCGCCCTGGTAAAAATTAACGGAAATTGTCCGCTGCCTGCAATAAGCCCAATGCGCATCGACATGCCTATAATACCTGCCTTGGAAGCCTCCTGCTCCATTTCTTGATCACATACCCACCATAGGCTATCGTGTGATGCCTCGCTGTGAGGAAGTAATGAAATTGATAAAATTAACCACTTCCGGAATCTGATCCACTTCCGCACGGATCCGCTCGATCGCTTCATTGAGTGTTAATCCGATTCGAAAAACGATTCGATATGTTTTTTTCAGCAGCGAAATGGTGTTCTCAGAAAAGCCGTGACGTTTCAGCCCCACAATGTTCAAACCGTGCAACTTGATTCGAGGACCAGCAGCTATAACGTATGGAGGGACATCCTTGACCATGGCAGAGGCCCCTCCAATAAAAGCATAGTCGCCAATTCGAACGAATTGATGAATGGCCACAAGCCCTCCCACCGTGGCATGATCCCCAATTAAAATATGCCCCCCTAAAGTGGCATTATTGGCCAACACCACCTTTCGTCCGATTTTGCAATCATGAGCGATGTGCGCGTAAGCCATTACAAAGCATTCTTCTCCGATCTCGGTCAAACCGCCGCCAAAACCCGTACCCCGATGGATCGTGGCAAACTCCCGGATGATTGTTCCTCGACCGATTTTAACATAGGTCTTTTCTCCTTCGAATTTAAGAGACTGAGGCACCGCACCTATGGCGGCATACTGAAAAATCTGACAATCAGGGCCAATGCTGACATAGGGCTCGATAACCACATGAGAGCCGATCACCGTGCCGGATCCAATGATGACATCGCCCTTGATGATGGAATATGGTCCGATTTCCACCTCTGAGGCGATTTCAGCCTTTGCATCGACGATAGCTGTGGGATGAATCATGATTTTACTCCAATGGATGCCATCAATTCCGCTTCTGCCACGAGCTTTTCATCTACCATTGCTCTGCCCGCCATTTTCACAACGGTTGCACGCAATTTGAGCATCTCAAGCTCCAGGATCAACTGATCACCGGGAACCACAGGCTTTCTGAAACGAACTTTATCGATTCCCGTAAAATATATGAGACTTCCCGGTTTCTTTTTTGATTGCGATAAAAAGGCTAAAATTCCTCCAGCCTGCCCCAGTGCTTCGATAATCAAAACACCAGGCATGATGGGAGCTCCCGGGAAATGTCCCTGGAAAAACGGCTCGTTGATGGTCACGTTCTTAAGTGCGATTACCTTTTTCCCCGGCTCGATGCTCAAAACTCGATCCACAAGAATAAACGGATAACGATGGGGAAGAAATTCCATGATTCTGAGAATATCAAAACTTGTATCCATGTCTATCTCCAATAATATAAACCAAAACCGAACCGATGGTATTCATCCTGCGCTCCTTGACGTATCTTGAGAAGATGTACCGTATGCGTTTAGTTGCTTTTCCAGGCTCTCTATCCGCTTCTTTAACTCAGGAAGCCTCTGGATGAGTTTCGCAATCTTAATGTACTGAATATAGGGCATTCCCGGAGCACCCAAAACGGTTTCACCAGGCTCGATGTTCCTTGAAATTCCAGCCTGAGGTCCAATAGTGGCATCATCTCCGATGTTAAAATGGCCGGCAATGCCTGCCTGACCGGCAATGGTGACATGCTTTCCGATAGTGACGCTTCCTGAAATCCCCACCTGAGCAACCAGGATACTGTTTTCACCAACGGTGACGTTATGAGCAATTTGAATCAGATTATCCGTTTTCACCCCTTTCTTAATCCAGGTTTTACCAAACGTGGCTCGATCAATGGTGTTGCAAGCACCGATTTCCACATCGTCATCGATCTGAACGATACCCACCTGCGGAATCTTGTGATACATCTTACCATCTGGAGCATATCCAAAACCATCGCTACCGATCACCGTGCCCGGGTGAATAGTCACCCGGCTTCCGATCCTGCATCGGTTCATTATGGTGACATTAGGAAATATCTCAACGTCATTGCCAATGAAAACCCCTTCACCGATAAACACGTGGGGATGCAGAGTGACGCGATCGCCCATCGTCACATTATCTTGAATCACAACAAAAGGGCCTATTGACGGCATACTGCCGCATACGAAATTATCCCCCAATCGTGCCGTTTCATCGATGCCGGGTTCTGGTCTTACCTTAGGATAAAATGCTTCCACCACCTTTGCGAATGCGACCTGGGGGTTGTCTGCTAAAATAAGATTCTTTCCCTTGCACGTAAAATCACGGGGGACCACAACAGCACCTGCTTCTGTGTTGTGAATCCTTTTCAAGTATTTTCTATTTGCAGCCAAAGCGATGTCTTGGGAGGTGGCATCATCAAAGGAAGCAACTCCATGGATCTGTTTGCTGCCATCTCCGTAAACCTCTGCTTTAACCAGCTCTGCTATGCGGGAAAGTGGTAGTTTCATAAGAAGCCCCTGAAGTCGTCTATTTTTTCTTCTTGGCATTGCCTCCTGTCTTTGAAAAGACGACATTATACTTTTGAATGAGCCTGTCGGTTATATCGTTGGTCTTCGGTGTATAAATGACTTCGCCGGAACGCCTTTCCACAATCAGCAAATATCCTTCGGCCTTGCCCATTTCTTGCACCAGTTTGATGATCTCTTTTTGGATCCGCTTCACCAGCCTGTTTTCGAACTCCTTGAACTCCCTCATGTACTTTTTCTGCAGGGATTTAAAATCATTGATACTGATACGAATCTCCCGCTCCTTTTCTTCCCGCATCTCTTTGCTCATCACAAGCGCCTGTCGCTCCAGTTGCTTTTTACGTTTCTCGATTTCAGCCCCTTTCCGCTTGAGTTCCTCTTCCATGAGCTTTCCCTTTTTGTTGATCTCGGCCTGGGCATATTTTCCAGCGCTTGAATTTTCCAGTATTCGCTGAAAGTCTATCACACCGATTTTTGCCACATCCGCTCCGTACAGTGGTTGGCAGAGCAACAAGAAAAAACAAACCACTGCAATATATCCAAGCCTTATTCCCTTCATGATTTCCTCCCCTTTATAATAAATTCGCTATTATGACCAATAAAAATATGACTCTTGGACAAAAGGGTTTTTAGGCGAAAGCCGATTTGTCTAAAAACCCTGAGAACCCTTGTATGGTATATAGTGTTGTTCGCAAAAATTTAGAAAGCACCTCCCATCGAAAATTCAAAGCGCCCCTTCTGCCTCATGTCATCATCGGGGTTAACCGGATAGCCCCATTCAAGACGGATGGGTCCCATAGGAGAATACCACCGGATTCCTCCTCCCACACCGTAAAATAAATCTCCTAGATCCACGTCCTCGTCACTGGCATAGACGTTGCCCGCATCTGAAAAAACAAGGCCCATCAGCCCGGCCTTTTTATAGATGGGGAAAATGTATTCCAAATTAAACTGGACAAATTTCTCGCCGCCAATCTTGGCACCGTCCGGGTCCTTTAAGGCTATATCTCGCCAGTCGTAACCGCGCACCGTGTTGATGCCTCCCAAGAAAAACTTCTCATAATCCGGAAGGACCTTTCCGGTACTTTCCTGAACCCAGCCCCCGGCGCCGTGAACGAAACCGGTGGTACCCAAAAACAGCGGAATGTACCAGCCTGTGTTCCCCGTAAGCTTGACGAACCCCACATCTCCTCCCAGCCCGGCATACTCTATGGCAGCGCTGTGGTCTGAGCCCTGAGTGGGCAGAAATATCTTATCCCTTGAGTCGTATCGCATTCTTCCCGTGATACTGCTTGTAATATTGATTCCCACAAGCTCTTTTATGGATACCGGAGCGTCATCTGTAATATCTCGAATATCCGCCCGGTCGAAGTTGTATGTCAGAAAGCCCCTCGTATAGTTGAACAGAGGGTAACCGAGTCTGACGGCACCACCGATACTGTCTTTTACATATAAATCCCAATCTCTTGACCAGTTATAGACGTCTACGCCCGCCGATAGCGGAATATCAAAAAGCCAGGGTTCGGTGAAACGAATGATAAAGCGTGTCGTGCGGCCGCTGATCTCGCCCCTTACATTCAGTATCTGCCCTCTTCCAAAAAGGTTTCGCTGGGAGATGGAGGCGACAAAGAACAGATCTTCAACACTGCTGTAACCGCCTCCCACGCTGAAGGCACCGGTGGGTTTTTCTTTTACATCAATCTTTAAGATCATTTTGTCCTCGGCACTGCCTTTGAGGGTATCTACTTTTATTTCCTCGAAATAATCTAGCCGGTACAGATTGCGAATCCCCTGCTTCAACCGCTTGCCGCTGAAAAGCTCTTGTTCATAAACCTTGAGCTGCCTGCGGATCACCTTGTCCCGTGTCTTGGTATTTCCCGTGATGATGATCTTCTCGAAATATACCGGTTTGCCTTTTTTGGCCACAAATATGATGTCCACAGCAAGATTTTCAAAATCCCTGTTGACCTGCGGGGTGATTTCCGCATAAGCAAAACCTTCATCAGAATATATGTCGGTGAGGGTTAAAACGTCTCTTCTTAGGATTTCTCTGTTGAAATAATCTTCTTTTATGATTTTCAGGTTCGATATGAGCTCTGCCTTATCTCGCATCAAATCCCCGGTAATGTCCACCTTTCTTACTCGAAACCGGGGTCCTTCATCGATTTTGATGGTGATGAAAATCCAGTTTCCTTCATACTTAATTTGAGGCTCCCCGATCTTGGCCTGAATATAACCCTTGTTTTGATAAAATGCGGTGAGCTTGGCAATATCCTGCTTCAGATCTTCTTTGTTGAGATCCCCCGAGGAGGTGAGCCATGAGAAAAAACCCTTCTCCGATGTCTTCATGATTCCCTTGAGCTTCTTGTCCGAAAAGGCGCGATTGCCCACAAAAGAGATGCGTTTGATTTGGACCTTTTCTCCCTCCTGAATGGTAAACCGAATGTCTGCCTGATTGTTGTCAAGCTCTTTGATGTCGTAGCTTATCTTCACATTGTGGTAGTTTTTCTCTCTGTACATCTCTTCAATTCGCTGTATGTTGCGTTGAATCTGGAAAATATTCAGGATGGAACCGGTCTTTATAGTCAACGCTTCCAAAAGGTCTTCATCATCAAATTTTTTATTACCCTTGAATCGGATACGCCGGACTGTTTGTTTCTCTTTGACTCGAAATATGATGATCTTTCCTTCCGGGCTGTCTTGTGCTTCGATCCTGATATCATCAAAATATCCCATTGAATAGATGGATTTGAGGTCGTCAGACAGTTTTTTTGGAACGAGAATTTCACCCGGCTCCGTCTTGATCCTTCTCATGATGGCATCGGCTTCGATTCGTCTGTTACCGGCAATGACTATTTTGGCAATGCGTTGCCTTTTAAACAGCTTCATGCCAACATTTCGGGCCAGCCGTTTTACAACGCTGATAAGGGTTTCGATTCCCTCTCCTTCCAAAAAAAAGACATCCGGTCCACTGTCTGCGAAGGATTTAAGCAATCTGGCATCCAGACTGAACTTTTGGCCAACTCGGGTCAGGCTTCCCCACAGGACATAATCCGATCCATGGCTTATGCCCAGCCTGCGGATGTCCTCGACTCCTTCGATCTTTCGCCTCCAGTAAACATCATCTGCAATGGGAGGTTCCTGTACCACCGCGCCCTCCTGCTTGAGCTGATTCTTTATCAATCTGGGGATCTCGTGCTGCAGGTAGGATAGATTATCTTTAGCATGAATCTCGAAAGGCAACACGATGATCTGAACGGTTTCTTGGGTAAAGCCGCTTGCCGGGAGACAGAAAATGAAAAAAATCGTTATGAATCGCTTCGATCGGTAAATCATCTGAATATCCTCAATCGGTTTCAACCAGTTTGCCGTCCAAAATGGTAACGATTCGGGACATCAGCGCTGCAAGCTCCAGGTTGTGCGTGACAACCACCAGGGTCATTTGAAATTCCTGATTGAGCTCCAGAAGAAGCTCATGCACCTTTTCGCTGTTTCGTTTATCCAGATTTCCAGTGGGCTCATCTGCGAGCAACACGGGCGGTTTTAAAACCAGAGCCCTTGCAAGCGCAACCCTCTGTTGCTCCCCCCCGGACAACTCCACAACCCGGTGATGAAGCCTGTCGCCAAGCCCTACTCTTAAGAGAATCGCCTCTGCGGATTCTTTGGCGATCGCCTTGTTGTCTCCTCTGATCAGCGCAGGCATCATTGTATTTTCAAGGGCGCTGAATTCCGGAAGAAGATGGTGAAACTGGAAAACAAATCCCACCGAAACATTTCGGAATCTTGCCAGTTTTTCATCATCATAAAGCAACACATTTTCCCCTTTGAAGAAAAGCTCACCGCAATCCGGTCGATCCAGTGTTCCCAGGATGTTTAACAACGTAGACTTCCCAATGCCCGAAGCCCCCACGATGGCGAGTGTTTCTCCCCAACCGATTTCCAGATCCACCGATTTTAAAATGTCGATACGGCTTCGGCTGTTATGAAAGCTTTTACATAAACACCGCCCCTTGATCAAGCAATGCCCGGGATCAATGCCTTCTCCCTCAACGCCTTTAAAGGCATCCCTGATCTTAACCATAACGGATCGCCTCAACCGGGTTCAATTTGGCGGCCTGGCGTGCGGGATAGAGGGTCGCAATGAAACAGATGACGATGGTCGCAGCTACAATGATACACACATCCAATGCTCTGAGCAGCACCGGCAAGGTGGATGTAAAATAATAGATATCTCCGGTCAACTCATGGATTTTGTAATGTTTTAGAAACTCACAAAGGGCAAATCCCAAGACGACCCCAAGTACGGTTCCGATGGTTCCAATGATCATTCCCTTGAAAACGAATATCTTGCGAATGCTTCTGTCGGTAGCCCCCATTGCCTTTAGGATGGCGATATCGCGGGTTTTCTCCATTACCATCATAATCAGGCTGCTGGCGATATTAAAGGCGGCAACCAGAACTATCAGCGTTAGAATAACAAACATAACGATTTTTTCCAGTTTCAACGCGGAAAACAGATTCTTATTCATCTGCATCCAGTCTCTTGCCCAGTAAGGAAATCCGATTTTGGAAATAATATTCCGCGAAACTTCTCCGGCACGATACACGTCTTTTACACGAACCTCAATGCCGGTAACAGAATCCGGCATCCGCAAAATCCGCTGTGCTGCCTTCAGGTTGATATAAGCAAAGGAACTGTCGTATTCATACATCCCGGATTCAAAAAACCCGCTTACCCGAAACCGCTTCATTACAGGTACGTGGCCGATGGGAGACATCATACCCCGGGGAGAAATAATATATACGTTATCTTCTTTTGACACGCCCAGATTACCGGCCAATTCCTTGCCAAGAACGATGGCCGGAACATTCGATGCATTGTTTTCCGAACCATCTGTCAGGGGAAGATCAGAGAGGTTTTCGATCACACGGCCTGCCAGTTCGGGATCGATCCCTCTTAACACGGCACCCGCAACACCAGCGGCTGATCGAATCATAATCTGGGAATAAATAAAAGGCGCTGCAGCTTCAACACCATCGATGGTTTCAATGATAGGAATAATTCTTCGAAAATCTGTAAAGGGGCCTCCATGGCGCATAATCATTATGTGAGGTTGGCCCTTAAGAATCCGGGCCTTTAAGTCGGACTCAAATCCGGACATCACTGCAATCACAACCATCAGAGCCATCACGCCCACTGTCACCCCGGCAATTGAAAGAAAGGTGATCAATGAAATAAAGGTTTGCTTCTGCCGAGCCTTGAGATATCGACGTCCTATAAAATATTCGAATGACATGTAACCCTTTAACGGTCAAACAAACTACGCGCACCTTCTTTCAAATTATATTCAGTGCCTGATTTATTAAAACAAGACATATTATGACTCAAGTTTCGCACCCTATTTTACCGTAAAATTGCAAATAGATCTTAAGTCGAATAAAATTTTTGGAAGGCAAAATAATTACACCGAAGCTTATAGGCGGCACCCAGTCGGAAACATCGCACAAAGGCACAAGGGAAAGGCCGCTAATTAGTGGAAGATCTTGATACCTCTTATTTAAGCGCTTTGTTGACTTCCATTGTGCCGTCTTCGAAGGTTGATAAAATGTATTTTGCCTTCCAAAAATTTCATTCGACACCATCATTATAAGGCTTTACAACGCATTTAAGGGTGCGAAACTTGAGTTATGAGCAATCACAGAGCTGAATGTATGTTGAAACCGTTGCCACTTTTCCCAATTCACTAATTCTATTACTATTTTTGAAGGGTTAAATAAATTTTGTTATCTTATTGAAATGAAAATGTCAAGATCAAGTTACAGGGATTATCTGCTTCAGTGCCACGGTGACGGTCGTTCCCTTCTCCAATGTACTTTCCACCTCCAGCCATCCCTTGTAGGATTCCAGGATTCGATGAACGATAGAAAGCCCTAATCCGGTTCCATTTGGCTTGGTCGTATAGAAGGGATCGAATATCAACCTGAGTGCCTCTTTGGATATGCCGCATCCATTATCATTTATCTGAATGCCGACATATCGATTCTTCAACCATATCATCTTTACATCTATGCAACCTTCGCCATCGATCGCTTCGGCTGCATTCAGAAGAAGATTCCACAGAATCTGTCTTAAGTGGGTAATATCCATTTCAATCCAGACATTGGGGATGAAATTTTTGGTCATGGTTATGCGACCCTGACTGGTTCTGTCTTTTTCAAACAGCTCTATCGTCTCGGTCAGTGCTGCTGCAAGTTCGATCAGTTCGACCTTGCCCGCAGGAGGCTTGGCAAACAGCAGAAAATCATTGACAAGAGAACTCAGTCGATCAGCCTCCCTTAAGACAATCTGCATCAACCTTTCATGATCCGTATCATAAGGCAGATCCTCCCTCAACATTTGAATGGAGCCCGTTAGGGATGCAAGCGGATTTTTGATTTCATGCGCCAGCCCGGCGGCCATTTCTCCAATGGCCGCCATTTTCTCCACACGTTTGACATGATCTTCCATAGCAAGTAGATCTTTTTTCGTCCGCCGTGCCTGTTCGGATAGAAGACTGCTTAAGAAAGCGACAGCAAAACACGCCAACATGGTCATGAGAATCTTGAAAAGTGCATGACTCCATGAATAACCTGCTGCGGAAATATTCACCTCCACAGATAAGGGATTGAGAATGCCGTAATATTCAAGATCAATCAGGATTCCATACTGAATGCTGCACAACGAAGCCATGATCATGCTGCCGCGCCTGAATAGAAGCATGCTGGCATAGATGATCACAACCATGTACAGAAATGAAAAGATACTGGAATAACCTCCGGTCAGAAAGATGATCATCGTTACGACAAACGTGTCCATGACGATCTGCACGTATGTAAACAGCAATTCCCGCTTCACTCTGGGCAGAACCAGAGTATAGATAAAAGAAAGGATAAAGATGGTAACGGTAAGAGCGTAAACAACCAGCAGCTGTTCATTCAGGAAGGAGTGGGTTTTCCGAACTTGATAGACGAGGGCGGTGCTCAGCAGCAGAGCGGTGAATATAACCCGTAAGAACATGATCCACTTGAGTCGATGGATCAACTCGCTTTCAGGCTTTTTTGATTCCTTGTTCATGGGATGAAACGGGATCGTAATGGATGCGTCGCGAATCTGATCAGCCGCCCACCAAACCGGCCATTTTGAATATGGGAAGATACATGGATATAACCAGACCGCCGATGGTCGTTCCTAAAAACACCAGCATAAAGGGCTCGATCATCGCAGTGAGGTTCTCTACTGCCTGGTCCACTTCCTCGTCGTAAAAATCCGCTATCTTCGTCAACATAGCATCCAATGCGCCGGTGGATTCTCCGACCGATATCATCTGACACACCATTGCTGGAAATACCCCGCTTTCAGACAACGGCTCGGCCATGGTCCTTCCCTCTGCAATACCCGTTCGCACATCGTATATGGACTTTTCAATGGTCTTGTTTCCCGATGTTTTTGCCACGATTTCAAGCGCATCCAGAATGGCAACCCCACTGCTTAGCATGGTTCCCATGGTACGAGTAAATTTTGCCACAGCCACTTTTCGTAATAGAATACCGAACACCGGCAGTCTTAATACCAGATCATCTAAAAACGCCCTCCCCTTCTCGGTTCCGTAAAACCGCTTGAAAGCAATGCCGACAATCACCATCGTTCCAATGAGATACAGAATCTTGCTCTTGATGAAATTGCTGAGGTTGACGACAATCTGGGTGGGCAGCGGCAACTGACCGCCGAAATCGGAAAACATCTTTTGAAAAACAGGTATGACAAAGATCAAAATGACCGCCAGGACGATAATTGCGATGGCCAGGGTGATGATCGGATATGTCATGGCCCCTTTCACACGCGCCTTGAGTTTGGCTGCTTTCTCCATATAGCTTGCCAATCGTCTCAAAATGATATCCAAAATCCCCCCGGCCTCACCCGCCGCAATCATATTCACAAATAGAGCATCGAAGTTTTTTGGATATTTCTTCAAAGATTCCGCTAAAGTTGCCCCCCCTTCAACAGATTCTTTGATATCTTTTAAAATTGATTTAAAGGTTTTGTTTTCCTGCTGAGAGTACAGAATGTCAAGGCACTGAATAATGGGAAGGCCCGCATCGATCATCGTGGAAAACTGCCTTGCAAACAGAATTACATCCTTCTCGGTGACCCTGGGGGCAAAAAGAACGATCTCTTTGGGTTTCTTTTTAATTTTGGTCGGAGTGATCCGAAGCCGGTTTAAATGGGCCCGTACGGCGCGCTCATCAGGTGCTTCAAATTCTCCTTTCTGAATCTCGTTTTTTCTGTTTCTCCCTTCCCAAACAAATACCTGCATGGTAAACTCCCTCTATCAATACCCCCACAACGCCTTTATCTGATCGATATCCCCACGCCAACAACCTGCTGCCGCTTTGCTTTCTTAATCGATCAAATTCGTTCATGGTTTCAGTACCATAAATGAATATAAACAACAATCTTTTTCGTTCAGCAATTCCCGGTGAAATGTGGCACCAAACACCCCAAGCTCCATCCGCTGTGTAATACAGCAAGACTTTAGTCGTGCAACATGATATAATAGCAAAAAACGTGCACAAAATGCATTCTGTACTGTAAACCAGGTTGGGTTTGTTTCTGATTTCAGCGCTTTGTTAACCCCGTTGTTGGAAACGATTCAAAAAACAAACTCATCGGGTATTGATAAATCATGTGTATAGACCGTTTTATATTTGATTTATTAAACTACGGGGATAGCTTCCATTGTGCCGTTATCGGATGCTGCCGAAAGGTATTCTAACATCAAAAAATTCATTCGATGCCATCATATAAGGCTTTTTAACGGATTAGGGGTTCGAAACTTAAGTTAGAGTTTAATAGATTTTCTTAAAAATGCCGAATAAAAACGAGCTTACGGTCATTACCACCCATATTAATGCGGATTTTGATGCGCTGGCTTCCATGCTCGCTGCTCAGAAGCTGTATCCGGAATCTCTTGTTGTTTTTCCCGGCTCCCAGGAGAAAAACCTGAGAAATTTTTTCATACAGTCCATGGTGTACCTGTTCAACATGGCAGACATTAAAGACATTGACCTTTCTCGAATCAAGAGACTGGTTATCGTCGATACCAGACAACCCAACCGAATCGGCAAACTTGCCTCCATCCTCAACCGGCCCGATGTGGAAATCCATGTATTCGATCACCACCCTGACATGCCGAACGATATTAAAGGCCAGTATGAAATCATTGAAACCACCGGTGCAACCGTCTCATTGCTGACAGAGATCATAGATAAGAAAGGAATCAAATTAACCCCGGATGAGGCCACCATTATGTGCCTGGGCATTTATGAAGATACGGGATCCTTTTCTTTTCCTTCCACAACTGAAAAGGATTTTTTAGCAGCCGCGAAGCTTCTTTCCAGTGGTGCCAACCTGAACATAGTCTCAAGTCTTATCGACAGGGAAATGAGTCCAGCACAGGTCAGGCTTCTCAACGAAATGATACAGGCCTCCACCTCTTACAGTATCAATGGTGTGGAAATCACGGTCACCAGCGTATCTTCCGATGAATATGTACCTGATTTTGCGTTTCTTGTTCATAAGATGATGCGAATGGACGATCTGGATGCCATTTTTGCTCTCGCACGAATGGTTAACAAAATATATATCATTGCGCGCAGCAAAGTGGCGGAAGTTGATGTGGGAACCATTTTAGCTCCTCTGGGAGGAGGCGGACATACGTTTGCGGCCGCTGCAACCATTAAAGGGAAAACTCTGGTTCAGATTGAACATGCACTGATGGACATCCTTTCTCGAAAGGTGCGCTCTCGGCGGCTGGCAAGAGAACTGATGTCCTCTCCTCCGATAATGGTTCAGACCGATGTTTCCTGCAAGGAAGCGAGCAATCTCCTTACCCGGTATAACATCAATGCCTTGCTGGTTGCGGAAAAATGCGGAAAAACCAACAAACTTGCCGGATACATTTCGCGGCAGGTGATCGAAAAAGCGTTATTTCATAAACTGGATCATATTCCGGTGCGCGAGTATATGACCACCGAACTGGGCACGGTCGGGCCGAATGCGGATTTACGAGAAATACAGGAACAAATTATTGAAAATAAGCAACGTATCCTGCCGGTTATGGAAAATGGTGTGGTTCTGGGTGTTGTTACCCGAACCGATCTGCTCAATGTGCTCGTTGGACAATCCCAGGTGGCCTCAGACAGGCATCCGGACCCATTAAAGGAAACCGTACACGCCAGAACCCGTAACATCACGAAATTCCTTAAAGAGCGGCTGTCAAAGCGGTTTTTGGATATGTTTCGCCAGATCGGAGAAGTGGCGGATAACCTCGGGTACGGTGCATATGTGGTGGGCGGTTTTGTAAGGGACCTGTTTCTTTACAGGCCCAACGAGGACATCGACATCGTCATCGAGGGTGATGGCATCGCCTTTGCGAGAAGATACGCAAAAATGACGGGAGCGCGAATCCATTCTTATGCTAAATTCGGTACCGCCGTGGTGATTTTTCCCGATGGCTTTAAGATCGATGTGGCTTCTGCTCGAATGGAGTATTACAAATTTCCGGCCGCGCTGCCCACGGTAGAGACGAGTTCTATAAAACTGGATCTTTTCCGCAGAGATTTTACGATCAACACACTGGCCATTCAGCTTAACAAGAATCGATTTGGGCTGCTTATCGACTTTTTCGGAGCTCAGAAAGATCTCAAGGCAAAAGCCATCCGAGTGCTGCACAACTTAAGTTTCGTGGAAGACCCGACCCGTGTGTTTCGGGCCATCCGTTTTGAACAACGATTCGGGTTTACTATAGGAAAATTGACCTCCGGGCTAATTGAAAATGCGGTTAGAATGGATTTTTTCAAACAACTCAGCGGCAGAAGGGTATTCAGTGAGCTGCGCCAGATTCTTGAAGAAGAAAACCCCAGTGCAGCCATTGTCCGCTTGAATGATTACGATCTGCTGAAAGTAATCCACCCAACCATTACTGTGGGAAATGACCTCCTCGAATTATTTAATTCCGTCAAAAAGGTATTATCATGGTTTGATTTGCTTTTTCTGGAAGAATCTTATATGAAGTGGGCCGTTTATTTTCTGGCTCTTACGGGGCGTACGGATGAAAAAGTCCTGGAAGAAATCTGCAGGAGGTTTGAATTGCCCCCTCGATATCGGGTTATATTTGGAAAAGAAAGATTTGCGGCAGAACGCAATCTGCTTTGGCTGGAAAGAAACGTTCCGGTCAAAAACAGCGTTCTTTACAAAAGGCTTTCCGAATTCCGAACAGAACTCATTTTGTATATGATGGCCAAAACAAACTATGAGAAGGTGAAACGGGCTATATCCCATTATTTCACAAATCTTCGATACATAAAATCCTCCATACGGGGAAAAGATCTTTTGGAAATGGGGATTGTCCCGGGGCCGATTTATCGAAGGATTCTTCAAGCGGTTCTTGATGCTCGGTTAAACGGAGAGGTAAAATCAAAAGCCGAAGAACTGGCGTTTGTGAAAAGGATTATCAAATCCCGGGAAAGGCTTTGAGGACGGCATGCCGGTGATGTTCAGGAGGGAAAAATGGCTGGAAAAAAGCGAATCTTAAGCGGAATGCGACCGACCGGACCGCTTCATCTTGGTAATCTCTTTGGAGCCCTTGATAACTGGATTAAGATGCAGGATGAATATGACTGTTTTTTTTTCATCGCCGACTGGCATGCACTCACCAGTGATTACGAAGATCCCGACAACATAAAACGGTATATTGATCATGTAATGATCGATTGGCTCAGCACGGGACTTTCTCCTGAAAAAAGCACTCTCTTTGTACAATCTCATATCAAGGAACATGCCGAGCTTTTTCTCATCTTATCGATGATAACTCCAGTGCCCTGGCTTGAACGGAATCCAACCTACAAAGAGCAGATAGTCCAGCTCAGCAACAAAGATCTTTCCACTTTCGGCTTTTTGGGGTATCCGGTGCTTCAGGCCGCCGACATCATCATTTACAAAGCCGATGGGGTTCCCGTTGGTGTGGATCAGATACCGCATGTGGAAATAACACGCGAAATCGCACGGAGGTTCAACCATCTTTATGGTGAAGTTTTTCCAGAACCTGAAGTCATTCTAACGAAAACCCCGAAAATCCTGGGGATCGATCGTCGGAAGATGAGTAAAAGTTATAATAATGCCATTTTTCTTTCAGACAGCCCCGATGAGATTGCCTCCAAGGTCTCTCAAATGATCACTGATCCACAGCGCGCTCGAAGAAGCGACCCCGGAAATCCGGACGTGTGCAATGTTTTTGAATTCCATAAGACATACTCGAATAAGGAAACCGTGGATGCTATCAACAGAGACTGTCGCATAGCACAGATCGGCTGTGTGGACTGCAAAAAGATCATGGCACAAAACCTAATTAAGGCGCTTGAGCCTGTAAGGGAAAAAAGGAAATTTTACGAGCAACACCCGGATCTGGTAAACCAGATTATTGAAGATGGCTGTCATAAGGCGCGCATGGTGGCAAAAAAAACATTGGAAGAAGTGCGGGCGGCCATCAACATATAAAAAAACCTCGCAACTTTTGATGCACATGGAAAGCGATTTTCCGGTAAATGGGCTGATTGACTTACCGGTGGTTTTTCCAGCTACACTCTTCAGGATAAAAAAAGATGAGTGAATTTGCTGTTAATGAACCCCAGCAGAGTTTATCCACTCGATATGAAGTTAAGCTTTCGGATATCTTTGAAGGCCCAATGGACCTTTTGATTCATCTTATCAAGAAAAACGAAGTGAATATATATGATATTCCCATTGCCCTCATCACCCGCCAGTACCTGGAGTATCTTGAATGGATGAAACAGTTGAACATCGATCTGGTGGGCGATTTCCTGGTGATGGCCTCCACCTTAACCCAGATAAAATCACGCATGCTGTTGCCCTCACCCGGGGAGCTCGAAGATGATCAAGAAGACCCGCGAATGGAGATCGCACGTCCACTTTTGGAA
The DNA here is from genome assembly GCA_019309565.1 of Deltaproteobacteria bacterium. GTDB lineage: Bacteria > Desulfobacterota > Desulfobacteria > Desulfobacterales > SURF-15 > JAFDFZ01. Next base: position 33,538 of record JAFDFZ010000011.1, read on the forward strand.
TATCTTCAAATAAAATCGGCTGCCGAACAGCTTGCACAAAGAAATATTTTGGGAGATCATACGTTTAGCCGGCAGGCTCATGATGATGATTTTTCAACGGTAAATGAGGATCAACTGATAAACGTGGGACTTTTTGAGCTGATCGATGCGTTTCGAAGCATTCTGGATGCATTGCCCGGCGAGGAGCATGTGGATTTTACTGCCGACCGGATTTCAGTCACGGACAGGATATCTCAAATAGTCGATATTCTTGAAGAAAAAGGTTCTGTCACATTTACGGACCTGTTTTCCGGCCAAGCGGATAAAAGTGACATCATTGTAACATTTTTGGCCATCTTGGAGATGGTCAAACTGTATCTAATCCGCATCGTACAGCATGTACATACCGGCATCATCAGAATCTTCTATATATAAAAATCCATCGCCCTTAGGAGAGCATAAAACTTTAAAATGGACATTTTCACATAATAGACACTTAGAAACCCTGGAACCTCAAAAACCTATTTCCGTATAAATGGAAGATATCAAGAACATCATTGAAGCCCTTTTGTTCGTAGCCGACACACCGGTAACAATAGAGCGATTCAAACGGACGCTGGCCCATTCTGAAACAAAAGAAATAAGAGATGCGCTTCGACGTCTGGCGGATGACTATGAGGCGCGCAGGGGAGGGTTTTATTTAAGAGAAGTTGCTGGAGGTTATCAGCTTTGCACGAGGCCGGAACATCGGCAATGGATCAAACTTTTTCTGCAGCCCAACCCGAAGCGACTCAGCAAAGCCGCTCTGGAGACGCTTGCCATTATTGCGTACAAACAGCCTATTATTAGAGCGGATATTGAACACATCCGCGGTGTGGATTGTGGTGGGGTCCTTCGCATGTTGCTTGAAAGAAAACTGATCCGAATTTTGGGGCGGAAAGAAATACCGGGACGACCCTTAATCTATGCAACAACAAAGACATTTTTGGAATTATTCGATTTAAAAGACCTGAGAGATCTTCCAACATTAAAAGAGATCGATGCGTACGGAAATCCGGTTGAAAAAAACATGGTTTCTCAGCTCGAAAACCAACCGGAAACAAATGGAAAAAATACTTGACTTTGGGACAGACAACCCAATATATAAAAACCGAGGAGGATATGACTTTTCTTTTTCAATCGACCTATGGGCGGCAGCATTTCTGGCGTACTTTGATAGAATAGAAATTGTTTCTTTTTCTTTTATACGGTAAGGAAGCTATGGGTTTGGTAAATTGCGTTTTATAAACAAGGAGCTTTCATGAATAGATCAGATCTGATAAATGAATTGAAAAATCGAACCACTCTTACCAGAAAAGATGCCGAAAAGTTTGTGGATACATTTTTCTTGTCCATTTCTGATACGCTTTCGCGAAATGAACGCGTTGAAATCAGGGGTTTCGGCAGTTTTACGGTTAAGAAATACAAACCCTATGTGGGACGTAACCCGAAAACCGGTACAAAGATAAACGTCCCGCCGAAAAAGCTGCCTTTTTTCAAGGTCGGCAAAGAGCTTAAAGAACTGGTCAACAACGAATCATAACGGGCGGTTAACTCAGCGGGAGAGTGCTACCTTCACACGGTAGAAGTCGCTGGTTCAAATCCAGCACCGCCTACCATAGCAGTTTCAATAAGTTAGGGCCTCTTTAAAGAGGCCCTAAAAATTCTGTTTCTACCCCGTAGTTGCATAAATCACATAGTCAAATTGCCATTTTGCCCTTTCAGAAGCGGCATTCGTCTTGGCGCCCACGTATTTTCTTAAACCCACAATTTGCGAAATGGCCTCTATGCATGATTTTTCAGTACCTGACGACTGCAACTTTTGAGTTGTTTTCCAACAACGGGGTCTACCTGACAGGTTGCGTCATATCCCCTTACGTTCCCTTGCTCCCTTCCTTAAACCACAGGTTCAACGCAATGGCAATAAGCGAAAGGTTGGTGCATCCTCTTGAAAATCCTTCCGGGGATACACCCATAATTCCCGAACCGGTTAAAGCTGAAATTCCTGCCAGCAAAAAGCCTAAAGCGGCAAGCCCAATTATCACCAAGATTACATTTCGCATACGCTTCCTCCTTTCCATGCAATATAAAGGTTAATGTTGCATCGTGCTGCTTTCAGTCTAAAGGATGAGTTCTTCTTTAAAAGCTTGGGTCTTTATCAAGCATCCACAGGGAATGTAGTCAGATTCAACTTATTTTCGGAAAGAAACAAGGAGCCTCCCTCAGGGCAGCTGTCGTAACCAGCACAACCTACAATCCAGCACTATTTTTTTATACACGAATAAATTCTATAAAATCAATACCTGCACTGATTTTTCTTTACATGGAGCTCGCATCCGCAGAGTTTGACAGCATTTTCGACAGCATGAAATGTTCATGGGAAAGAATGGTTTCCATGCTGTCTTCCAGAGGTTTTTCCGTGTTAATACGAACATGAATGTCTTCCGGCACCTCTGTTAGAGGTTCAAATCGACGCTTGAACTCATCGAAGTGATGCAGCCTGGCATCCGATAGAGACGACTTGTGCTCGCGCAGCTTCAAACGCTCCTTAAGCACCTCGTCGGAAGCGACACATTGAATGAAAAAAATGTTGACATCCATGTCCCTTGCCAGCCGCAAGGCCTCTTGGCGCTGGTGTTTTCGGCTGAAAGTTGCGGCCAAAATAATGGAGTCTCCCTTCTCAAGCACCTCCTGGGCTGCTATAAGCAATTTCCCATAAGTAAGAGAACTTCCTGCCCTGGAATAGATGCCTGTTTCAAAAGGTACATCCACCGATATATGAGGTTTTATCCTGAACAGTGCTTTGCGGACCGCGTCTGACTCCACAACACCAATATCCAAAGTGCGGCCCAGCTCCTTGGCGATGGTGCTTTTACCGGAAGCCGGCATACCGCACACCACCCAGAGTGTTGGGCGCGCAAACTGAACCGCATATCGATACGCAAGCGATAAATACCGTCGGGTTTCTTTAAGCAGCTTGTCTTTGTTTATCGCTTTGAGGTTGTTTTCCTGTAACTGGAAACAGTTGACCTTGACCCGAACAAATGCACGGTAGCATTTGTAGAAATCCAACAGAACCAGAACATCCTTATCCCTGGTGTATCTCACATAGGCCTCGATGAATTGGTCTGCAATTTTCCAGTGTCCCTCAAAATCAAGATCCATAGCTAAAAAAGAAAGATCTGCGGTAATATCCGAATAACGAAATCGATCGTTGAACTCTATACAATCAAGGATTTGAATCCCATCCTTGAAGTAGATATGCCCTGCTCTCAAATCCCCGTGGCAGTCTCTTATTTTGTTCTGCTCGATACGATGGGTAAATAACCATTTATGCCTTCGAAGGAATGCTCGGGTCGCGGCACGAATAATCTGGTACTTTTGGTCGTCCAAGATATGCCCGACAAAGGCGGCTGTTTGATGAAAGTTTTCCTCACAATTTGCTTGTACCGTTTCCCATGAACCAAAATGATTTATACGCTCTGTGGTGGAAGCCATGGCGTAGAACTGCGAAAGAAACCGCGCAAGGGAATCTACAGCGTCATAAGAAAGCCTTCCGTCCCGAATCAGGCGAAGCATGGAGCATTGCTCGGGAAGTTGTCTCATCTTAACAGCATATTCCACTGCTTCCCCGGGTCCTGAAAGAACGTATTGACCTTTGTGAAAAGTTATGGCAACCATATCAAGATAAACGTTTTTGGTCAGTCGACGGTTCAGCACGACCTCCTGCCAGCAAAAATGCCGGCGTTTTTCCAGGGTGGTGAAATCCAGAAATCCCAGATTCACCGGTTTCTTTATTTTGTAAACATAATCACCGGTCAGGAACACCTTTGATATGTGGGTGTCACGCTGCTCGATGCGTCTTACAGGATGAGGGTAAAATTCGGGTGATTGCATGGAATTGAAGATATCATCTTGGTGATGATTATACATGGTTTCATCACCTGCGGCCAGGGCCGTAAATTAGGTCAACAACTACGTCGGTTGTTTAAGAAATATAACCAAACTTCCGAATTATACACAGAACTTCTGACACTAAGTTACCTGTTATATAGTAACCATTGGGAGGGGGGGCTGCAAATCAGATCTGTTACTCAAGTTTCGCACCCCTAATCCTTTGAAATGCCTTATATGATGGAGTCGAATGAAATTTTTTGAAGGCAAAATACATTTTATCACCCTTCGATAACGGCACAATGGGAGTCAACAAAGCGCCTAAACCAGAAGTAACAAGATCTTCCGCTGCTTAATGGCCGTTTCCTTGTGCCTGGACCCGATGTTTCGTAATGGCTGTCCCCTAAGAGCTTCGGTGTAATTATTTTGCCTTAAAAAATTTTATTCGACTCAACATCCATTGGCAATTTTACAGTAAAATAGAGTGCGAAACTTGAGTCTTTTAATTGACGGTGAAGCAATGATGAAAAAACGTTGTGAATGGGTGGGCACCGATCCACTCTACATCGAATATCATGACAAGGAATGGGGCACCCCTGTATTTAACGATCAAAAATTATTCGAATTCTTGATTCTGGAAGGTGCTCAGGCAGGACTGAGCTGGATGACGATTTTAAGAAAGCGTCAAAATTTTTTCAATGCATTCGATCACTTCGACCCGCAAAAGGTTGCACGATACGGCCCCGAACAGATCCAGCGGCTTCTTAAAAACAAAGGTATAATCCGAAATGAACGAAAAATTCGCTCCGCCGTTCAGAATGCGAGGGCTTTTTTAAAAATCCAAGAACAGTTCGGCAGCTTCAGCGACTATGTCTGGCAATTTGTGGGGGGCACTCCTAAGAAAAATGCACGGCGTCAGGTTTCTGAGATTCCCTCAAAAACCGCTGACTCGATAGCCTTGAGCAGAGATTTGAAACGCCGGGGGTTTGTGTTTGTGGGGCCCACCATTTGCTATGCATTCATGCAGGCAGTAGGTATGGTAAATGATCATACGATAGATTGTTTCAGGTATTATGAATTGAACTCGTATCTGAAGCAACCTGGGGGATGAACAAACAACCGGCCTGTTGACACCGAAAAGCAACGGGAGGAACCATATGGCAAAATGCAAAAGCTGTGGCAAACCTCATAATATAGGATTTGTTTCGACCCGATTTGCCGGCACCGACGGTGTGTCTCTTGAAACGGAAAAATGGGCGGATTTCTTTGAATCGCTCGGGTTTGCCTGTTATTATTTTGCAGGAGAGATAGATCGTCCTCCTGAAAAATCTTATGTTTTAAAAAAAGCTCATTTCAAGCACCCGGAGATCAGAAATATTTATCAAACATGTTTCGGCTCCCGCGTAAGAAAACGATCCACAACCAGGCGCATCTGTAAGCTGAAGGAATACCTGAAAGATCATCTCTATGAGTTTATCAAACAATTTGACATCAGCCTTCTGGTTCCTGAAAACTCATTGGCCATACCTTTAAACCTTCCGCTTGGCATTGCCATAGCAGAAGTCATATCGGAGACCGGAATCCTTGCCATCGCTCATCATCATGACTTTTTCTGGGAGCGTCAGCACTTTCTAACCAATTCGGTTTGGGAATATCTGAACATGGCATTTCCACCCCATCTGCCTACGATTTACCATGTTGTCATTAATTCCTCCCAGGACAATCAGTTAAGCCTGCGCACAGGTATCTCCGCTACCATTGTCCCCAATGTCATGGACTTCGCCAATCCTCCCGCGCCGGTGGATGACTATGCATCGGATGTACGAGAGGCACTTGGAATCGATGAGGATGAACTTTTCATCCTCCAGCCCACGCGAGTGGTAAAGCGCAAGGGAATCGAACATGCCATTGAGCTGGTCCATCGGTTGGGAATGAAGGCCAAACTTGTCATTTCTCATGCATCCAGCGATGAGGGTTACGATTATGAACAGCGGGTTCGCGAATATTCAAATTTGATGAAGGTAAATACATATTTTGTTTCGGACATTATCAATGAGCGCAGGGGATATACAAAATCAGGGAAAAAAATTTACACCTTGGAGGACATCTATCCCCATGCGGATCTGGTCACCTATCCGTCAAACTTTGAGGGATTCGGAAACGCCTTTCTGGAGGCAATCTACTTCAGCCGACCCATCGTCGTGAATACCTATTCCATTTACTCCATCGACATCAAACCAAAGGGGTTTGATGTCATTGAACTCGATGGCTATGTAACACAAGAAGCGGTCAGGAGAACCAGAACCATATTAAGAAATCAAAAATTGCGGGAAAAAATGGTGAATAAAAATTACGAAATAGGAAGGCGTTATTTTTCATATGACGTTTTACACCAAAAACTCAAGAACCTGATCGCAAGCTGTTTCACATGTATGGTCAAACCGTAAACGAGCTCGTTTCAACATAAAGAGCTACAAATGACGATATTTCACGGCAAAATGGCAACTTCGCACTATTGTTTGTAACAATTTAGCCGTTTGGCATCAATCTAGCTTTTTGAAAAAAATGTCCCGCCACCGGTAAGATTCGCTTCAACTTATCATTCGGACGGAACCTGCCGGTAGAGCTTCACCAGTGTTTCCGGAGGAACACCAAGCGCGTAAAGAGAAATCAGCGCCCAGTTTCTTAGGGTACAGCAAACAAATCCTTCGCTCTCCCAGCGTCTGGAGGATGTCCGCACCATTTTCGGAATAAGCGCAATCTTACCGCCGGCAGCTTTAATTCGGCTCATCAACTCCACATCTTCCATGAGGGGAATCTCCCGGTACCCGCCGATTCGGTGGAAAAAGTATCTCTTTACAAAAATTGCCTGATCCCCGTATGGGATGGCTGTAAGCTTTGTGCGAAGGGCCACGGCCTTCTCCACGATCCTATATATCTTCTTTTCCGAATCGATCCCAAGGGCGAACGCACCAGCAACCACATCGGCAGATTGACACGCATCTGTGATCAATCGAAAGGCCTCGTCTGGAATGAGAGTATCGGCATGTAAAAAAAGCAGAACCTCACCCGTGGCATGCCGTGCGCCTGTGTTCATTTGAGTTGCTCGACCTTTTTTGGACGCAACTTTTAGGATGCGAGGATCCGTAATGCAGCAAAGAGTATCTCGATCACAGCTTCCGTCAACCACGATGATCTCGGTCGATCCCTCTGGGTTTAGGTGAAGAAGATGCGAAAGCGTGCGCGATATGGTATGCGTTTCTTTGTAGACGGGAATGATAATCGAAATAAAGTTAGCCATAAAACGCATTATAGTGAGCAACGGGCGGCTTGACAATGATCAATGAAAATGGGAATGATATTTTTTGGTCAAACTTATACAACATCTTACGGTGGCAATAAAAAGGGAAAAAGGAGCGGATATGATAACATCAAAAGACATAAAGGGTGTGATAGCTGCAATCGCCACCCCTTTCAAAGACAATGAAGATTTGGATTTACAGGGCCTTGGAAAACTAACCCGACACCTTATCGATTGCGGGGTTGACGGAATTATGGCAGTGGGCGGAACCGGTGAGTTTCCACATTTGGATCGAGAAGAGAAAAAGACGGCAATTGAAGTCATCTCAAAAGAAGCAAAGGGAAACGTTCCGGTGATTGCAAACACATCTGCATGCAGCACCCGGGAGGCCCTTCAGTTAATGGAAGACGCCAGGCAAGCCGGAGCGGATGCCGCTATCATGGTGCCGCCTTATTATTTTGTGCTGGACGACAGCGCCCTTTTCTATCACTTCAAAACCCTGGCGGAAGCGAAGCTGCTCCCTGTTGTGGTTTACAACAATCCGCTATATACGGGAAATCCCATGGGGCCGTCGCTGCTGGCCGAGCTGATGGAGATTCCGAACATCATCGGCCTTAAACAAAGCCAGACGGACATGGGCCAGCTTGTGGAAGTGATCCGATTAACGAAAAAGGAATCATCACTTTGCACTGGCATCGACAGTCAATTTTTCCCCTCCTTGATGATCGGGGCAAAGGGAATCTATTCAACAGCGGCCAGTGTCATTCCCGGTAAGATGAAAAAGATTTACACGCTTTATCTGGAAGGTAAAATAGAGGAGGCAAAGACACTGCACATCGCCATCCAGGTGCTGAACCGCTTTCTTGAATACGACCCCGGATACGTGTCCCCTGCAAAAGAAGCCCTTCGGATGCTTGGGCTGCCCGCAGGCCCCGTCAGAAGACCCATGCCGGAGCTTACAGAAAAGCAGAAAGAAGGACTCAAACAGGCGCTTAAAGCAATCGGAGAGCTTTAAACTTGCCGCGAACAAGTCGTTTTACCGGTGAAAGCAATCCCCGGTTTTATCGCTTCCGCTCCCTTCGACTCACTGACCGAATCTCCTCGAGAATTGCGGTTTTGTTTTCTAAAAATATAGTTGACCTGATAAAAATTATTAAGATATAATAAAATCTTTAATTTTTTTCCGACAAAAAATAATGCATCGTCATTTCAAGCGGGCGATGTTTTAGGAAAAGGAACATATGATGGAATCCGAACGTGAATTTGACTATGAAACCGCCAGGCCCTTGGTTCAGAAAATAATGGAACAATCCGGGCAGAATCTGCTGGCATGCTATCAGTGCAGACGCTGTGCATCAGGTTGTCCAGTGGGAGAAGAAACCGGATATGTAACCCCCGACAGGTTGATTCGAATGATTGTTTTAGGTCAGCGAGACGATGTGCTCAACAACCAGCTGGTATGGAGATGCGTATCCTGTTATACATGTGGCACGCGTTGTCCCAACGATATTCAGACTGCAAGAATCACTGAAACCGTAAAGAAAATGTCAAAAGAAAATCACATCACTCCGATCACACCCAAGGTGGATCATTTTCACAGCAGCTTTGTAAAGGCTGGAGTCCGCTGGGGCCGTGTAAACGAGATAGAGTTTATCAATTCGTATGAAATAAAAAATGCGATTACAGATCTGCGGCATTTGAGATTCAAGGAAATATTCAAGGAGATGGCCACCCAGGGTGGATTGGGCCTCAGGATGTTAAGAAAAAAGAGGTTGCATTTCGGATTTCAGCGAACAAAGGGCAGAGATGAAATAAAGCGGCTCTACAAAAAGGCCGGGGACAGATCGGTTGTCCCAAAAGCCCATTAGCAGATCTTTTTTCGAAACAGAAAAGGACGCCAACCATGAACATTGCATATTATCCCGGTTGTACCCTTAAGGCCTCATCTTCCCTTTATGATGTGCAAACCCGGCAGGTCTTCGGTGAAATGGATATTCAACTTGTCGAAATCGAAGACTGGAATTGCTGTGGCGCCACATCGGCCGGAAAAGTAAACGATTTCCTGGCGGTCGCAATGCCGGCCAGAAATCTTGGAATCGCCGAAAGCCAGGGTTTTTCGGAAATGGTAATTCCCTGCTCGGCCTGTTATTCAAGAACTCTGGTGGCTCAAAAACAGCTTGACGATAATGCGGTACTGATGGCTGAAATCAACAGCGAACTTACTCACAAGGTGCGGGGGACAATAAAAGTATCATCCATTCTAGAAGTGCTTCTTACAAAGGTAAACTCAGGGGAGCTGGCAGAGAAGGCAGCAAGAAAACTTACCGGTATTCAGGCTTGCTGTTATTATGGTTGTTTGCAGACCCGGTTCCCTTACAGGGTCCCGGTCCCCGATGATGTGGAAAATCCCCAGGGAATGGAAACCGTGCTCAAGACCCTGGGAGCGAAACCCCTGGACTGGAGCTATAAAACGGACTGTTGCGGGGCTTCCGCCTCTGTCAACGATGAACAGACGGCATTAACCCTGATGGCCCGAATATTAAAAGATGCCGTGGCAAGAGGTGCCAACTGCCTGGTTGTGACATGTCCATTGTGCCAGTTAAACCTGGATGCTTATCAGGACCGGGTCTGTAAGAAATTTGATATTCAAGAACGATTACCCGTTTTTTTCATCACCGAAATGATAGGTCTTGCCATGGGAATGGATATTGAAGCGCTGCAGATCGACAGACATTTTATAGATGGCTCTGATCTGTTAAAGGAGTTAAATCTTATATGAACGATAAAGGGAAAACAAAGCCCGAAAAAAGCGGGACGGTGATCATCGTAGGGGGCGGTGTGGGCGCAATGCAGGCCTCGCTTGATCTTGCAGACTGCGGTTTTAAGGTTCATATGATTCAGAAAGATTCCGCCATCGGTGGTACCATGGTGATGCTGGATAAAACGTTTCCCACCGGGGATTGTTCCATGTGCATGATCTCACCCAAGATGGTGGAAGTGGGTCGCAACCCGAATATCGATATACATGTGCTGGCCGAAGTGGTTTCCGTGGAAGGAGAAGCGGGGAACTTTACGGTAACCGTAAAGCAGGCGCCTCGCTTTGTAGATCCTGAAAAATGCACCGGCTGCGGTATATGCGAGGAAAAATGCCCCAGAAAAGTTACAAGCGAATACGAACAGGGGCTTTCGGTTCGGAAAGCCATCTACTCTCTTTATCCTCAGGCATTACCCAACACACGGGTCATTGATAAATCCAATTGCATCTACTTCAAAAAGGGAAGATGCAAGGCATGTGAAAAATATTGTCCCTCAAACGCGATATTATGGGAAGATACGGAAAAGATACTGGAGCTGAACGCAGGGGCCATTATCCTTTCTCCTGGATTGGAACGCTACGATCCCCGTATCCGACAGGAGCTTGGCTACGGCCGGTGGCCCAATGTGGTGACATCCATCCAATTCGAGCGCATTCTCTCCGCCTCCGGCCCCTATCAGGGTACCGTAACAAGGCCGGGCGACGGAAAGCATCCCAAAAAAATTGCGTGGATTCAGTGCGTGGGTTCCAGGGATTTGCACAATGCAAATCCCTGGTGTTCTTCGGTCTGCTGCATGTATGCAACCAAGCAATCCATTATTGCCAAAGAACACGATTCAAGTATCGAGCCTACCATCTTTTACATAGACATAAGGGCCTTTGGAAAGGATTTTGACAAATACGTAAATCGAGCAAAAGAAGAATACGGAATACGCTACCAGCGGGCCATGATTTCCATTGTACGGGAAGAGCCGGCAACCGGGAACCTCGTTTTGCGCTATGCGCAAGGAGACGGCAGGCTGGTTGATGAGACCTTTGATATGGTGGTGCTTTCCATTGGTTTTCAACCCCATCAGGATGCAAAGGAGTTTTCAACAACCTTCGGCATCCAGCTCAACGACCACCGCTTTCCAAAAACAAATACGTTTCAACCTGTGGAAACCACCCGCACCGGAGTTTATGTTACCGGTATATACCAGGGGCCCAAGGACATCCCTGAAACGGTTATGCAAGGCAGTGCGGTGGCCGGAAAGGCAATGACGCTGCTGGGGGATGCCCGCGGCACGGATATCATGCTGACACCCTCCCCCAGGCCAATGGAAGCGGGTGAAGATAAGCCCCGCATCGGGGTTTTCGTATGCCACTGTGGAATCAATATCTCCAGTGTGGTGGATGTGAATGCGGTGGCGGAATATGCGAAAACCCTGCCCTATGTGGTGTATGCCGGTCAAAACCTGTTTTCGTGCTCTCAGGACTCCCAGGAAAATATGAAACAGGTAATACGAGAAAACCGCATAAACCGCATCGTGGTGGCTGCCTGTAGTCCCAAAACCCATGAGGCCATCTTCATGGATACCATCGAGTCGTGCGGTGTAAACAAATATCTGTTTGAAATGGCCAACATTCGAAACCAGGATTCCTGGGTTCATTCCGCAACACCGCAGGATGCAACCGAGAAGGCAAAAGAGCTGGTACGCATGGCCGTTGCACGGGCGGGCAAGTTAAGAAGGCTTCATGAAAAAAAGATTCCGGTGATTCAGCGAGGGTTGATCATAGGTGGAGGTGTGGCGGGAATGAATGCGGCCCTTGGTCTGGCGGATCAGGGTTTTGAAGTTGTACTGGTGGAAAAAGAAGCGCGGCTTGGCGGAGTTGCAAACCGGTTAACGACAACGATCGAGGGCGACGACATACAAGCCTATCTGGATGCGCTGATACAAAGAGTCTGCTCACATCCCAAAATTCAGGTTCTAACCCAGTCGCTTATCGTTGGATTCTCTGGTTTTAAGGGCAACTTTACCACAGAGGTGATGGTCGGCCCTCAACTGCAGGAAAGAAAAATAGACCATGGCATCGTCATCATTGCAACCGGCGCCAACGAGTATAAGCCAAGGGAATTTCTCTACGGCCAGGATCAACGGGTGATGACTCAAATTGAGCTTGCCGAAAGGCTGACCAAAGGGCAAATCGGCCACCCGGATCAGGTGGTAATGATCCAGTGTGTGGGATCAAGAAACGAAGAAAACCCGAATTGTTCAAGAATCTGTTGTCAGAGTGCCATTAAAAACGCTCTTCAAATCAAAAAGCTTCGGCCCGAAACAAAAATCTATATACTTTATCGGGATATCAGAACCTATGGACTTATGGAAGACTATTACACTGAGGCCAGAAAACAGGGAATTCTCTTCTTCCCCTTTGAACCTGACGATCCCCCCCTGGTGGAAGCGTCCGATCAGGGCCTGGTGGTAACATTTAATGATCAAATGCTGGCAAGGCGATTGAAAGTTCGCGCCGATGTATTGGTGTTGAGTGCGGGGATGATTGCCGAGGACACAGAGGATCTTGCCTCCATACTCAAACTTGCCCGCAACAGCGAAGGATTCTTTGTGGAGGCGCATGTCAAGTTAAGACCCGTAGATATGGCAACGGAAGGCATTTTCTTGTGTGGAACAGCACACGGCCCGAAATTGATAAAAGAATCGATCTCCCAGGCTCTGGCTGCGGCGTCTCGGGCTACCACACTTCTTTCCCAGGAACAATTGACGTTATCAGCGGTCACAGCCCAGGTTGACCAGGATCGGTGTGCGGCATGTCTTATTTGCGTGCGGTCATGCCCTTATAACGTCCCAAGAATCAATGAACAGGGCGTAAGTGAGATTGACATTGCTCTGTGTCATGGATGCGGCATATGTGCATCGGAATGCCCTGCCAAGGCCATCGAGCTTAGCTGGTATGAAGATGAACAGATCATGACCAAGATAGATGCATTGCTTGAAGGGGTGTTGTAGCAGTTTTCGGTTAAATTCGGGCCGTGAGCCGAATAAACTTTTAAATTTTGCCGCTCAAATGTGGAGGAAGCGATGAGTGAAGATTTTAAGCCGATTATCCTTTCTTTTTGCTGCAATTACTGAGGGTATTCCGCTGCGGACCTGGCAGGTACCATGAGATTGCAATATCCATCGAATATCAAAATTGTCCGCGTACCATGTACCGGTAAGGTGGATGTTTTATATATTCTTCATGCCTTCGAAAAAGGAGCAGATGGAGTATACCTTGTCGGATGTCTTGAAGGTGGATGTCATTACAACAGCGGTAACCTCAAAGCGCGCAAGCGTGTGGAACAGGCTCAAAAAATCCTCGATACCATCGGTATCGGCGGGGAACGGGTCCAGATGTATAACCTGTCTTCCAGCGACGGCCCGCTTTTCGCGAAATACGCGCAGGAAATGAACGAAAGGATTCTCAAGCTGGGTCCGAACCCCATCAAATTGGCTGGAAAGAAAAAAGCCGCCTGAGCATGGGAGTTGCATTGCAGGCTGAGCGTCTCAATCGGCATTCCGGGGGGCAGGTGCAAATAGCGTGAAAATCCGAACTGAACTTAAATGAGAGGTTGTTCTTTATGATTGTTGCTGACAAAAAACCCATCGAAGAGATAATTGAATATCTTGCGGATAAAAATAAAATCCTAATCCTGGGCTGCAACGAATGTGTCACGGTTTGTGAAGCAGGAGGTAAAAAGGAAGTCGGTGTGCTGGCATCTGCCTTGCGCATGTATTTTCTAAAACAGGAAAGAGAGGTCAGCATCGATGAACTCACCCTGGAAAGACAGTGCGACCACGAGTATCTTGAAGAGATCCGGGACAGGGTGGATCAGTACGATGCCATCGTATCTCTTGCCTGTGGGGTGGGGGTTCAATTCACAGCCGAAAAATATCATTCCATACCGGTTTACCCTGGGGTAAACACCTGCTTTCTGGGGGTGACTGAAAAGAGAGGTCTTTGGACGGAACGATGCCAGGCATGCGGCTCGTGCATCCTGGCTCAAACCGGGGGGATCTGTCCGGTCTCACGGTGCGCCAAGAGGCTTCTCAATGGACCCTGTGGGGGTTCGACCGACGGCAGATGCGAAATCAATAAAGAGGTTGATTGCGCCTGGCAACTTATCATCGACCGAATGCAGGCATTGGATATGCTGGACGCATATGAAAAAATCTGCGATGTTAAAGACTGGTCCACAGATCGGGCAGGCGGGCCCAGGAAAGTGGTCAGGGAGGATCTCATACAATGAGTGTGCGAACACCAAGCAAATTGGAAAAGATTCTATCTGAAGGGCACCTTGCCGTAACCTCTGAATGCGGCCCCCCGCGGGGCAGTGACCCGGAGGTAATCACCAAAAAGGCCGAATTGATCAAAGACTATGTGGATGCCGTAAACGTGACCGACAATCAGACCTCGGTTACCAGACTCTGCAGCTTAGCTGCCTGTATTCGCCTTAAGCTGATGGGTGTAGAACCGGTGCTGCAGATGGTGACTCGCGATCGAAACCGAATCGCCCTTCAAAGCGACATTTTGGGAGCCGCCTCCTTTGATATACATAATATCCTCTGCCTTTCGGGCGATCATCAAAGCTTTGGAGACTGCCCTCAGAGCCAGAACGTATACGATATTGACTCCATGCAGCTCATTCAAACCATCCGCCACATGCGTGATGAGGGCAAGTTTCTGGGGGGTGATGATATTCAGCGCCCGCCGAAGATGTTTGTGGGAGCGGCAGCCAATCCGTTCGCAGATCCTTTTGAAATCCGCATCCCGCGGCTTGCAAAGAAAATAGCCGCCGGAGCGGAATTTATTCAGACACAGTGCATCTATAATCTTGATAAGTTCGAACGATGGATGGAACTGGCCCGGCAGCGGGGCTTGCACGAGAAAGTCCATATTCTGGCCGGGCTAACCCCTCTTAAATCCGCCGGTATGGCGCGTTACATGAAAAATCGGGTGCCGGGAATGGATGTGCCCGATGAGGTGGTACAGCGGATGGCCAAAACTCCTAAAGAAAAACAGGCAGCAGAAGGGATCAACATCTGCATAGAGTCCATACAGCGTCTTAAAGAGATTGAAGGCGTGCACGGATTTCATATCATGGCCATCGAATGGGAAGAGAAGGTACCTGAAATCGTTGAACGAGCAGGCTTATATCCCAGGCCGAAAGTAACCTGACCGATAAGCAACTCCCCGTGTATGCGAAAAGTATTTTAACCCCGTTGTTGAACAGCGAGTAGCTGTATTAAACCTGTGAGCTGGTTTTAATCTTCTGTCAGCGGCATTTTGCCATGTGTTTTATGCAACTATACGGGGTAACTTCGCTAAGATCTAGCGGTTACATATAAAATTCGTTTCACTCCCTTTCTATCAACCTGCAGAGATCTGTCACGCACATCCATACCGCAAATCCATACCACAACCCGATGTTTGGATAGGTTTTTCTTGACACAATCCGCAGTTGCCTGATAAATGAATGAGCATTCATTCACTTTATGTAAATGGTCCGGAGGTAAACCATCAGCCGGAAGAAAAAAAACAATGATAAATATCATCGGATCCTGGAAGCTGCCGTAAAACTTTTCGCCGATAAAGGCTTCCACCAGTCTACCATATCTCAGATCGCCAGGGAGGCCGGGGTTGCCGACGGCACCGTGTACCTTTATTTTAAAAACAAAGATGATATCCTTGTCCATTTTTTCAGCCATAAGGCAAAGCAAATATTTGACACATTTAGAAAGGAAGTGGACAGGGCCGATACCCCGGTTGATAAGCTTCGGAATCTGATTCGAAGCCATCTGGAAGCATTTCAGCGTGATCGAAACATGGCGATCGTATACCAGGCGGAAACCCGCCAAAAACATCGAATCGTTGAAGAGCAGATCAAGACCATGTCCAAAATGTATTACGAGCTGATCGCGGAGATTATTGAACTGGGACAGCGCGATGGTAGCATGCGCAAGGAGCTTTATGTTGCTCTGGTAAAACGGCTCATTCTGGGAACGGTGGATGAGGTCATTAATACCTGGATTCATTCAAACGGCACCTATGATCTGGCATCCATGACCAACCCGCTTATGGACCTGTTTATCCGGGGAATCGGCAATCCGGGTCCGAGCAAATCCCGTTGTGCTTGAGAAAAAAATTTAATTTCACACATAAGGAGAAAAAAGACCATGGCACAATTAATCGCAGACCGCCGGGACGTTGATTTTGTTTTACACGAGCAGCTTAAGGTGAAACGTCTTGCCAGACACGATAAATATGCCGAATTTGACAGGAAAACCATCGATCTCATTGTGTCCGAAGCCCGAAACCTTGCCATAAAGGAATTGCTTCCAACCCAGAAACTGGGTGATGAGCAAGGCGTGTCGTTTCATAAGGGAAAGGTAAGTGTACCGGAGTCTTTTCATCGGGCCTACAAACTTTTTTGCGAAGGAGAATGGGTTTCCATGACCGAAGATCCCAGCTGGGGGGGCCAAGGCATGCCCCACAGTGTTTCACTGGCTGCCAGTGAGTATTTTGTTGGCGCCAACTGCGCATTCATGATTTATCCTGGACTCACCCACAGTGCGGGTAGACTGGTAGAAGCATTCGGTACGAAAAAACAAAAAGAACTTTATCTGAAAAAGCTATATTCCGGTGAATGGGGCGGCACCATGCTGCTGACAGAACCCCAGGCTGGCTCTGATGTGGGAGCGCTGAGCACATCGGCAAGAAAAAACCCCGACGGAACCTATATGATTACGGGAAATAAAATCTTCATCTCCTGCGGGGAACATGATCTTGTAGAAAATATTATCCATCCCGTGCTGGCACGCATAGAAGGGGCTCCCGGGGGGACGCAGGGGATTTCATTGTTTTTGGTACCGAAAATATGGGTCAACGACGATGGCTCTCTGGGTGAGTTCAACGATGTGGTGTGCACCGGGGTGGAACAAAAGATGGGCATCCATGGCAATGCAACCTGTTCCATGGCTTTGGGCGGCCAGGGAAAATGCAGGGGAACCCTGTTGGGGGATGAAAACAAGGGGATGCGGGCGATGTTTCATATGATGAACGAGGCCCGGCTTTTAGTTGGGCTTCAGGGGTTTGCCTTTGCGACCACCTCATACATGTACGCTTTAAATTATGCAAGAGAAAGGATTCAGGGGAAAAACCTGCTTCAAATAAAAGACCCTGAAGCGCCATCGGTTCCCATTATCCAGCATCCTGACGTGAGACGCCAATTGTTGACCATGAAGGTGTATGTGGAGGGAATCCGCAGCCTGCTTTACTATATCGGCTTTCTTTCAGACAAAATGGCCACAACAGACAGTGCTGAGCAAAGAGCCACCTACCAGGGAATCATCGATGTTCTCATCCCCATCGCAAAGGGATATGTGACCGATCGTTGCTTTGATGTCTGTAATATGGGCCTTCAGGTTTATGGTGGCTACGGGTATATCAAAGATTATCCCATGGAGCAGCTCCTTCGTGATTGTCGAATCACCATGATCTACGAGGGCACCAACGGTATTCAGGCCATGGATCTGCTGGGAAGAAAATTAGGGTTGAACAACGGAAAAGCCGTGATGGATCTTTTGGGTGCTGTACAAAAGACGCTTTCGGCCGCAAAGGCCGTCTTAGAACTCAAAAATCAAGCCGAAACTGTGGAAAAGGCGGCAAATAAACTTACAGAGCTCGCTCTTCACCTGGGTGGTTTGGCTGCTTCTGAAAAAATTCAAGAGGCGTTTGCGTTTGCATACCCGTTTATGGAAGCGGCAGGGGATGTGATCCTTGCCTGGTTGTTGCTGTGGCGTGCAACTGTAGCATCGGCGGCACTTAATGAAGGACGCAGTAAAAAGGATGAGGCGTTTTATGAAGGGCAGATGAAAAACGCCGAATTCTTCACACAGGTTATCTTACCGGTTACATTGGGGAAAATGGATGCTATCTCAAAAACCAATGGTGCGGCTGTGGAGATATCAGAGGCGGCATTCGGCGGGTAGAATCGGTTATAAAGAGGGTTTGGCGGCTCGTTTTGCCAGCTCTTCGGATCTTAATTCTTTGCGAAGAATCTTTCCGATGGTGTTTTTAGGAAGCTCGTCTCTGAACTCGATTTCAGTTGGAAGTTTGTATTTGGCCAGTTGTGTGGCGCAATAGGTGATCAGCTCCTCTGTGGTGGCGCTTTCCCCTTCCTTCAATACGATAAAGGCTTTAACGGCTTCTCCCCAGCGCGGATAAGGAATACCGACACAGCAGGCTTCTTTTACTTTAGAATGTTCGTATAAGACCTCTTCCACATCCCTTGGATAGATATTGTACCCTCCGGATATGATCATGTCTTTCTTTCGATCGATGATATAAAAATATCCGTCTTCATCCATCCTGGCGATATCACCCGTATACAACCACCCGTTCCTTAAGGTTGCAGCGGTCTCTTGCGGCATATTCCAGTAGCCTTTCATGACCTGAGGGCCCTTTATGATCAACTCCCCGGCATCACCCACGGGGATATCGGTTGTACCGGAGTCCAGATCAACAACACGGCAGTCTGTATCCGGTATGGGAAAGCCGATGCTGCCAACTTTTCGTTTTCCCTCTCCAAACGGGTTGATGTGGGTTACGGGAGCGGCTTCCGTCAAACCGTATCCCTCTACAATTACGGCTCCTGTTTTATGTTCAAACTCCCGGATGATTTCAACCGGCAGTGGTGCGCTTCCGGAAAAGCAGCCCTGAATGGAGGTTAGATCGGTTTTGGAAATATCCGGATGGTTCAATATTCCGATGTACATGGTTGGAACCATAGGAGCAAAGGTGGGCTTATACCTTCGGATGGCCTCAAGCAATGCTTGGGGTTGAGGTTTTGGAACCAGAATGTTGGAGCAGCCCATTACGACAGAAAAAATCATGGAAGTTGAAAGCCCGAATACATGAAAAAAGGGCAGCGCCCCCAGCATGACTTCCTTTCCTACCCTGAAATCAGGAAACCACGCGGCAATTTGCTGAACCTGTTTGCTTAAGTTTCCGTGCGTCAGTATTACACCCTTGTAAACACCGGTGGTCCCGCCGGTGTACTGGCACATGGCAACATCGTCAAAGGAAATCTCGACTTTTGGAAAGGCAGGAAATTGTTCTGAGAGCACAGAGGTCCATCGGTAAACATCATCGGCTGGTTTAACCGATGCCGCCATACCCTTTTGTCTGGCAAAGAGCCTGAACAATATCTTCTTGGCAAACGGAAGATAATCGCCAATGGAAGTATAGACGATTTTTTCAATGGAGGTCTTTGCTCTGAGATCGATCATTCGATTGGCAAGCAGATCCAGTGTAATCAGCACCTTCGCTCCGGAATCATTGAATTGATAGGCCAGTTCCCGGTCTGTATACAGCGGATTGTTCATTACGGCGACAGCACCCAGTTTTAGGATGGAAAAATAGCTTACAACACAGGGTATGAGATTAGGCAGTAATACGGCCACCCGGTCTGCCTTTCGCAAACCGAATCCATAAAGGCAGGCGGCGAATCGATCCACCATATGTTTAAGCTGGTCATAGGAAATACGATACCCTTGAAACACAAGCGCTGTGTTGTCCGGAAACCGCTTAGCAGTCCTGTCCAGCATATCCGGCAGACACACCTGCTCATAATCGATGGTTTCTGGAACGCCCTTTTGATAATGCCGAAGCCAGGGCTTATCCTGATAGCAAACCTGAGGAGCCATAATTCCTCTCTTCCTGTTTTTAAGCCGCCCCCTGTTATTCTCTTATATTAAATAACCCGAGTCATGGTTGGCCTTGCCCCGGGAAATTGCAGGCCGTAAGCTGTCCCCATTTTTGACTTGACGGACTGCTCAAGGTTTAATAAATTGAATGAGCATTCATTCAGTTGATTAGGACGACAGGGGATCATTTCTGTATTGTCCATTGCCGGGTTGAATGGTAAGAATGATAAAATAGAAAAAGAGTTTAATAAAGAACAAATATGGAAAATGCACTCATTTCTCCTGCAAAGGCATCGGTTTTTACGATTCCCACCATTGTGTTTTCGATTCTTATCCCACTTGTCGGCGTTGGCATCTTTGTGTTTATCATTTACAAACGGCTTGTGCCATTGTTGAATGGCGCACCTGACCCGCGCAATGATCACATTTTACAGCGCCTTGTCAAAACCTACCTGCTGCCGCACCATCGCATGCCCAGGTACATGCTGGCAAGCACAATTCATATCACGATCATGTCCGGTTTCATTGTTTTGGCGCTGCGCTGGATTACGTTGCCGCTTCTTGGAATCTGGGATGGCTTTGTGCTGCCGGGGCTTGCAGGTGTATTCGGAAATATTTATGCCAACATCAAAG
The DNA here is from genome assembly GCA_019309565.1 of Deltaproteobacteria bacterium. GTDB lineage: Bacteria > Desulfobacterota > Desulfobacteria > Desulfobacterales > SURF-15 > JAFDFZ01. The sequence goes on from JAFDFZ010000011.1 coordinate 53,942, forward strand.
ATCTTGTTGCCAGCATTGTTTTAATTGCATCTGTATTCGCCATTTTCCGCAGAGGGTTTTTTAAGCCCAAGCGATATGCAGTGCCACCTCGCTACGGGAAGGATCGATCCTGGGAAACCATTGTGTTGCTGGGGTTGATTGCCGTTTTGATGTTATCCGACATGTTCTTTCAAGGAAGCCTTGTTGCAGCCCGCATGCAAAAGGCATACGAGACCGAAATTCTGATCCCCGGCACAGGAATTTGGTTCGTTATCCTTCTCTTATCAGCCAGCTCCCACCAGCTATTGCAACAGGTTCATCTTGCAGCGTATTATGTTCACGAGGTTGTGTTCTTCTTTATGTTATGCTTTCTTCCTTTTGGAAGATTTTTTCATCTGCTAACCGCATTGCCAACTCTGTTTTCCATGAAGCTTAACAAGGGCACCGTAAAACCGGTTCGATGGGGCCTGTCCGAGCAGCAGATCGAAGCTCTTGACTCATTCGGCGTCAAGCGGTTTGAAGATTTTACATGGAAGCATATGCTGGATTTTTATTCCTGTGCGGATTGCGGGCGGTGCTCTGAACATTGTCCGGCCAATGCCGTGGGAAGACCGCTCTCTCCCCGGTTCATCTCAATAAAGTCTCGCGATTATTGCTTCCACACATACCCCATCCTTGGAAACAGCCGAAACGGCCATAAACTGATCGGAAACGTGCTGGAAGAAGACGAAATCTGGTCCTGCACCACCTGCGGAGCATGTGAAGAAGAATGTCCTCTGGTGATCGAGTATATCGATAAAATAGTAGACCTGCGACGGGGCATGGTGGATGAGGGGATCGTTCCCCAATCCCTGCAAAAACCGCTTCAGGCTCTTGAAAAAAGAGGCAACCCTTATGGCATCTCAGAAAGAAAACGAGCAGACTGGATCGGGGGACTGCCCGAGGAACACAGCGTAAAACGGCTGGATAAGGCAGGCGAATCGGCAGATGTGCTGTATTTCGTGGACAGTGTCACCTCCTATGATGACACTACACAGGAAATTGCAAGAGCCACAGTAACCCTATTACACGCTGCGAGCGCCGATTTTGGCATCTTAGGAGCTGCAGAAAAAGACAGCGGACATGAAGTAAGACGGTTTGGCGAGGAAATGCTGTTCTGGGAGCTGAGAGACAGCAATACGGAAGCAATCTTGACATCCAAAATAAATCGCATTGTTACTGCCGACCCTCATGCTTACAATGCGCTTAAACACGATTATTCAGATATTCCGCCGGTAGAACATGTCTGCCAATTTGTAATGGCCGCTATCAATGAAGGGAAAATCCGTCTTAAGGCCTGTGAACGTCCCGATCGGGTATTCACCTATCATGATCCCTGTTATCTTGGCCGCCATAACGGCCTGTATGACATCCCCAGAAATGTCATCGATGCAATCCCGAACCTTAAGCGGGTGGAGATGAAAAAATGCAGAGACCGTTCCTTTTGCTGCGGCGGGGGAGGGTTGATGCTGTACTATGAGCCCATTGAGGATAAACGGATGGGGCAGCTCAGGGTTGAAATGGCCAAAGAGGCAGGCGCTACGGTTATTGTTACGGCTTGTCCATTCTGCATGATAAACATTGAGGATGCCATCAAGACTAGCGGATTGGAAGGGAAAATGGAGGTGGTGGACCTTGTTCAGTTAGTTGTCCAGCATTTAATTATTGACGTTGAGCGTAGCCGTGATACAGAATAGATTTCTGCTGTTCTTGACGCTTGGTGTCATCATATCAACTATCTGTTAGAGATATTTTACTATCTTGAGTAAATAAAATGGGATTTTATTGAGGAGGAGCAATATGGAAATTTTGGTCTGCGTAAAGAGGGTACCAGACAGCGCGGAAAATGAAATAGAGGTAAACAAAGACGGTTCGGACATCGAGCGGGAGGATCTCGTGTACTCGGTAAACGAATGGGACAATTATGCTGTGGAAGAAGCCATTCAGATCCGGGAGAAAGTGGGTGGTTCGGTAACCGTCGTATCGGTCGGAGATCAAGAGGCCGAAGAGGTGATCCGTCGGCAAATGGCCATGGGTGCGGATAAAGGGATACTTTTATCTGACGAGGCGTTTCAAGGCTCCGATGGCAGAGGCATCGCCACGGTGCTTAAAGCTGCGGTTGAAAAAGGCAACTACGATCTTGTTTTGACCGGAGCCCAGGCAGACGACGGAGCCGGACAGGTGGGAGGGATGCTGGCCGCCATGCTGGATTGGCCTTATGCCTCATTGGTGAATGTTATCGAGATACTGGATGACAAAAAGATTAAGGTTGGAAGAGAAATCGCCGGTGGAAATCAGGAGATGAATGAGATGGATTTGCCGTGTGTGCTTTCAATCCAGACGGGTATCAATGAACCTCGCTATGTGGGTATTCGCGGCATCAGAAAAGTGGCATCCATGGAAATTCCTGTTCTCGGCGCATCAGGGCTTGGGATTCAAACAGATATGGTTGGCTCCTCCGGTGCCAGGGTCAAACGGCTTGATTACTTTGTGCGGGAACTGGGAGAGGGTGCGGAAATGCTTGAGGGCAGCACCGAGGAGATTGTGGACACACTGGTTGAGCTTCTTAAATCCAAAGGAGGGATCAAATAATGTCGGAAGTAATATTTGCATACATTATTCATTCGGATGGTAACTTGGATGATACATCCCTTGAGATGGTCACAGCTGCGAAAAAAATCTCTCCGAATGCTTCATTGACGGCTCTTGTTTTTGGATCCGGCCAGACGCTTGACCCTGTCTGCCAACAGCTTTATGCCGCCTATCAGGAAATATGGAAAATCGATGATCCGGCGCTTGCTTATCCCAATGCGGAGTTGATTCGGCCGTTAATGGTTCGGATTCTACCTGAAAACAGCATCGTTTTGGTTCCCCATGAACATTTTGGTATGGATCTTTCCCCCGGGCTTTCGGTAAAACTCGATGTTGCCTATCTTCCTGATGCCGTGGATATTCAGGGAGTGGAAAACGGAAGACTTATTGCGGTGCGGGAAGAATACAATGGCCAGGTGAGCACCCATGTGGCCTGTGACATATCAAGGGGGGCGGTTATCACGATACGCCCGGGAGCCTTTCATGCAGATGAAGCCGGACAGGCCCATGGGCAGGTTGTCGACAAAACAGAAGAGGCCTTAGCAGGGGGGCCTCCCGAGCAGAGCCGGCGTTTCATCGAACTGGTTCAAGCAGAAGTGGGTGATGTGGACATCACCAGATCAGATGTGCTGGTATCGGTAGGCCGTGGAATCGAAGATGAAGAAAATCTTGAAATCGTCTCTGAGCTGGCGAACGCCATAGGGGCCGATCTGTCCTGTTCCAGACCCATTGTTGATGCCAAATGGATGGAAAAATCCCGGCAGGTGGGAACCTCCGGTCAAACCGTAAAACCCAAAGTGTATCTTGCTCTGGGAATCAGCGGCTCTTTCCAGCATATGGGTGGTGTAAAGGGTGCGCCTTTTATCGTTGCTGTCAACAAAAACCCCAAAGCACCCATATTCCAGTTGGCCGATGTTGGGGTGGTGGCAAATATCATGGAATTTGTACCCAAACTGACAGAGAAAATAAAAGAAGCGAAATAACCGAAGCTTTCTAGGCAGACGGAACCACCCTAGCGGGTCAATCCAATGATACTTTTGGCAAATTCTTTGAAAATGGAGGGGTCTAACCTGTTTCCCTCCACTTCGCTTTTCATGATTTTTAATGCGGAAACGGGAAGCATGGGCTCTTTATAAGGCCTCCAGTTGGTTAAAGCTTCATAGATGTCAACCAGTGCCAGCGCTCTTGAGCTTTCACATAAATCTTTGGCGATTTTTCCATCTGGATAACCCGATCCATCCAGCCTCTCGTGGTGTTCCAGAGCGCATATGGGTATAATATCATCGAACTTGCAAGATTTTAACATTTTCCAGCCCTTTTTGGGGTGTTGTTTGATGAGCTGAAACTCCTCGTCGGTCAACTGCCTGGGGGCTATCAGTATTTCGTCCGGAACATCCACTTTGCCCACATCATGAAGCAGCCCCGCCAGGCCCAAAAGCCTCATATCCTTTTCATTGAATCCAGCATAATATGCATATCCCAAACAAAAAAGCATCACATTGGTAAGATGCAACTGGGTGGTGTAATCCTTAACGGATACCTGCACAAGATTCTTGAGAACCTGCGGTGAAGCCAGGTATTCTTCAACCACGATATCGATGGTATCCTTCATATCTTCCAGCACCTCGACTCTTGGCTCGGAAAGGCTGAGGGCCACTACCTCGGTGATTCTATTTTTCGCCCTGGAAGGATCTTTCTTAAGTTCCCTCTTTAGCTTCTCATTAAGCTCTCTGGTCTTCTCTTTTACCAAATAGATCCGATCGGCTCTGGAAATATAGAGTTTTTCGGGAAGCTTTCCGAACTTAACCCTGATGGGATCGAACGTTGTGCCTTTTTTCTTGTACAGCCCGAAGTGCCCCTGGCTTCTGTAATAAACATCAAAATCCAAGTACTTTGTCAGAAGATCCGGATCATCACTTATTTCAAACATATCATCCTTGGCCATCTGGACATACCTGCAGCATGAAGATTTTCTGGTATTAAATGCAAGATCTGTTCCACAACGTTATTCAAAGAAAATTAGCGTCTGCGCCACAGGAGGCAAGATGCTGGATACTTGATGGTGGATACTGGATAACATAAGGATGGTTATCTTTTAAAATCCAGTATCAATAAACCAGCATCCAGCAGCATTCCAATAATGAGATCACAACGTCTTCTTAAAATTTTTTGCCATAAAAAATAAACAATCCATAAATAAGAAACAAAAAAAGCAATTAAGCTGTAATTCTATATAAAAAGGCTATACGAGAGAAAAACTCTTCAACCTGACAAAAAATCGAACCCTGCCTTTAAAAACCATATGGCAAAGGTTTTGATGATTTGGTAAAGTGAAATAAAGCTGGGAGGTAAAGCATGCATCTTCCATCCAAAAAGAAATGCTACCGGCTTATGGTCGAGATGAAAATGATGGATCATATTGTCGCCCACTCCCTGCAGGTCTGCCGGGTTGCGACCCTTATAGTGGACAGGCTTACAGGGCTTGCCGTACCTCCTGACCGCAGGCTCGTAGTGGTGGCGTCGTTGCTTCATGATATTACGAAAACAAGAAGCTTTGAAACCGGAGAAAATCACGCATCCACAGGGGGTAAGCTTCTTGTGGATCTTGGCTACCCGCAGGTTGGGGAAGTGATTCGCCAGCATGTACGCTTAGACACATATACTGTGCTGGGTACCGTGGTTGAGGCAGAGATCGTCAATTATGCAGATAAGCGGGTTCTTCACGATAAAGTGGTAAGCCTTGATGAACGAATGGCATATGTTTGTAAACGCTATGGCAACACAATAGACGCCAGGGAACAGCTGAAATGGCTTCAGGATAAAACGGTCACGCTGGAACAAAAACTGTTCCGGTATCTGCCGTTTTCTCCGGAAGATTTACTCAAACAGCTCAACTCTCGTACTCCGTAACCACAGGATCACGTAGAATACGCCGAATGGCTGTTTCAGCGGTGTTGGAAATTTTTGGAAATGTATCAGAAACCGCAACTAGATGACGCAGGTTGTCTGCAGTGCGCAGAACGAGCATGGCCATATCGCCTTGCTCTATTTCAAATGTCGAACAGACAACATTCCACGCTCTTCCTGTTGCCCATGCAAACATGGTTGCTGCTGGCTTTATGGAAAGCGGTCTGACCTCGAACCGGTTCTTAGCCATCTCTTTTGCCAGGGACTTCAACCCTTTTTTTAACGATAAAAATACAGAAAGCAGTGCTTTGGGGATCAGTTTGTTATGGATTCTGTCATCGGTTTCCCGATCGCTTACAAAAATTGCGACAACAGCAGCAAGCAGCGCCGGATCCGAATCCGGTAACAGATCCTCTCTCAACCCTTCCGCCACCAGAAGCGGTTGATCGATCCGCAGCCGAGAAGCCCACTTGCCGTCATCGGTCAATTCTCCCTTCTCTGATACAAATCCCCTGCTTTGCAGGAAATGAAGGTGGCGTACAAAGTCACGCCACAGAAATAATTGATCCTCACCATAGATGCTCGCCTTTTTTTCTTTTAGCATCAGGTAGGTAGCGAATGAACGGCTGAGCAGCTCTTTGATCTGCTCGGGAAAATGAGAGAGAAGCAGGTTTAAAACCATGGAAAAATTGATTCTAATCTGGCTTAACACCTCCGCAGGAGGCGATGTGGTCAGCTTCGCAATAAACCTCGTATCCATGAATCTTCCGGGTACTGCCACAGCGAACCCGATACGATCCATCCCGCGTCGGCCTGCTCTTCCAGTCATCTGATGAAATTCAGTTGGTGTCAGGGGTTTGAATTCTGACCCGTTAAAGCGATCTGAATTTAAAAAAACCACGCTTCTTGCTGGAAAGTTTACACCGGCTGCAACCGTTGAGGTTGCAAATACGGCATCCAGCAGACCCTGGGTCATCAGATTTTCGATCACAAGCTTCCAGGAAGGTAGCTGTCCGCTGTGGTGTGCGGCCACTGCAAGATTCTCAAGCTCCCATCGCTGGTGGTGCCGTGAAATATAAGGGCTTTGGGATGAAAACAGCTCGATTTTTTCATGAATTATTTCCCTGCGATCCTCAACAAACTGTCTGTTTTCTGAACAAAGGGCCAGTGCCTTATCGCAATCGGCACGCGATTTTAGGAAAAATATCGCGGGAAGCAACCGGTATTTCCTTAAAACCCTAAGAATTTCCCCAAACGGCGGCAGCTTTCCAGCGGTTGCAAGACGCATCGAACGCTTGCTGTTTTCATAAGCCATCACTTTTCTGTACAGCTTCGCTTTGCCTCTAGACGAGCCGTAAGACAAAAGGGGCATAAGCCTGCCGGAAGGATGAAGAAACAGGGCATACAGAGGGACCGGCCTTTTCTTTTCCTCCACCACCACACAGGGCCGCAAGCGGATGGAAGAAAGCCAGTCGGCGATCTCATGTGCATTTCCAATGGTTGCGGACAGCATCAGAATAGGTATTCGCGAGGGAAGGTATATCAGGATTTCCTCCCACACCACCCCCCTGTCTTCATCTCCAAGAAAATGAGCCTCATCCAGAATTACAAAATCTGCAGACAGGCTCATGCCTTGATGCATCGCATCGTAAAGTTGGTTTCGGAGAATTTCTGTGGTTCCTACGATGATCGGAGCTTCGGAATTTTCCTTGCGATCTCCGGTTAAAATTCCTACATTTTCTGCTCCAAATAGGTTTGAAAATTCGGTGTATTTGGCGTTGCTCAAGGCTTTTAAGGGTGAAGCATACCAGGATTTCATCCCCTTTTCCAGGTGTCTCGCTATGGCCTGCTCGGCAATCCAGGTCTTTCCGGAACCAGTAGGAGCGGTAACCAGACAGTCTGCTTGCTCAATGGCTTCAAGCGCTTCCAGTTGGAAGGGATCGGGTTTAAAGGGCTTGCTGTCGGGAATCCCGATGCTGGCAAAAACCCGTTTTAATTTGGCATCTGCCTCAGCTCGCAATCGAACCCGCGGGGCAGGTCGCTTCCAGTGATCTCTTGTTTTTTGTGAAAAATACTTTCCTTTTCGCATCACAGACGGATGACAATCTCACGTATGGCAGCTTTTGGGGGGGAATCAACATCAAAGGGAGATATTCCTTTTAGATCTGCCTCGATAAGCGCATTATCGAAAGGTAAAAACCCTAGAAAGTCAAATTGCGCAAGATGAGTTTTAAGAAACTCTTCATCCTGCTGCTGCCTGATCTTGTTCCCGATAAGCGCAATTTGTTTCAATCCGATTTCAGAAGCCAATTTCTGAATATGTCCGGCCGTATCGATGCTCCGCCGGCCTGGTTCTACAACAACCAGCAGCCTGTTGACCGCCTTGGCCGTGGCCCTGCCCAAATGTTCGATCCCTGCTTCCATGTCCATGACCACCACTTCGTCCCTTGCAAGCACGATGTAAGTGACCAGCGATTTTAGCAGAGTGCTTTCCGGGCAGATACAGCCGGCACCTCCTTTTTTAACCCCCCCTAGACGCATCAGCTTTATGTTATTGAAGCCAACCGAAAGTGCATCCGGAAGATCATCCACCTTTGGATTTAGTTTAAAAAACCCGCCGATGCTTCCACGTTTTGCCTCGGTTCGTTCGTATATGAGATCCTCCATTTCGGAAATAGGCGTTATTTTTTCCGCATCGGCGATCCCTATTGCCGCAGCAAGATTGGCGTCCGGATCGGCGTCAATGGCCAGCACACGCTTTCCCATCTCATCCAGAGTGCGGATGAGAAGGGCGGCAACAGTGGTTTTTCCAACACCTCCCTTGCCGCTGATGGCTAATTTCATCATAAAATCCTTTCGAATGTTGGATTAAGCGCTAAAATTGGACTACTGCGCCTTTTATTACTGAAACGCAGATCCTCTTATTGATGCATCTCCAAACAAGCTTAAAAAACTGTAAATTACATAAACTATAACACCAGCGTGCGCCTCCAGCAAGGGTTGTTAGTTAATTTAACCTGCTAACATTACCCTTGCACCTATTGTGGCAACACTTAAAACGCCATCAAGAAAGCAGATAGATCGATGTAACTCCCCTAAATGAAAATAAAAGAACCACTTTTATATGAATTGACAAAAAGGACTAAAATCAATATGATATATTATTTCAAATATTTAAATACATAATTTAAAATTAAAACATGCATTTTCTTTGTTTCAATTCATTTTCCAAAGACCTTTGAGAAATTGCCAATTTTTGTTTGAGTTCAAGCTTACGGCACAGAGAGGGTCTAATCCCTGGAAGGTAAAGTGAGAATTTTACCACTAAAATACATTGAGTATTTAGAATAATAAGATCCAAGCTTGACGCAGAAATCGGACAAAAAAAGGCTTTTTTCAAAAGGTCTGAAAGATGTAATTGAAGGAGCGGAGCTGTATGCATTTTTTGATTTCGAACAAGCGCATATCAACTTAACTAGTTAACTTCATTTAATAAATTTGTCACTATGCCGGATACCTACGAAACCATAACCATCATTGAACCCAAAAGGGGATGGATTCCTGTTGACCTTCATGAGATATGGAACTATCGGGAGTTGCTCCATTTTCTTACCAAAAGAGACATCAAGGTCAGATATAAACAAACCGTGTTAGGAGGTCTTTGGGCCGTCATACAGCCGTTTTTCACCATGGTTGTATTTACTCTTTTTTTCGGGCGCATGGCAAAGATGCCCTCTGATGGTATTCCCTATCCTATTTTTGTGTATGCAGGGCTTTTGCCCTGGACCTATTTTTCAAATGCCCTGTCTTCTTCCGGAAACAGCCTTGTCGGCAATGCTAACCTTATCACCAAGGTGTATTTTCCGAGGATCATCATACCGGCATCAGCCTCTTTGGCACATTTGCTGGACTTTTTTATTGCCATGTCTGTTCTTGGGGCCCTTATGGTGCACTACCGGTATCTTCCAGGGCTGGAGATCTTGCTGTTTCCATTCCTTGTCGGCCTCACCTTCCTTTGCGCCGTGGGGGTCGGCATGTGGCTTTCGGCCATGAATGTCCAGTATCGCGATATCCGTTATGTGATCCCATTTCTCATCCAATTATGGCTTTTTATATCCCCGGTTATTTATCCGGTAAGCATGGTAGATGAGAAATACCGGTGGCTGCTGGCAATAAACCCCATGGGAGGCGTGATTAACGCATATCGTTCATCTTTGCTGGGGCATAAACCCATCGAATGGTCTTTGTTGGGACT
>JAFDFZ010000207.1 GCA_019309565.1 Deltaproteobacteria bacterium
GGATGAAACCATCGACTTTGGTCTTCTCGGGGAGACGTTTCAAAGAACCGTCATAAAGCAGGTGTTGACAAACAGGCCGTGGTTTAAGAAATTGATTGAACTGAACCCGTTTCTTTCCTCTCCAGGTGATGTTCCCGGAAAGGGTGCACTTATCGAACACAACAGGCAGATCATAGAACGCACGTATACCATGGCCCGTTATCGAAACACGCTTCTTGATATCTATGAAAAGGTGGTGAAAATACCTGTACGTCATCGAATCGACAAACGCCTGCTTCTTAACATGTTTTTGGACCTCGAACGCTTCAGCCTGCTGAAATGGTGTGATGATTCCAGATAGGTATCAAGCTCAAGTTTCGCACCCTATTTTACCGTAAAATTGTAAATAGACCTTAAGTCGAATAAAATTTTGGAAGGCAAAATAATTACACCGAAGCTCTTAGGCTGCACCCAGTCGGAAACATCGACAAAGGCACAAGGGAAAGGTTGCTAAGTAAAGGAAGATCTTGATACTTCTGGTTTAAACGCTTTGTTGACTCCTATTGTGCCGTCATCGAAGGATGATAAAGTGTATTTTGCCTTCCAAAATTTCATTCGACCCCATCACTATAAGGCTTTACAACCCATTGAAGGATACGAAACTTGAGGTATAAAGTTTCAAAAGACTTCCGTCGGCTTCGACCGATTCCCACAGGGATGCGTGCCCGGGGATCTATTTCGAAACCATTGACCGGAATCGTTTTTGATGTGTATGGTACCCTGTTCATAAGCGAGTCGGGTGATATCAGCCTTTCCCGAAATTTAAAACGCCGAATAAAACCTCTAAGAAATCTTCTTGACCGATACCATATCAGGCGCCCGGTGCACACAGTGCTCAATGCATACTTTGAGACTATTCAAAAATGCCACTCATCGCTCAGATCAAAGGGAATCGATTTTCCGGAAGTTGAGATAGATGATATCTGGCGCGAAGTGTTGAAAACAGATGGTGTAAAATGCATTAGAGAATTTGCCGTTGAATTTGAGCTTATCGTAAACCCGGTTTACCCAATGCCGAATCTTAAAGCGCTGCTTTGCAATTGCAAGGAAAAAAACCTTTTGATGGGCATTGTTTCAAATGCCCAGTTTTTTACCCCTCTTCTGTTTAAGTGGTTTTTGGGAGCCGATACTGCGCATCTGGGCTTTCATCCCGATCTTACACTTTACTCCTATCAGCTGGGGTACGCAAAACCATCTGTCAATATGTTTAAGCTGGCTGCCGAGCGAGCCGTAAAATTCGGGGCATCGCCTGATTCTGTGCTTTATGTGGGCAATGACATGCTAAACGACATTTACCCGGCTGCTCAATCGGGCTTTAAAACCGCTCTATTTGCAGGAGACAAAAGATCTCTGCGCTTGCGCCGGGATGATCCTCGATGCAGGAATTTATCCCCGACACTTGTTATCACAGACTTAATCCAGTTATTGGACTATATCTAAAAAAATTGTGTTGCGAAACCACCCATAAGAAATGTATGATATGGGTTGATTTATGATGTCGCCCAAGCGCCTACCTGACAGAAAGGCAACAAATGAATTCTGAAGCCAGCCAAATCGATCGGGAATCTAAAAACGAATTTAATCAGGAAAAGACCTTGCAAAAGGAAATTGAAAACAGAGTCAAGGCCGTATTATTCCCACTGCTTGCAAAGTACGGCATCGATTCAGAAGATCTTGAGGCCATCTTGAAATGGAAGCCCATCGCCTTGATACTGGGCAATTATTCCTCGGGTAAATCCACTCTGATCAACGAGCTGCTGGGACAGGAGATTCAACGTACCGGCCAGGCCCCCACGGATGATTCTTTCACCATCATCACCGCACCGGCACCGGAAGAATCCCTGGGGGAGATTCGAGGGACAACGCTTGTCAACAATGAAAGGCTTCCATTTGGTTCATTGAAATCTTACGGGGAGCCATTGCTTGCCCACTTTCGTTTAAAATACGTAAATTCACCCCTTCTTGAAAATCTGGCTATCATAGACAGCCCCGGCATGATGGATTCGGTGACGGAAAAGGGTCGAGGCTACGATTTTTTAAACGTGGTTGGAGATCTGACAAAGCTGGCCGATCTGGTGGTATTGATGTTTGATCCTCATAAGGCGGGGACCATCAAGGAAACTTACAGCACCATTCGAAACACATTGCCTGGAACTTCGGGTGAGGATCGAATTGCATTTGTCATGAGTCGAATAGACGATTGTGATAATCTCGCCGACCTGGTTCGTTCATACGGCACACTTTGCTGGAACCTGTCTCAAATGACGGGCCGAAAAGATATTCCGAGGATTTTTCTGACTTACTCCCCTATGGCGAGCAGGAATACCCAGGCGCTGGATGTTTGGGTAGATGAAAGAAAAGAGCTGAACCAGCGAATTCTGAAGACCCCGGAGCTTCGAATCGGCCATATTCTGCATCATGTAGATAAACTGGCCAATGAACTCAAAATGGTTATCGAAGCCATGATACAATTTTGCCGCGGTGCAAGGAGATTGCTTTTTAGAACCGTACTGATAACCATTCTGCTGAGCATTTACGCCGTGTTTTTCCTGGATCTTACAATGCAAAATTTTACAGGTTTTCCAAAAGAAACATTCCTGTCTGCGTTAGTGGAAAGCACCATAGCCGTGCATCACCTTTTGATACCGGCACTTGGTCTGGTCTCCAGCGTGCTGTTGATGACAATCGTGTTCACCCAGCTGCTTCTGCCCTATTATTCCAGGAGATACCAAAAAAATTTGGATCGCCTGGTTGATCTCAGCAGCCCCTACCGGGAACACATATGGTCGCTGGCCAGGAGCAGGGTTTTCAATTTGCTGGGAAAGATAACCTTCAGGGGAATATTCGGATCTCACCAAAAAAACCTGGATATGCTTGAAAGGTTTATGAAACAGGAACTGCAAATGTATTTCGAGAAAATCAAGTAAACTACTCAAGTTTCGCATCCAATTTTACCATAAAATTGTAAATGGATCTTACTTAAGTCGAATAAAATTTTTGAAGGCAAAATAATTACACTGAAGCTCTTAGGCTGCACCCAGTAGGAAACATCGCACAAAGGCACAAGGGAAAGGTTGCTAAGTAAAGGAAGGTCTTGATACCTCTAGTTTACGCGCTTTGTTGACTGCCATTGTGCCGTCATCGAAGGGTTACAGAGTGTATTTTGCCTTCCAAAAATTTCATTCGACGCTATCATTATAACGCATTTAAGGGTGCGAAACTTGGTAAATTCCTATTTATCTGGCCGATCCAACAACCAGTTTTTGGCCGGGATAGATAATGTCACCGGAACTCATGTTGTTGAGCCTTAACAGTTCCTTTACGGTGATTCCGTATTTGCGCCCGATACTGTATAGCGTCTCTCCGGAGCGGACCTGATGATATTTCTTTCTGGCTGATTTTTCCGTGATTACCGGTCTTGAAACCGCTGGTGTCTGAAGCCTGAAGTTAGAGGTTTTCTTTTGAAGATTGTAGAGTTCTGTTGAAAGCTGATCCATCCTCAATGCAATGGATGCCTCAAGCTTCTCCATTCTATCTTGGATTCGTTTTAATTGGTCTCCCTGTTCTTCTATCTTATTCAGTCCGTAGCCGGATCCTTCCAGCTTAAAAACGCGATCTTCCAGCAATCCGAGTCTTTTTTCGAGCACCTTGAACTGTGAAGGCTCAATACGCGTTTCTTTGCCAAAGATGGAAACAACAAATAGCACGATCAAAACGCCGATTCCCAAACTCACCAAAAGGAATGGAATTTCGATTTTCTTCAAAAGGCTTTCTTTTAGAGAAGATTTCTTTCGTTTTTCCCAAAGTGGATAATCTGTTTCATCCAGCAAATCTTCGCGGGGGTCATCATCCATAGAATTTGTATGGTATGTATTCTTCCATTTCATGGTCCGACCTCCGAAAAAAAGTAAGTTGCTTCAGAAAGCTGTATTATTTATTGCAAGCCTTCATTGGCATGAGAATCAGCAGTATAAACCGGATTTGAGGGAATAAAAAAAGGCTCATCTTTCTGCATGAGCCCCTTTTGTAACGATACGAACAGCTCAAATCAAACTTTTCCGGCTCTTCCGTCATCACAGGCTTCACCAAAATCATCATCCAGTCTTGCATGTTCGGCTGTAGTTGACACCTCGCAAACGGGCAGTGGCTCTGTTGGTTTTGCTTTCATGGGTTTGCCGCAACACTCCGGCACCTCTTTCGGGTTCGTTTGCATTTCCAGTTCGTTGCCGCAGGTCTCACAATTAAAAATACGCTTTTCTTTTTCGGACATTATTCCTCCTTAAGCCGTTTGATCGCTTCAATTTTGCCTGACCCGGCCGACTTATCCTTATCGCATCCATGTTGTTCAAGCGACATTCAATATCACAGCCCCATGCCAGGCGTTTTGTGTAAAATCCTTTACCTGCCGTACCCTCAAAGGAAAGGATCTTCTTCTATTTCCTCCGTGGCGTTTGTCCTGCCTTACAGCCGGGAAGCCCTGCGGGCTGAAAACCGGGGCGAAGCTCAATTGGTGCAAATCCTTTATTTTAAAGATTATAGAACCGATATCCGGCAGTGTCAAGCAAATAGCTCTTGTATGTAAATGGAAGTTGCATTAAAGCATAGAATGCTATAATAGAATGTAGCGAGATTTGGGATTTCCTAAAAACCCGCTTTAAAGTTCTACGCTTTTCCCGAGACTTCGCTCGGAAAAAGTGGCCCCTTCGGGGCAGTTGAAATAAAAACCCAGTTGTAAGTGATCTAAAGTGATCTAAAGTGCCTAAAGTTAAGGTATCTTCACTTAAGCTCACTTCAAACTTTAGTTCACTATTTTTCTCTATGAACACAGCATGTTATTCGATAACGACAACAAATTGTCGATATGATGTCGTTAAGCGCATAATACAATTTTCCGGACCCCATTGGCTTTTTTATAGCCGGCCCCTTTAAGGAAGAAATTGGACCAAAAGGGATTTTTACAAAGGTCTTTAACCGGGAAGGATGAAGGATTAGGATTATGAGAATATTAATAACCGGTGGTGCCGGTTTTATTGGATCCCATCTGGTTGAAGCTCATCTGGAAAAGGGAGATGAGGTTTATATTATCGACGACCTTTCAACCGGTTCGTTAGATAACATCGCCCCCTATCAAAATAACAACCGTTACAAGAAACGCATTTTTTTTCAAAGAGAATCGATCCTGAATCATGAAGCAATGCTTGAACTGATCGGAATCTGCGACATGGTATACCATCTGGCAGCGGCGGTCGGTGTTCAGTATATTTTAGACAATCCCCTGGAATCCATCAAAATCAACATACAGGGTACAGAGAAAGTACTGGAGTTGTGTACGAAATTCAAAAAAAAGGCGCTCATCGCATCTTCCTCTGAAGTATACGGCAAACATCTTCACGCACCGCTGGTTGAAACCGATAACATCGTCTATGGGCCTTCCAGCAAATTTCGCTGGAGTTACGCAGCCTCCAAACTGATGGATGAATTCACCGCCCTGGCATATTTTCGAAACAAGGGACTGTGGGTTACCATCGTAAGGCTCTTTAACACCGTAGGCCCCAGGCAGACCGGTGCTTACGGTATGGTGGTACCCAGGTTTGTTGAGCAGGCGTTGGACAACAAACCCCTTACGGTTTACGGAGATGGGACACAGAGTCGAACGTTCACCTATGTAAAGGATGTGGTTGAGGCTTTAATGGCACTTATGGAAGCCGATGCTGCGGCAGGTGAGGTTTACAACATCGGGGGGACAGAGGAAATCACCATAATGGATCTTGCCAAAAGAGTAATCGATTTGACCGGATCTTCTTCCACCATTCAACTCGTTCCGTATGAGAAAGCGTTTGTAAAGGATTTCGAAGACATGCATCGAAGGGTTCCCAGTATCGAAAAAATCAAGAAACTCATCGGATTTGAACCCAAAACGGATCTAGACACGATCCTGAGCAATGTGGTGGATTCCGTAAAGCGTCAGAAAAAAAACAGGTGAAAGATTGCCTGCTCTTTGTTTACGAGCCCTTTTTCAAAATCGTACGCCGCAGCCGAAAACCCGCTGAGAACGCCGCACAACGAAAAAAAACCATTTATGGATGAAAACTAGTTAATCGTGGCAGCAGATAAATGTTCGATGGCATCCAGCAATCTTTTCAAAGGAAAAGGCTTCGTCAGTATTTTGTCCACACCGCTTTTGTTCACAAGCCACGGGGTGCCGGACATTCCGATAATGGGAGTCCATTTTCTTTTTGAATTTCGAATATGGCGTACCACGGCATTGCCATCCACATTCGGCATGATAAGATCGGTGATAACCACGTCAAATCTGCCTTCTTCAAACTTCCTGATTCCTTCCCTGCCATCTTCGGCCACCTCGACTCGATGCCCGAATTGGGTTAATGCCGTTTCAATAACATTCAAAACTACCCGTTCATCCTCGATCACTAAAATGGATCCCATTTTCTCAATCCTGAAAGTTGACAGATAAGGGTTTTGACCGCCTACGCTTTTCCCGAGAGTTTGCTCGGAAAAAGTGGCCCCTTCGGGGCAGTTGAAATAAGAACCCAGTTGTAAGTGATCTAAAGTGCCTAAAGTGCCTAAAGTTAAGGTATCGCTTCGCTCTTTCATTTTAAAAA
>JAFDFZ010000208.1 GCA_019309565.1 Deltaproteobacteria bacterium
TGGGCATCGGGTTTTCTTGGCATAAGATATGATTTGACTCGATCCGTGGTCAACAGATACTGGGCCGGTTTCACCGATTCAGCGATATGAGCAGGGATGCCGATATCCACGATCTCAAGCCTGCCCGTATAAGCCGCCCCCGGGTACAGGATATGGCCGATCTTGGGGAAAGCAAAGGTCGCTGTAGTATGGGAGCGAATACACAATCCGCGAACCTGCCCCGTATCGGAATCGAGCCCGGAAGGGATGTCCACCGAGAAGATTGGTTTGTTGGTACTGTTTAAAAACTCGATCACTTCTTTGAAAAACCCTTTCACATCCGATTTAAGGCCCGTTCCAAGAATGGCGTCAACCCATAGATCCATGGTTTGCATTTCGTTTTGGCGTGCTTGAAAATCCGAGCTATCCGTTATTTCGATAACCGGAACGGCCATGGGTGAAAGAAGCTTTAAATTTGCCGCCGCATCGCCCTGAACTTTATCCCGCGGGCAGAGAAGATAAACGGTCACCGGAATGTCTTTTTGTTTTAAATACCGGGCCACCACAAAGCCGTCTCCACCATTGTTTCCCCTTCCTGCGACAACTCCAACCCGACGTCCCGATAACCCGCGGAATGTATTCATCAGAACCCGGGCGGCCAGTCTGCCGGCGTTTTCCATCAAAATTCTCCCCGGCAGACCGAAGGTCTCAATGGTTTCCCTGTCCATTTCTCTCATTTCATCCGCAGTAACCAGATACATCTCATTTTCTCCTTGAAAGTCGTTTACTGAAAAATTTATCATAACATATGACATGCCGGCACTCAATGAGTTCGGAATTAATACCTTGTAATATTTACAAATATACGTTGCAAATAATCTCTTGACACCTTCCCGTCACAACGCTAAGAAACATTTATAAATGGAAGGTTTCTTTAGAACATCTTCTTGGTTACAGAAATGAATTTCACCTGTGGCAGTCCATTTTTTTAATAGCGAAATTGATACGTAGCATTTGAACCGAAACAGATAGCGCATTCCCCTTAAGCTTGTTGAAGCAATTGGGCTTCGACATAAGCTACGACCCAACAAGGCGAAGATCCCGCTTTGCGGGCTTGCAGGGTCTTCAATTCCTTATGGGAAAATAAGGCGCTATAAATAATGGCAAACAGGGTAACAAAAAAGTCCACTAACCGCTCAGTGAATGGATCATCGAGATTGCGACCCCATTCTGTATTATGAACTATTGGAGTTTGATTCGCTTTCTTTGGGTACAATCAGGGTAGTATTCCAAGGCAGTAACCAGCCGGTTCTTGACTTGGTTTAAACAGGTCAACAATTCCGGTCTTGCCGCAGCATTTATCTGTAAAAGGCCGGAGATGGTGTTAACATGCTAGGCGAAAAGGAGGATATTATGGAGAAACGATATCGTTTCGATTTAAACAGACGTCACTTTTTGAAAGCAGCCGGTGTGATGGGTGGCGCGGCCATGCTGGGGGTCAATCCCTTTGATGCTCTGATTGCAGAAGCAGCCATAGAGCCCATGGACGAGGCTACGCTGGCCGAACAGGAAAAGCTGTATGCTGCAGCCAAAAAGGAAAAAGAGGTCACCCTTTATCAGTCCTCTTCAACCCAGGCAGGAAGCGCTCTGGCAAAGGCATTTATGAAAAAATATCCGGGCGTTAAGTGCAATGTTTTCCGTGCGGGCAGTGTAAAATGCCACACACGGCTTGATACCGAGTGGCGGGCAAAAAAATACATCTGTGATGTGTTCCATACCTCTCTGTACGGAGCATTCCTTACCTTAAGGGATCAGGGAAGATTCATGACCTATGCATCCCCGCAGGCAAAGTACTACCGGGAAGACTGGACAGATCCGGAGCATTTTGCCCCCGTACGCTTCACCACAATGGCCATTGCGTGGAACTCCGATATTGTAAGCGATGCCGAGGCCCCTCGCTCGTATGCTCAGGGTGCAGAGCTTGCAAGAGATAAGAAATGGTTCGGTAAAATTGCCATCGGCGACCCTCACGGAAGTGCAAATGCCATGACATGGCTCTATTCGCTGGTACATAAATATGGTGAGACCGCCTGGGAGTGGTTCCGTGCCTATGGCGAGGCAGATGCTGGCACCTTCACAAGCCATGGGGCCATGGATAAGGAGATGCTTGCCGGGAAATATCCCCTGTCTCTCGAGCAGCTTGATTACCGGATCAATAAGAACATGGTGAAAAAAACCCCCATAAAGGCTCATTGGCCTGAAGACGGGGTTGCAGTGGGCCCGGGACCGGCGGCTATTATCAAGGAGGCTCCTCATCCAAATGCGGCCAAGCTTCTGTATAATTTCTTTTTGTCCTCGGAGGGATGCCAGGCTTTTCAGAAGGGTGGTTACAGCAATACCGGTCGCAAGACAGGCGGGATCAAATGGAAATATCTACCGGGTTATGATGAGCTGAACATCATCAAGATCGATTATTACCAAATGGATAAGGATCGAACGGCCTTGCTGGAGAAGTTTGACAAAGTCTTTGGGGAGGCCAAAAAGAAGGCCAGAAGCTAAGAGCGATGGTTTCAAGTTTCGCACCCTTAAATCCTTGGAAAAGCCTTATTCGACTTAAGATCCGTTGGCTATGTTACGGTAAATTAGGGTGCGAAACTTGATAATAAAATCACCGCTATTTTTGGCATCAAAGCCGATTTACCGAAAATTGCCGCACATATCCTTAACCGTGGATGTGTGACAGGACCCATCAAGGTTGAATACCGATGAAACGGATTATTCCATACTTACGACTGTTGTCTCGCAGAGATTCCATACTTGTGATGGTGATTGCCGCCATGATTTTTGTAACGGTTATCTATCCGTTGTCCATCATGGTTTACGGCACCTTTAAATCAGCGCCTCCGGGTGAGCCTTCTCCACTTTCTTTAAACAATTATGTGAAGATGTTTGCAGGCGACTGGTTCTGGGAGGCCCTGGGTCATACATTGTGGATTTCTGTCGGGGGCACAGTGCTTGGCGTTTTCTTTGGGGTTAGCATGGGATGGATCGTTGTCCGAACCGATACGCCATGGGTTTCTAAACTTGAGATTCCCATGATTGTGCCATTTTTTCTCTCCCCTTTCATCGGTGCCCTGGCCTGGACGGGTCTGGCTTCGGCGGATTACGGACTTATCAATGGATGGTTTGACGCCATATTCGGTATTCGACCCTTTGAGGTGTTTTCTCCCTGGGGGATGATCTGGGTGATGGGTCTTTACTATTCGCCCTATGCATTTCTCATCGTATCCGGTACGCTTCGGAATATGGATCCAACCCTGGAAGAGGCCGCTCTGAGTTCAGGGGCCAACAAATTTCAGACCATGATTCGAATCACTCTGCCGCTGATGGCCCCCGGAATTTTTGCCTCGGCTATTCTTATTTTTGTTGCAGCAGCCGAGCAATTCGGAATTCCCAGTGTTTTAGGACTCAACCAGCGATGGTTTGTGCTGACCACCCGCATCTTTTACCTGCTCCAGGAATATCCGCAGGACTATTCCATGGCCGCCACCGTATCCATGGTGATGCTTCTGTTCACCGGAGGGATGGTAATATTAAGAAACCGGTTTATCAAGCGACGGGAGTTTGTAACCGTTGCAGGCAAAAGCTTCAGGCCCCATGTGGTGCAGCTTGGGAAGTGGCGGTATCTGACCCTTGGATATTTACTTGGCTATATCATACTGGCTGTCATTCTGCCCTTTGGAACCTTTGTAGCCATTTCTTTTTTCAGATTCTGGAGCATCCATCCCAAACTGAAGTATCTGACCCTTGAAAATTGGAAATACATTCTGTTTGAGTATCCCACCACCTGGACTGCGGTTATGAACTCCCTTTTCCTTTCCATCGTAGGCGCTGCGGTGGCTGTGGTCATAACCGCAGTGATCGCATGGGTGGTGGTGAGGACCAAGGCGATCGGAAAGGATTTCCTGGACACGGTGGCAACTCTCCCGGTGGCGGTGCCGGGGCTTATCCTGGGGGTGGCTTACATGTGGGCGTGGCTGAATGCCCCCATCCCCATTTACGGGACAATATGGATTTTGATGGTCGCATATGTCTCCAGGTTCCTTCCTTACAGCCTGCGATCCATTGAAAGCACGCTCAGGCAGATCGATAAAGGGCTTGAAGAGTCTGCCAACATATCCGGTGCATCCTGGATCCGAACATTTTTCAGCATCTCTTTGCCGTTGCTTAAACCGGGGCTTGTGGCTGCATATATTCTGCTGTATGTGACATTTATTCGCGAGTTAAGTTGCTCCATCCTCTTATATTCCAGTGGCAGCGAGGTGCTCAGCGTTACCATGTTCGACCTCTGGCACGACGGGATGTTTCCCAACCTTGCGGCGATCGGTGCGATGCAGCTTTTTATCACAGCAGCCACCTTGTTTATATTTTCGCGTGTTTTCAAGGTTCGGATAACGGAGGTGGTAAAATAAAAATGATAAGGAGGCCCTCAATCCATGCCGGATGTTAGAATAGAACAGCTTGTCAAACGATTTGGAAACGTGTCGGCCGTAGACGGGGTTGATATTCATATTCCAGATGGAAAAATCATCACCCTGCTCGGGCCATCAGGCTGCGGAAAGACCACCACCCTGCGATGTGTGGCCGGTTTTGAAAACGCAGACAGCGGAAGAATCTGGATCGGAGATCAGCTTATCTTCGACTCCGAGCAAAAAATCAATATACCTCCCCAAAAACGCGATATGGGCATGGTTTTTCAGTCCTATGCGGTATGGCCCCACATGACGGTATTTGATAACATTGCATTCCCGTTGAGGATTCGAAA
>JAFDFZ010000209.1 GCA_019309565.1 Deltaproteobacteria bacterium
GGCAAAAAGAGCAGGTTTGGGAGTTGTTGGAGTCATTCCTGAACCAGAAACCAGGGACTGAAAGTGTTACCCTCGTTTCATGATTTTGTTCGGATTCTTCTTGACACATTACAGGTAATTTATGTTTCTGGATAATTGAGCTGTCGCAAAATGACCGATTTGATGAGCTCATATGGGATGTATTTACCAAAGCCATCTCTTGCCATCGGGTGTAAATGGATTTGTTAAATCGAACTTCGGTCCATCGTCATAATCATCATCCCGCCGGAATGGGGTGCGTATCTTCTCATTAATCCATAACAGAGAAAGAACCACTCCGTAGCTTTTGAGAGCTATGGAATGTTCCGTAATCCAACCATCCAGATCTTCGGTGCCAGCTATCCAGGCATCGGCTGGAACAGTATCCGGCTCTGAAGGCAGGAAATCATCTTCATAATAATCGAAGGCGTTGGTATTCGGGCTTAATTTTTCATTAACCCTGACATGAAAATCGAAACACCCGGATTTCTTGTACCATTTGATATAGCTGTCTTTGCAGATGACGACAGCACAAGGCTCATGAGAAAATTTCACATATTGCAAAGCCGTAGCCGTGAGACTGGTCCTGAACTCCTCCGCCAATTTTTTGATTGATTCCATATTGGGAAGCTGGCCCTTGATGAGGGGCTTGAAAATCTCCTCGGGCATCAGGATATTCGAAGCAAATTCATTAGCCTCAAGTTCCTGTTCTCTTGACTCATGCCATACGTACATATCCCCCTCGTCACAGATGATGAGCTGGGATTCGTTGTGCAGTTCAAAATGACCCAGTTCATGCGCAATAGCAAATCTCTTGCGTCCAGACTCTGGAATCCTGCTGTTTACCGTTATTATTCCTTTTCTTCCCTTTCTAACAAGCCTGCCTTCTGAACTTTCAAGGAGGCTTTCTTTCACATATGCGCCCTGCGCCATGGCGATATCACGGATACAGATCTCGGACGGATGCCTGATCTGAAGCTCCTCGATGATTTCTTTCGCTCTGGAAGTTGATGTTCTGTAAGCGACCATTATCGTTAGGTTATTCTTTATCTTTGTCAGTACCTTCCAAGAGATTTAAATGCTCTAAATCCTCAATCAAACTCACGAGATCTTTTTCGGACACTCCCTCTTTCTTGCGGAAAAAGGTTTCAGCATGGGAAAAGGCTTCTGGACCAAAATCACCTCGCAGGATTTCCTTTATTTTGTTCATAATATTGGATGGCATTGATGAAATCTGAGCTGATTGGAATATTTTCTCAATTTCCTCTCGTCTTCTCCTTGCTGTTTCGCGCCAAGCCAATCTCCGTTTTTCTGCCCCTTTTTTGACAATTTCCATTACCCGCTTTTCCAGATCATCAGTGTCGATGCCCTGGTCTTGAAGCTCGGAAACTATCTCCTCCTGGCTGAGCCCCGCCGGATCACTTAAGAATTCAGTAAGGCTCTCCGTGAAACACTTACTGTCCTTTCTCTTAGCCATTATGTCTCCATTCTGTTATGTCTGGATTGAATGTCCTTGCTAAACCGGGCGATCTTCCGTGAAAGCTTCCTTTTCAGATTGTATACTTTCTGTTTATCCCATTTCGTCTCGGCGGCTATCTCTTCAGCTTTTTCAATTCCCTCCTCGAAACAAATAAGAAGCATTTCAAGATCTTCATCTCCTTTTACCATCTCGTAGAATTTTGTCTTAACCTGCTCCTCATATTCAGCCGACTCCCTGGAGATCATCTCTTCTTCGGCATTTCCTTTTTTATCCGCTTCATCAATTATCGCAGAGTCTGGGATATTGTAAGTTTTTTTGAATTCCAAAGAATGAATGAGGTGATTCAGATCGCTGTCAACGATTCCCATGAGATGCCTGAGAAGGTCTGGATGCTTATCCGGGTTCCATGCGCGTACCCCGGACCACACCTTTTCGACAGCTTCAAGAGCAATATCCTCTGGAGTTTTACCGCCGATAAGCTGCCTCGGATTTCCCGACCTCCATGTATATCTGGATGCCTTCCAAAGAGCATAACGGGTCAATTTCAGGATGATATCCTTCCAGTCAGCAGCCTCAAGCAGATCGAGCACTTTATCTCTTCCCATCAGTAGCTCCTAATATAATAAGCCGGGCTGCAAAAAAAATTGCCATGAGTTTGGCAAATTTTCAGATTAACCGGCAGTACAATATGAAAGCACAAAAACCGGATATAAGGAGTATCTCATGGCACGGACTCAATCAGAATCACAAGAGCATCAAAAATTAATAGCGATGATGGTACGTCATTTCGAAAACCAAGGTTACAGAGAAATCAGAGCCGACATCCAGGGGAAATCACAACCCGCTACAATTCAAGGTGCCAAAAGGAATCATATTCCCGACCTAACGGCCCGAAAAAACGGCAAAATTGTAATTTTAGAAGCAGAAACAGCCGGAACCGTATCAGATGACCATACCATCAGTCAGTGGACTTTATTCGCCAATGCCGCGAGCAAATCAGGTGGTGAATTCCATGTTGTGGTTCCTAAAGGAGCCAGGGAAGCAGCCGAAAAAAGGGCATCGAGCCTCGGAATCCGAATCAATTCAATCTGGACTCCCAGTTGATCACGTGTGAGTTTCGCACAAAATGACTTGGGCGTCAACTTTAAGGAAGTGTTCATATGATAAAGCGATTGATCGGAATTTATTAAATTTTTCTCATGGAGGAAAAGATTATGGCAAGAAAGACACATCACGTGGTTCCACAATCAGATGGCGGCTGGAATATCAAGAAAGGTGGAGCATCAAGATCCTCCGGCCATTTCGGTCGAAAACAGGATGCTATCGACCGCGCCAGAGAGATAAGCCGCAAACAGCATTCTGAATTGATAATCCACAACAGGGACGGGAAAATCTCAAAAACAGACAGCCATGGAAATGATCCTTGTCCACCAAAGGACAAGAAATAAATCCAACGTCATAGGAGGATTATCGATGAGATTTCAGGGAGCTGTAATCAAGGAGCAGGGTGTAAAATTCGCGGTGATTATCGTTAAGAAGGCGGTGATTGATAATAAATTTCAGGCCAATCGGGCCATGGGGAATTTTCAGACATTATTCCCAGGGATGCCTGTTGTTCTGATGGCTCAAGATCACAGGGGAGTGCCAACCTATTATGGGAGGAAAGATATTTCCAGTTTTTTGGCAAATGTTCCCCTGCAGGCTATTCCGTGGAGGGAATATACGGTAAGTTAAATAAAGGGGAATCTTGGTTATTGTGTTTAACCATCATCGTCACGTATCCCTCTGATCCATCTATGGCAAGTTTTTCGTATCCGATTACGACCTTCCTGTCCTGGTCCATCAGCTCAAGGGCCTTCTTCCTGAACGTGCTCGTCGTCTCGGGAACGATCTTGTAGTTGCTGAATTCCGGGAGCTCAAGGTAACCGGCCTCCTTGGCCTAGGTGTTGCCCCAGTCGAAGAACATGCCGGGAATGTGGCCGGATTCCAGCTTGTCCCGCTCCACGCCGTTCTCTAAGATCAGGTCCTTGTAACAGCTCAGGCACACTCGCTCGTAGCCGTAGTCTCGGTACTGGATGTGCCAGCCGTTCAGGGGATTCTGTTCGCAGATCTCCCTCTCGCAGGGCTCGCACCAGAAATACACCCACGGTTCCTCATACATGTAAGTGTCGGCGCAGTCGTCGGAGCAGAACAGTTTGTCCTGGGGCTCATCGTCCCATGGGGTGTCGTAAGAGAAGCGGGTATGGGAACGGCGGGCTGATTTTTTTTCGCAGAGCATGCAGGTTTCGTCCAGGCGGTCGGCACGATCCTCAAGGTAGCGGTGCAGCTTTTCGGCCTTCCACCTATAATATTCATCGTTCAATTGATCGAATCCGGGGAGCGGAAGAGAGGGTCGGCTGAGGATTATTTCGTAAAGTTCTTCGACGGAGGGGACATCATCGGGGTGGATTCAGATCACCTCAGACTTATGATAGGAATTATATGCGAGTCTAATTGTTTGTAATTTGAATTATTATTAATATGTTACAGCATAAGTGAATCAGAAATGTCGAGTAAAAGGGCAGGTATAATTTAGGGCACAAAAAAACCGGGGAAACCCGGTTTATCTTCATCCAATAACTATTTCTATCGCTTATTATTTACTTTTGCCAAGGCAAAAGATTTTTTACTTTAAGGAAATATTCCTCACTTTTTGGTTCCCAGGTGATAAGGATAAGCATAATTATAACAAGCATCGATACAGCAAAAATTCCAATCTGAAAATCTGATAATTTTATCACTTTAGCACCAACACAGAGAAGGATTTCGAATGCGGTCCCAGCAGCACCGAATCCAAGCAAAAGTCGCTTTTTTGAATCATTTTGGGGCTTGTCAATTTTTTTCTTATTTCGCCTGCAATCAAAATCAACAGATTTAATGCTTGGCGAGTGATCCATGAGAGGCGAACCTCACTATCTTTAGTAAAAATGGCATTTGCCAGGGTATTTTTGTCATAGTTGTACCTCCTTTTGGTTGATTTATTTAAGAGAGATGTCATGAAAATCTGGTCAGAGAAATCATTGGCAGGCAGACTAGGGTGAAAATTTATGCTCACCTCCGCACCCCTGGACGCCCCAATTGGTCCTATTTTTTGCCTATCAAAAATTTTCTGCCAGATCATCACTAACCTTTATTTTTAATAGTGGGTATGCAGTTTACTCAACCGGCCACAAGATGTAGAATGTGGTCATGGAAGAGCCAAGGCACCCCGTTTCGGGCATTGATTATCCTGGAACATTCCAGGACTTTGATAAATCGGAAACTCATATATATCCTCCGGCCACCTAGCGTTCTCCTTGACGAAGACCGGGATGCTCTCGACCCTGCCGTTGTCGATTATCCGCTGAATCCATAACTTTTCCGAGACGATCTTGCCTTTCCTGTTGCCGGTCTCGGCCCCGATGATAATCCAGCCGATACCTTTCTTCCCGAACCAGAAATCCAGATCCTCATGGATCGGCTCGATGGAAACGAACCTCAGATTTTCTGGGACGGCTTTAACAAGATCATGGATTCGATACAGGTCAGCGTTGGTGGCAATCGAAGTGCCGAGCCATACGTTCTTGGGGTTACTTGAACCTCGAATATCCCGCAGGCCTCTTGGACAGGATCTGGAAGGTGTGCTGCGGGCATTCCCGGATCTTTTCCAGGATTTCCAAGAGCCAATCCTTCTTGACGTCCTTGCAGTTTCAGTCCCACATGGAATCGATGAAGATTTTCTTGGGCTTCTGCCTCGGGTTCAACTTTTCCAGCCTCTCAAGGTGCGGGTGCGGGAAAAAACCGTAGCAGCAGCTATCCCTGCCCTGGCGTTTCGCGAACCGTCTTGCGTAGCAGTAAGTGCAGACGTGGGTGCAGCCGACTACGGGGTTTAGAGTCTTAGGCGCTTAACAACATCATATCGACAATTTGTTGTCGTTATTGAATTGCATGCTTTTGATAAGCGTTTATAGTGAACTAAAGTTTAAAGTGAGCTAAAGTGAACTAAACCCCGTTGTTTTAAAACAATCCAAAAGGCACAGTTGTCTGTTACTGATAAATCAAGCGTACAAGCCATTTTGCTATGTGACTTATGAAACTACGGGGTAAAG
>JAFDFZ010000068.1 GCA_019309565.1 Deltaproteobacteria bacterium
CTGTAAATTCGTTCCCTAAATCCTTTGAGGAGTTTTCGCGCCATATTGATAATGATTCGACGTTTTTCATCCCGCCGACAGAGACTTGATCAGAGTTTTTTAAAGGAACGCCTCAATAAGGCCATGGCATACGACCGTATTGCAGGCTACTTTTCCTCGTCGCTATTAGAGGTAGCCGGGGAAGCGCTGGAATCGGTCCAGGGCCAGATCCGCATGGTCTGCAATTCAGACCTTGACACGCGTGATGTTCAGACCGCAAGGGCCGCCCAGATGGCCGTCCGCCGTTCCTGGTGCGCCTCACGCCCCGAAGAATTGCTGCAGGGGTCAGACGAGCAAAAGGTTCGTGAACGCTTCAGGAGGCTCTTTGAGTTTCTTCGTGGTGGAAAGTTGCAGGTGCGGGTGCTTCCGGAATCAGCTTTCGGGCTGATACACGGGAAGGCGGGCGTTATCACGCTTTCGGACGGATCGAAAACTTCGTTTCTGGGGAGTACCAACGAGTCCAGACCTGCGTGGCAGATGAATTACGAGCTTCTCTGGGAAGACTCCTCGTCCGAGGCAGTGGCATGGGTACAAGAGGAGTTCGATTCACTCTGGGGTTCTCCCTATGCGGTACTCCTGGCCGAGTTCGTCATTCAAGACCTGGAGAGGCTCTCAAAACGTTCAGTAACATGGAGCATACAGGAGTGGGTGGAAGATCAGGGGGAGCAAGCCTTGCCGGATGCTGCTCCGGTGGTCGTTGAAACCCCGCTATATCGGAAAGAGGTAGGTCTATGGGAGCATCAGAAGTATTTTGTCAAACTGGTTTTTGATGCCCATAGCGGACCGAGAGGCAGGGCTCGGTTCGTGCTGGCGGATCAGGTGGGTTTGGGCAAGACGTTGCAACTGGCTATCTCGGCCCTGTTGATCGCCCTGACGGGTGAACGACCGATCCTGGTTATATGCCCGAAGACCTTGAGGTGGCAGTGGCAGGGAGAGATGAGTGACTTGCTGGACATGCCCTCCGCGGTATGGAACGGACGGCAGTGGGTGGATGAGCGCGGTATTCAATATCCGGCCCTGGGGCCGGAAGGTATTCGAATGTGCCCACATCGTATAGGGATTGTATCATCGGGACTGATTACGCACGGATCGGAGTCAGCAGAACATCTACTGAGCTTGCATTACGACTGTGTCATACTGGATGGGGCCCACCACGCCAGGCGTCGCAACCTGGGAGAGAACCGCGATGGGGAGATACCTGATCCCAATAATCCTTTGCGGTTCATGTATCAAATTGCGGTGAGGACCCGGAGCCTGCTACTCGCTACAGCCACTCCCGTCCAGCTCCGTCCTGTGGAGGCCTGGGATCTGCTGGATATTCTAAGCCGGGACGATGATTCTGTTCTGGGCAATATATACAGCCAATGGCGGCATGCGCCAGAAGCCCTACGATTAGTAACAGGAAGCTCTAAATTGCCGGAAGATGAAAATCAGATATGGGAATGGGTGCGAAACCCATTGCCACCCAAATCGGAACACCACGATTTTGAGATCATGCGTCGGCGTTTTGAAATTCCGGATGAACTGTCAGTGGTTCCCGGGGATGCGATCGCGCATTTGCGGTCTCCTGATCGGGATAGACTGAAAAGGCTCTTCCCCAGGTTCATCCGTGAAAACAATCCCTTTATTCGCCGCATAGTTCGCCGCACCCGTGAGCAACTGGAGAATCAGATTGATCCCGAAACCAATGAACCCCTTTTGCAGCCGATTCGCGTCATACTCCTTGGAGAGGATGAAAGAGATGCCATTTTGTTGCCCCCCTACCTGAGGGAGGCGTATGAACTGGCAGAAGCGTTCTGTCAGAAACTTGGACAGCGAATGAGGGGCTCCGGTTTCATGAAAACACTGCTGTTGCGCAGGATGGGCAGTTCAGTGCACGCGGGCCTGAACACGGCCAGGAAAATGCTGGAATCATGGACCGCGATCGAGCTTGAAGAAGAAGATGAAGAGCAATTATTGGGGGGAAACGAGGTTAGCCACGCCACCGCCGATTTGTCCAAGAATTTGACCTCTGAAGAACGAAGCTTGCTTGAACGGTTTGTATCGGCGCTTGAGGCGAATCAGGAGCGCGATCCGAAATATGAAAGAGTGCGAGAGCTGCTTGTGGATTCAGGATGGCTGAAATTTGGATGCATTGTTTTCAGCCAGTATCGCGATTCAATTCAATGGTTGTCGGAGCAGTTGACCGAGGAATTGCCTGATGAACCGATTGCTTTGTATTCGGGCCCGAATACTTCAGGGATCATGCATGGAGGTCGCTGGGAGCTCAAATCTCGTGAAGAATTGAAGCAGATGGTCATGGGAGGCCGATTGCGTTTGATGTTAGGCACGGATGCAGCCTCCGAGGGCCTGAACCTCCAGCGACTGGCCCGATTGATCAACCTGGACCTGCCATGGAACCCAACGCGCCTTGAACAGCGAAAAGGCCGTATCCAGCGTATAGGCCAAATTCACGATACAGTCGAGATTTATAACATGAGATATAAGGACTCAGTAGAGGACCGGGTCCATGATCTCTTGTCAAGTCGCCTGCAGAATATTTACGCCCTGTTTGGCCAAATCCCTGATGTCCTCGAAGACGTTTGGGTCGCCGTAGCACTCGGTGAAAAGGAAAAAGCCAAAAAGATTATCGACGAAGTGCCCAGATCTCACCCTTTCGAAATACGCTATGCGAATGTTGAAAAGATCGACTGGGAGTCGTGCAGCAAAGTTTTGGACCAGCGTACAAAGAGCAAGATACTCTCAACGCCGTGGTGACCGGTGGAAAATGAGAAGCTATCAAATCCAGAATAAGGAATTGATATTCGGAATCAAAAGCTTCAGCTACTTGCAGCGATATGGCATTGCTCGGGGTTATATGGATTGTGAAAATGAAGGACAAGTAGAAATATGAGGAATGCCGCACCACACGGGTGATTCTGGAATGCAATGACTCCATGGCAGAGGCAATGAAAACCAGTCGGCCATACCAAACGATCTTCGATACACCACGTGCCGACTCCCGAGTCGCCAGTGCGCCGAGGGATAAAGAATAATGCAGAAATGTAACTTACAAAATACTCCGCGGACTAGAAAAAGGCAACCCCGCGACTTAAGGCTAAATTTACTTAACATAGAAAAGCCAAGGATCGATTCTTATCCTTTACTTCCTTGATTTCTTGCTAAAGGGGGATATTATGTCAAGCCTTTTGCCCGAGATCATCCGATGGGCCAAATCCCTGAAATATTGGGAGCAAGCTATTTTGGATAAAATCCTCGCGGGGGAATCTTTCACTGACAATCTCGGAAGGGGACGAGAAAAAGGCTGAGGATGAGGAAAAGCGCCCAAATTATTTGAAGTCCCTTAATATCGATGAAAAGGTGAAGTCGTATAACAGTAAGATCTCTGACCTCAAAGGGCTGAAAGAGAAGTTGGAGGCCGTTGGAGAACAGCTCAAAGATGAATTTTTTGATGACCTCTGCGGTGTCATAACATCATTTATTCAGGTCAGTGAGCTTGCTAAGAAGATGGGAGTTGACCAGTTCAAGTGCGATTATTTCACACAGGTTGGGAGCGATGAGTGGTATCAGTTCATTAAGGCCGCAAAACAATTGGCCGTAGCTGAAGGTGAGCCTACTGAAACGGAGCCATATCCTCAAAAGGGAGAACGCTGCCTTCTGTGCCGACAGGTCCTATCTGATGAGGCCCTGAATTTGATCCGGAGAATCTGGAAATTCTTAGAGGACGACATCCAAAAAAAGCTCAAAGACATGGGGGATAGTTTAAAGAAAAACAAGGAAAAACTTGAAGCTGTCCAGACCAACTTTTTCAAAGAGGACTCTGTATATTACAGGCTTGTCCAAGAAAACAAAGCTGAGCATTTAGTGGTCATCCAAAATTTCCTGAAGGCTTGCGAGAGCAGAAAAAAAGGGGGGATGGAATTCATTGAGAAGACGAAGACTGACCCCCGCACCCCGCTTCCTGAAAGTGGTGTCAAGGGAATCGATGATATGATTTCAGCTCTTGAAAAGCAGCAGGATGATCTGTTGAAGAAAGATCCGGTAGAAGAGATTGGCAAATTGGAGAAAGCCTTGATGCTATATCGGCACAGGCAGATACTCAAAAAAACCAGGAAGGACGTTACTGCTTATGTGGCCGGTAGGGTTTGGGCTTCGAGTGTTACCAAAAGTATTGGTACCACTGCTCATATTACGAAGAAGCATGACGCGTTGTTCGAGGAGGTCGTGAAGGAGGGATACGTCAAAGAGTTCAATAGAATTCTGGGGCAATTGGGGCCTCATATAAATGTTAGAGTTGATACGATTTCCAAAAAGGGTGCTACTTATAAACAGATAGTCCTTGATAAGTGCGCTACCACTATCCCAGACGCCACCCCAGCCAAGATATTGAGCGAAGGAGAAAAACGTGCCGTTTCTTTGGCTGATTTCCCAACCCGGACGAGCCGGAACCAAACAGGTAAGGTTTGGTAATGTATTGATATAGCATTTAAGAGCACAACGTTGATCTGGTAGCCGTGATCATGGTCAACGTCAAGGGCCGAGATAAACGGCTGCGCCGCCCTTGACATTGACCATGATCCCGGCTTGTTATCAGCCAAGGGATGAATAAATTCATCCCTATCTGAAGATAGGTTTTGAAACAAACCACGAAAAACTGTACACTGTCTTTGAAAAATCTCAAAACAAGGACAGATACGATGAATTTATTAACAGATCGGTATAGTGATAAAATCCGAGGCATCCTTTCCTGTTATGATCGTATTATTATCCAGGGCACCTTGCCGGGTTTCTGTTATGTTAAAGGGATGACAACTTTTTAAACATTAACGGTATCCGTATTTTCGATTACCCGCGTTTTGCAGAACCGTTACGGAATCAACTTCGTGCCAATGCCGAAAAAATTGCAAAAGAGGCCGGCTTGGAGATTGAATTTATCAAAAAGAACAATTTCCGAAAAGAACAACGAATCAAACAGATCCTTGCCAAACGCGGTGATCATCCCGGAATGGTGCATATATTTTCGGCCATGGAGCCCTGTGCCACTTACAAGCCCTGGCATGATAAAAAGAGCCATCGCACATTCTTAAAACCGGATCAGAGTAAATGCCTTCACTATTATTTCTATTTCATCGATGAACTCCTAGGGCTCTGTTATGTCCGGGTGCCGAGCTGGTGTCCGTTCCGTTTGCAAATCTATTTCAACGGCCATAACTGGCTGGCTGCTCAATTACGAAAACGCAACATCGGCTATGAGCTCATCGACAACCTGTTTATTTCCATACAGGATTTTAATACCGCTCAAGATATTGCCGACAATATCAAGGTATCTCTGATTCATAAGCGTCTGGATCGTTTTGCAGAACAATTTTGTCCGGTCATTAAAAACTTCAACCTTACATACCACTGGAGCATCATGCAGGCTGAATATGCCACCGATATTGTCTTTAAGTACCGTAAAGATCTTGAAGCAATTTATGGGCATCTAAGCCGCACCGCAATCCATGTGGTTAAACCCGAAAATGTGGCCACTCCGTTATGTTACTCAGCTTGGAATGCGTGTTATCTCCTGTGGCTTGAAAATTAAAGAACTTTTCCTTATTCCTAAACTTGCTACAATGTAAGTAGTAATTTTTCTGCCAAATTTGTGCAGAAATTCAATTTTAAGAAACTAATGGACGACTTCACGAAGTTCTTCGGCTATCCAGGGTGCATTGTCTATCCTGAGGGGCCTGCACCGCTTGCCGAAAACGCTGCCCCTTTCTTCGACACTGGCGCTCAGATAGTCCACCGAGCTGTGCTCAAGGCTCCAAAAGTGAGTTGTCAATAAGTCTTGCCCTGCCGACTTTAACGGCCACTGCCACCAGGACCTTGCCCTGGATCACGTCGACGTCTTCCAGAGTGGCCGGGTCGCAGATACTCACGTAGTCGATTTGAGTAAAGGAATGAGCCAGGATCAGCTCCTTCATAGCCCTCTTTATCTTCTGTGGATCTGTCTCCCCCCGGCTGATCATTTCGTCCGCCAGATCGAGAGATTTCTTCAGGCAGGTGGCTGATTTTCTCTCCTCGGGGCCAAGGTACCTGTTCCGTGAACTCATGGCCAGCCCATCAGGCTCCCTCACGGTGGGCACTCCGACTATCTGGATGTCCATGTTGAGGTCCTCAACCATTCGCCTGACAACCTTCAGCTGCTGATAGTCCTTCTTCCCGAATACAGCCAGATGGGGCCTGACGATGTTGAAGAGCTTTGCCACCACGGTGGCAACCCCCTCGAAGTGTCCCGGGCGGGAAGTCCCGCAAAGATGTCCTGCGAGTTTTTCGACATTGATCGTCGTCTGATAGCCGCTCGGGTACATCTCCTTGACTGTCGGCACAAAGACTGAATCCACGCCGGCGTGTCTGGCCTTTGAGAGGTCTCCTTCAAGGTCACGTGGATATGCCTCGCAGTCCTCGGATGGGCCGAACTGAGTCGGATTGACGAAGATGCTTAATGTCAGGACATCTGAGAGATACCTGCCGACCCTCAGCAACTCAAGGTGGCCTTTGTGAAGGAAACCCATCGTGGGCACCAATGCTATGGTCTTTCCAAAGGCCCTCTGGCCCTCGCACCACCTGCGCATATCATCGACGGTCTCTATCAGTTCCATACTCTGAGAAATCTCCTCTCTATCTTCTTCTTCAGAGCCATGGCAGCCGTCTTCCTACAAATACCCGCGTTTTCATTCACCCTGCACATTTTACACCACCTGGCAAGCTTTCGAAACTCTTACAGATTACGGGAATTCAGTGTCCATACCATTTAAAACTGCTCACCCAAAAGATCGTGCCATGTTTCACATAGATTCGAATCCAGGAATTTTTCCCACTCTTTGATGTTCGGTTCGGGTAAAGCGGCGACACACTCCGTGGGGTTTTCGGCATGGATGCATTGTGAAGGGCCATTTAAAGCGTAAACCTCATGAAGGGCCGCTGCAATCGCCTGACGGTTTACGTGCCGATTAAGCGCTTTGCATAACGCTGAAACCGCCAGTTTTCCTTTACCCGTGTAGGCCAGTGCGCGACCAAGCAGGTAGGCGATAGCTCCATGGGAGCGGTGAAGATCGTCGATGACACGAAAGTTTGTTTTATGCTTTTCAAGAATCCAGTCCTTTGAGGGTGACATCCACGCAGAGAGCTCCTTTACCACCTGATCCCATTTGCCTGCCGCAGCCAGGGCATTGGCCAGCGCAAGAGCGGCAATGGGAGAATCCGGGGCCAGATCAACCGCCTGTCTTGACCGGGCCTCTGCGATTTCCTGATGCCCCATTGGCAGGGCAACAAGGTTTGAGTAAAGGATTAGTTTGTTGACGCGGTCCAACCGACTCAATTTTTCTTCAGGAATCAGATAGTACTGTCGCAGTATGGCATACCAGCTTTCAACATTGGATGCATGGATGGCGGCCATGTGCCCGAGCTGAGCATAAAGGATAAGAATACCGGCAACCATAATCCACCGGGCCGGCTGGTTTGATTTTGTCCTATGATATAAACGGTATCCCATGTGCCCAAGCAGCAAAAAGAGTCCGATGCCCGGAAGATAAACCCAG
This sequence comes from Deltaproteobacteria bacterium, assembly GCA_019309565.1. Classification (GTDB taxonomy): domain Bacteria; phylum Desulfobacterota; class Desulfobacteria; order Desulfobacterales; family SURF-15; genus JAFDFZ01. The sequence goes on from JAFDFZ010000068.1 coordinate 7,623, forward strand.
CGTTCCTGGGCGATGATCACATTCAAACCGAGGGAGCCGGATATCTTGTTAACCGCCAGTACAGGAGAAAAGGTGATCAGAAACCAAGCGATGAGAAACGCCTGGAAGGGATGTCTATTTCGTAGAATAACAATAGACAATAAAAGAACGCATAACAATGCAAGGGAAAGATAGATTAGTGGGGAGGTAAGCTTTTCATCCACAAAGTTTATGAAGGCTGGCACAAGTTCCGGATAATCTGCGCCGTGGGGAAGCAGTATTCGGGACAGATAAATCGGCAGGTGCTTAAACAGATTCAAATAAACAACCAGCGGAGAATAGACATCCGTATATCCAAGGCTGTGTTCTGGTAGTTCAAGGACTGAAAACCGCCAAACAAAATATAAAGAGCACACAGCCCAGAACGGTGTCGTCCAGATTGCCTGCTTGATGGGAACTTTCGATGTTTGAAACCAGTACAGGTGCAACAGGACTAAAAGGGCAGGAAGCGTAACCCCCATTTCCTTGCTTAATACCGAAAGGGTAAATAGAATCAAGGAAGCGGCAATTCCTGCCATAAACGATCGTCCCTTTAAGAATAAAATCGTTCGGGAATAAACTAAAAATGAACACAGATACATAAAAAGAAAAAGCACATCGGAAAGCGCGGCGGGATTTGTGGCAGCAAAAGCGTTGATGGGATGAATGGCAAAGAGCGCTGCACTAAGAGCGGCTGCAAGAAACGGCGCGGAAAACAGGGATGTGGCGATCAAAAATATCAATCCTGCATTCAGCCAGTGAATCAACTGCTGCGCAAGGTTATACAGAAAGGGAGCATCTGCCGAAAGGCGATAGATAAACCAAAACAGCATATTGGTAACGGGCCTGTAGTATCCTGAAACTTGAACAAATTCGGTGCCGGTTTGAGCACCATCGAAAAAGCCGCTTATCCAAAATTTTTTCCACATCCCCGGCTGAATCACAAACCTGTTGCGATAAGACAATAACTGCGCGTCACTGTTAAGCGGGGTTACCAATGCTTCGTGGTAGACGATCAGGATAACTAAAAGAAGAGAGAGCAAAAATGCAATGAACTTTGCCTGGAAGATAGAACCGGGATGTTTGGAGAAAATCCTGGATATTCCCATGCTTAAGCAGCTGAAAAATCTTACAACGATTAACATGGTTGCCCTGGGTAAATATCTTTAACAGTAACCGGGCCTCTATACTATTGCTTTTTAAGTTTCACTTCAATCCTCGCCCCGTTGAGCTCTAAAGCTGCCGGCTTGAAGCCTGGAGGCAGTTTACATCAAAGATTTTAAAAAATTTGCAGATCGAACGGCTGCTTGCCGAGGAGGCAGATCTCCTCCAAACGCCTAGGGATAGCTTCATGAGTCAGAGTCCTTTTTTAAGCTACCTGCCTCCATGCTGAAAAGAGGATATGCCCGGTGGTAGATTGACAAGGTACCTGCCTCTAAACGGAACACATTTTCCCACCTGGATGGCTTCAGGTAGCGTTTTCTTAATGGCCTCAAATACTTCCGGTCTGCACGCAAATAAAAGTTCGTAATCTTCTCCTCCGGCAAGTATCATCTCTTCGGCAGAAAGGCGATATTTTTCACAGTAAGTAATCAGCTCAGGGTGAAACTGATCGGGTTTCAAGTCAAATTCGATGCTTACATGAGAGGCCCTAGCGATATGGCCTGCATCTCCGGCAAGACCGTCGCTTATGTCCATTGTGCATGTAACGCGCCATGTGGCAAGCGCCCGTGCCGCATCGAACCGGGGGATAGGAATTTTAAATTTTTCAATCAATTGCTTAAAGCCGGTGTCTTTTTTTAAAAGGCATTGAAGCCCGGCGCGGGCAAGACCTAACGGGCCCGTACTATACAGCCCGTCTCCTGGTTTTGCTGCTCCCCGAGTAGGGAAAAGATTTTCTTGCCCCTGGCCGACGGCAAACAGATCTATGGAAAGCTCGGTTCCTCTTGAGATATTCCCTCCACCCAGTGCACAGTTATACTTATTCAGGGCAGATACCATCCCGTCATAAAGGGTTTTGACAAAAAGATTACCTATATGTTCTGGAAGAGACAGGTTGACAAACAGGCAGATCGGCTGTGCGTACTTTGCTGCAAGATCGCTCAATGTTATGGCCACCGCCTTTTGTCCCACCTCCTGCGGGGTTTGCCAATCCAGCATGAAGTGAACCCCTTCCTTGTGAGTGTCGGTGGTGATGACGGGGTTGGTAAGATTGTTAAGCAAACTGGCATCGTCGCCCGGGGGGATCTTAAGATACTTTTCGGCAGCATTCTTAGCAGGAGTATGCTCCAACAGGGTGTCGATAAGAGCAAATTCATCATTCCATGGCAGTTCAAGATGGGGCCGTGGCGGGCAGCCGCAGATTTCAGAAAGGATAAGCGCATTTTGAATCGGATTCGCTGCTCTTGTAATAAAGCTTATGACGGCAATTCCCGAAGCACCATGCTTAAAGCAGGCTGAAGCATTGTTGCCGTCAATGGCACCGATGGCAACAACAGGCAGAGAAACCGCTCTGATAACCGCCTCCAGCCCCTCAAGACCGATGGGTTTTTTTGCATCCGTTTTTGTCCTGGTAAGAAAAACAGGGCCGGTTCCGATATAATCGCAACCGGTCAGATCGGTTTTCGCAAGCTCTTTCAAATTTGAAACGGAAATACCGATAATGGCATTGTCTCCGAGTATTTTCCTTGCAAGCAACGGCGGGTCGTCCTCCTGGCCAAGGTGAACCCCGTCTGCACCTACTGCTTTGGCAAGCAGGATGTTATCGTTGATGACAAACGGCACGCCGTTACATTTGCAAAGATCTCTTATCGCCTGAGCATCATTGATGAATTCAGATGAGAAGGATTTGTTGCGATATTGAACAAAAGTAGCGCCAGCACTGATAGCGGTTTTAACCTGATTGAGCGGTGACAGATTCGGTGCACTGTCGTCTGTAATGAAGTAAAATCGAAGCGCTTTTTTTAACTTCTCAGGAAACATTCAAAATACAACCATTCGGCTCATGGCAAGAATTTCACCGCGAATTGCTGAAAAACCTGTAAATTTTATACTTTCCCAGAAAGCAGGGCTTCTTCAATAAATGGATCGAGTGCGCCGTCCAAAACGGCATTGACATTGCCGACCTCTAAATTAGTCCTATGATCCTTTACCATCTGGTAGGGGTGCAGAACGTAGGAACGAATCTGGTTGCCCCAGGCGATTTCACCCTTGCTTTCATGGATCTGCTGGAGTTTTTGCTCCTGTTTTTGTTTTTCCATCTCATATAGTCTGGCTTTCAGCACCTTCATTGCCAGATCCCTGTTACGGTGTTGGGATTTTTCTTGCTGGCATTGGACGACGATTCCGGTGGGCAGATGGGTTATCCTTACCGCACTGCTGGTTTTGTTCACATGCTGGCCGCCAGCACCGCTTGCCCTGAAAGTGTCGATTCGAAGATCATTTTCGTCTATATCGATGACGATTTCATTGTCCAGTTCCGGGTAGACGAATACGGATGCAAACGAGGTATGGCGCTTGCCGCTGGCATTAAAGGGGGAAATCCGCACCAGTCGGTGCACCCCTTTTTCTGCCTTCAGATATCCATAAGCGTGCTTGCCGCTTGCTGTAAACGTTACGCTCTTGATGCCAGCTTCGTCTCCAGGCTGTAAATCGATGATTTCCAGGGAGTATCCCATTCTCTCAACCCATCGGGAGTACATCCGAAACAGCATCTCCGCCCAATCTTGCGCCTCGGTACCTCCCGCACCCGCATTAATGGATACAATGGCATTATTGGAGTCATCCTTGTCGGACAGTGTAAGATCTAATGAGAATTGTTTTATTTTTTTCTCAAGATCTTTTACCTGTTCAGAGACCTCTTCAATTGACTCTTCATCAGACTCTTCTATGGCCATATCAAGGAGAATCTGACATTCTTCCAGATCATTGCAGAGCGCATTGTATCGCTCAACTATCTCCGATATGGCCGTACGCTCTTTCAGTATGGGTTTGCTTTTTTCCGGATTGCTCCAGAACTCTTCTTTGGTAAGGAGCGCTTCGATCTCTTTCAGCCTTTTTTCCTTGGCAGGGATGTCAAAGATACCCTCTTATCTGATTTAGTTTTGAACTCAGGTCACTTAACGTTTGTTTTAGTTCGACAGACATCTTATCTCCTCTCTTAACGACAAATGTGATTAAACGCCAATTGGTGAATTTATACTTATTTTATATGCAAACGATCGAAAATTCAAATCCTAATCGAAATCCACAGCCGATTCTCGATGAAACCCAGGACACACTTCCAATGGCCGCAAGCATCAGACGGTTCAAAAGCCGATTATGCGGAAAATGAAAATTCTTTCGGCGTTCATCGGAAATTGCTCCAAAAACGGTCAAGGATTTGCAGAAATACCAGAAAGAACGATGTAAAAAACAGGGAAAATTACGAACGGAGGAAGCCCCCTCTCAACTCCTGCCCTTTGTCATGACTCTTATTGCTGTCACGACAACCGTGGCTGCCAGGCAGGCGAATGCAAATAGATTTCCAAATCTGGTATAGAAAGTAGATGCTTTCATAAGGGGCACCGAACGGATGCGGATTTCATCTTTAAACAGCGCTGTGACGTCCAGAGCCCTTCCGATGGGATCGACAAAACCGCTGATTCCGGTATTTGCCGACCGCACCAGCGATCTTCTGTTTTCAACTGCTCGAAACACCGCCATGGAAAAATGCTGGTATGGTGCGCTGGTTTTACCGAACCAGGCATCGTTTGTTATATTCACAAGCAACGCAGCCTGATTTTTAACCACCGCCCGTGATAAACCGGGAAAAATAATCTCAAAACAGATGAGCAGTCCAACCCTGTGAGCTCTCCATGGAATTGTTTGGCCGAGCTTCCCAGATTTGAAGTCACCCACCTGGGAGACCATCTTGCCAAGAAAGGGAAGCCATTTTTTGAACGGGACATATTCTCCGAAGGGTACCAGGTGAACCTTGTTGTATTTTCCATATATTTTACCATCTGCACGCAATAGGTAGGCGCTGTTATAGTATGCGATCCGATTTTTTTGCTGAGTGTAGGAAGGGCTTCCGATTAAAAAATCGGCCCCGATGGAAAAAATTCCTTCAAAAACCTTTCTTGTCAATTCCGCATCATGCAAAAAATAAAATGGAGTTGCCGTCTCCGGCCACACAATAAGATCGACCTGGTTCCGGCCTGCTGTTCGGGAAAGACGCAAGTATTTTTCGACGGATGAGTCCTGAAAGTCCGGATTCCATTTGATTCCCTGATCAATATTTCCCTGAACCACTGCAACCCGAACCTTCGGGGCGCTTGTCATCAACCTTTCAACGGAGGCAATTCGACGTGTACCATATAGCCATCCGGCTAAGAAAGCACAGGCAAAGAGAAGAACCGATGCAGTGGTTATCGGCTTGGAGACCGAAAATCCGTTCCAGTGCTTTCCTGTTGCCGAAAGAAATACGAGGAAAAGGGTGGCATTAGAGAGGGCAATCAGAAATGAGACACCGTAAACACCGAACAAATCAGAGATCTGTATGATGGGTAAAATTTTATGTTGACTGTATCCGATCAGCTCCCAGGGCAATCCGGAAAGCAGAACTGTTCGAAGATATTCAAAAAAAACCCACAGAACAGGTATGATGAAAAAAAGACCGGTTGGTTTCTTGCAAAGCAAAATTACAGAGGCGGAAAATGCACCTGTATAAAGGGACAGATAACAGGTTAGCAGAAACAGAACAGGTATACTCAAAAACCAGGGAAGATGCCCGTAGGTGTGCATTGTGTAAGCAAGCCAGTACATAAGGCTGAGATAATGAACGATACCACAGAGAAATCCTATTCGGAAACTTTTCCCTGGGCTCTGGTCGCTTATGGATATCAACAACGGCACCAGCGCGAACCAAACAAGCCAGGAAATCCCCATATTGGGAAAGGCTGCGGTCAGCAATACTCCGCTCAAAACAGGCATCAAGTCGCGATATTTGAGGTGCTTAAAGATGCTCATGCCGTTGAGGAGTTTAACAAGCTGATATAACGTAAAAGACCAGCAATTTTTGGTGAAATTCGGCTCATTGAGATGCTTTTCATTTTCCCCGACAGTTGCTGTTAAAAAACGTCTTTATAACCGCTGGTCTTGATTCGGCTCAAAAGGGTGTAGCCTGAGATATCCGTATAACAACACAGCGCAAATAATCATCAGCCCGCAGAGTACCTGTCCCATGGTAAATGAAAGAAAAACAAAGCCAAGATGCGCGTTCGGCTCCCGAAAATATTCGATAAAAAATCGTACCGTACCATATCCTGCCAGATAAAAGGCCAGCATTGCACCCTGCGGAAATCTTTTCTTTCTAAGCAGCCACAAAACAACAAACAGGAAGATGCCCTCGAAAAAGGCTTCGTAAAGCTGGGAAGGATGTCTTCGTTCAGAGCCCGGAGCCATTGGAAAGTACATGCCGATGGGCGATGCTGTTATCCTGCCGTAAAGTTCACCGTTGATGAAGTTTCCAAGCCTTCCGAAGGTGTATCCCAGGGGAGCAACCGGTGAATACAGGTCGGCGATCTGCCAGAGGGCCAATCGATGTTTTCGAACAAAAAGTACGGTTGCTACAACCAGGCCCGCCAGACCGCCATGATAAGACATGCCGGAGATGCCGGTGAAGGTAATACCGTTTGAAAATTGAAAAGGAAGAAAAATTTCAAGCGGATTGCGAGTATAATAGGATAAGTTGTAAAAGATGACATATCCCAGTCGGGCGCCGATGACCAGTCCAAGTATCATGCTTACAGTTAAGTCTTTTACCTGATCGCCGGTAATCTGGAAGCGATTCTTTTCGTGGTTGATTCGATAGATAACCAATCCATAGGTGATAAGAAACGCCACAATATACATAAGCCCGTAGTATTGAAGCCGAAACCCACCAACTTGAAAGATTACGGGTTCTATGGATTCCGGTAAGTGCTGCCAAAAAGTTAAAAAGCCGTTGGTCTTCAAAAAAACCGTCACCTTCTGTAAAGAGTAATAAAGCTGGTTTTGTGATTATACATCAGTGCAAGATCTTTTATCACCTTTTCTTATGCACGGAAACATTGTCTTGCCTGCCCATAGGGTTATGAAGGTTGTACCTGCACCACAACAGTGGTTACGTTGTCTTTACCGCCGTATTTAAGCGCCAGTTCAATAAGATGCTCACAAGCCTGTTGTGGATCAGGATAGTCATTGAGAACCCGCTGAATACCTTCATCGGAAACCATGTCGTGCAGTCCGTCGCTGCATAAAAGATAAACGTCCCCTGGCTTTACCGCTTCGATCCTCGTAAAGACTTCCTCCAGGTCCTCGGACACCCCAACGGCCTGCAACAGGATGTTTCGATACGGATGGATGGCAGCCTGTGCGGGCGTAAGGTATCCCTTTTCCACCAATGCTTGCACCTCTGTTTGATCGACCGTCAGCTGTTCAAGCCCCCGATCTCTTTGACGATAGATCCTGCTGTCTCCCACATGGCCAATCAAACCGAAGCTGCCCCATAATACCAGGACCGATAAGGTTGTTCCCATGCCATAGTATTCTTTGTTTCGTTGCCCGTGCAGGTATATGTTCCGATTGGCTTTAAGAATAACAGCCTCTATTCTATTCAACAGAGTCTGTGAAGAAGGAGGTGCGCTGGGGCCATCGATGATACGATAGTAGTAGTTTGTCATTTCCTTGCATGCCATTTTACTGGCAACTTCTCCGGCTGCATGACCGCCCATTCCGTCAGCCACAACAAACATGCTGCCATAGCGATGCGTATCAAAACCTTTGCTGGCATCATCGATGATCAAGTAGTGGTCTTCGTTGTTTTTTCTCCACCTCCCGATATCTGTTTTTGCATATGACTTTAAATGGGCCATGTCTATGCGCCAATAATTTCTCCCAGCAAATTCATGTGCTGGTTTCCAAACCCCTTATAGTTCCGATTATAATTCCAAGAGTACACCCCATTTATTTCCTATACCTAATCAAATACACTTTAACACATTTTATTTTGTTTTCAATCTTAAGAAAGTGAGTACAAATTACCCACTTTGCTCTCAGTAGCTCCGCTTCCATGGATACATACGATACAATGTTGGAATGTTAATATAATTTGACACCCTGTGAAATTCGGTTCTGTTGTAAAAATAATATAATGAATTCAACTATCTAAAAATTGATGCTTTATTTGATGTCCTCTCTGGCATGTGTCTTGCTCATACTGTTTTAAAATTGCAGAAAAGATTCAGAAAAGATTATTGATCAAATATTTTATCAGAAAGGAGTAAAAAACATGAAAAAAAGAAACATTCTCTTACTTACAACAGGATTAACTATTATAGCGCTAATCGCATTTGGGTTTGAAGCTTTCGCCGGTTGGGGCGGAATGGGGATGTACGGTCGAGGGCCGGGCTATGGACCTGGTTCCGGGTATGGTATGATGCAAGGCTATGGGCCGGGTCCCGGGTATAGTATGATGCGCGGCTATGGCCCCCGGGGAGCCGCTCGAGGTTATTGTCCAGGATATCAAGGATACGGACTGTCTGAAGACGAAGTTAAAGACCTGGAGAATCAGCGAACGGCTTTTCTGAAAGAGACCGAAACACTGCGAAACCAGATTTATCAGAAGCGGCTTGAACTCAGAAGCGAACTTGCCAAGGAAACTCCGAATGTCGAAAAGATTAAAAAGCTTCAGGCAGAGATATCCGAGCTTCGATCTCAACTCGATCAAAAACGAATGGACCATATTTTGAGCCTGAAAAAGATCAATCCCAACATCGGCAGGGGATTTATGGGCAGAGGGCCAAGAGGCTTTTACAGGGGCCACCGCGGCTGGTGAAAATCGATTGAAGTTTTTAAATCCCGCCTGTTTTCCATGCACTGCAGGGTGGTTGGTTGAAAGCCACCCTGCTCTTAAATTCACCTTTTTAAATCACTTCTTGACCGGGTCGGTGGAAATCATTATTCTGGTAGATACTTATCGATAGGTGTCTTTTATGTCAAAAAAGTCTGATAGCACAGACGACCATGTGCGGAAGAGCACCATGATGCTGGTTGCATTCATTGCCCTTGGTGTCGGGTTTGTGGGAGGGGTCGTTTTTAGCGCCTTTAAAACCATACCACGTGTTCCTGCTCCTGGTCCCGAACAGCCGGCGCAGCCTGTTAAGGAACAGAGCATTTCCGAAGAGCAGGCAAGGCAGATACTGGCGCTTGAGCGTGAGGTTGCCTCCAATCCAGATAATGTTGATGCCTGGACAAAATTGGGACACCTTTATTTTGATGCCAACAATTTTGAAAGTGCGATCCGGGCTTATGAAAAATCCCTTGAACTAAAACCCGATAATGCCGATGTACAGACAGATCTGGGTGTTATGTACCGCAGAAACGGGCAACCGGAACAAGCCATCAAAGCGTTCAACAAGGCCATCGAAATAGACCCCGAACACGAAATATCGCGATTCAACAAAGGTGTTGTGCTGCTTCATGATTTAAATGATCACAGGGGAGCAATTGAAGCCTGGGCGGAATTACTCAAAATCAATCCGGCAGCCACCACCCCAAGCGGTCAGCCCTTAGGCGACTTGTTGAAAAAGCTTAAACAAACAGCCCGCCCTTAGCTTATGAGTAGACTGGTTTGAGGACCAAAGCTACAGGACTTATTGCCGATTAGAATGCCGGCTGCTATGGTTGTGTGGAGCTTCAATGTGAAAGAATGGGGCTTTAGCTTACATGGCAGTCTGAGATATTCAGGAAAATAAATTGAAGATAGGGAACAGGTAGTTAGCATGTTGAGGTTGTCTTTCGTATATCCGCCTTCTGCTGATCCAACAACTCCGCCTCTTGCGCTTGCCAGGATAAAGGGAGCGGCGGGTTTCTATCTGGGTGACAAATGCAATTTCCGCTTTCTGGATGAAAATCAAAGATTCGCCAGGTACGCTATTGATCTAGTCTTCTCTGGGGCGATTCAGGAATGGGTAAGCGAGGCTCAGGCTAGGCCGCTGTTCGGGGAATTAAGAAGATATTTAGAGAAAACGTCCGGCTTGATGTACCATCTTACCCAAGATCTCCTGAAGGCCATGGGGGTATTAAAATTAAAGTCACTCTTTCTTGATATCTCGAAATATTCACATGCCTACAAGATCATAAACAAGGCCTTTCAAATTTTTTCCCTGCCCTGTTATCCGGCAACGGTTGGCTATGCTACGGCCAGGCTGGCCGTTGATATCAGGAGATCCGAACAGATAAAAAAAGCTCTCTCTTCTCCTTTGCTCAATCCATATTTCAATTATTTTAAAGAGAGGCTGGATTTAATTGAAGATGCCGATGTTCTTGGGATTAGCGCAGTGTATTGCTCTCAGCTTGTTCCTGCGCTGACGCTTGCAAGGCTTGCAAAGGGAAATAACAAGGAGATTATTGTGTTACTGGGTGGGCCGTGTGCTTCCACATTGAAAGAAGTGCTCAGGCAAAGGTTCGGAGAGTTTGTTGACTTTGTGATTCCGGGAGATGCAGAGGCCTTCTTTGAGTATCTTTCAAGATCAAACACGGACCTTGAAGAAAAGGACAGTTTTGTTAATGCAACAGAAGCCTATTTAAAGGAGGCGCCAGGTACGTGGTTCAAGAGCCCCGATCATTTAATGGATTACTCATGGGCTGAGATAAATGATTACCTCCTGCCCGAGCCTGTTCTGTGCCTGGATATTACTCGGGGATGTTATTACCGCAAATGTGCGTTTTGTGCATATGGGTATTTGGAAAGACATTATAGAAAGATGAATCCAACTGATGTGGTGGCTGTTATCAGAGATCTTCGAGAAGATGTTGGTGCGACTCGTTTTTTCTTTTCTGTGGATGTATTGGATCCGGTTTTTCTAGAACAGCTTTCAAAACACCTTATCAAAGCCAACATGGATATTACTTACTGCTTTGATGCCAGGCTTGAGAAAAAATTTGCTGACGAAAATTTTACAGTAAAACTTTTTGAATCAGGTTGCAGGGCTGTCAGCTTTGGAATGGAGTCGGCTTCGCAGCACACCTTGGATAGGATGGTTAAAGGAACCGGTACCCATTACTTTGGAGCTATCATGGAGGCACTGTTCAAGGCCCAAGTCCACGTGCAGATACACTTGATTCACGGATTTCCAGGAGAAATGAGCTCGGAATTTGGGAAAACAATCCGGTTCCTCAAAGAGCATGCAGAAAAGATCACCACGGTCGGTGTATCCCAATTTGCTCTCCTAAAAGGTTCTGCAATGGAAAAAGCCCCTGAAAGGTATGGCATCAGAGCTTACATGAATGCTGGAGACCTGTCTCTGGATTACGACTATGAGCCTTCACAGGATAGTGACTACCCTGATTTCCAGTCATTTAAAGAAGAGCTCTTTTCAATGTTCCCTGTAATTGGAAGGCTTACCGGCTCGACCACAGACTATCTTATATATGCTTCCCATTTTTCTCCTGCTAAGATGAAAGCCGTTCTTCGTTTTTTGTAGAGTTTTCTTAAGACTATATGGCAAAAAATGTGAAGTCCCTTCACCTGGTGCTGGTTGCCAATGTGATGCATTCAGAAGATAGCTGAAAAAAGAATAAAGAAGGCACAAAAGGAGGGACGGTTTGACGACCTTCTAGATTGGAAAAGATTGGAGACAGCCCAAAAACCTTTGTCCATAAGCCGGATAGTTGCCGTAACGAACTTCAAATTGCGATCACTGTGCGAATTTTTACCGTTTCATATTAATCGCGAATTGTTGTCGCAGATATTTCCGCTTGACAGCCGCCAGCTTGGCTGTTATGGAAAAAACAGTTCCGGGCTGAAGTTCGGATCTGCAAGTTAGAATAGAACAGGTATATCACAAACATATTTTAAGCCACGATATGAATGTATCATGAAGATACACTTAATCGTGGTTTTGTTATTTGGGGAGGTTTGCAATGAAAACAACGCTTAGCACATGGATGGTGATCGTCGTTATTGTTTCGATAACAGGAACGGCTTATGGTCATTTCGGGATGTTGATCCCTTCGGATAACATGGTTATGCAAAATGATAACCGAACGTTAAGCCTGGAATTATCCTTCAGCCACCCCATGGAAATGGTTGGCATGGAGCTTGTCAAACCCAAAGTGTTTACCGTATGGACAAATGGGAAAAGGCAAAATTTGATCGGAAGCTTGAAACCTACCAAGGTGATGGGACATTTTGCTTGGAAGGCCGATTATCGAATCAGGCGGCCGGGGGTCTATATTTTTTATATGGAGCCTGAGCCTTATTGGGAGCCGGCTGAAGATGTGTTTATCATCCATTATACCAAGACAGTGGTGGCCGCCTTCGGAGATGATGAGGGATGGGATGAAGAGATGGGACTTAAAACCGAAATTGTTCCGCTTGCAAGACCATTCGGACTTTATGCCGGAAATGTTTTCCAGGGGGTTGTAAAGCTAAACGGCGAACCGGTTCCCTTCGCCGAAGTGGAGGTGGAATATTACAACAAAGATAAAAAGGCCAAGGCACCTACAGACTACATGATCACCCAAACCATAAAGGCCGACGGAAACGGCCTGTTTACTTATGCTGCACCGAAGCCCGGATGGTGGGGATTTGCCGCCCTGAACGAAGCCGATTTCAAGCTTAAACTGAAGTCCGGAGAAGAGAAAAGTGTTGAAATCGGCGCCGTTTTATGGGTTCATTTTGAAAGATGGCAGGAAAAATAATCCATAAATTGTATTCCCCTTTTAATAGGTTCCTTTTTGAGAAGACATCTTTGCCTCCAGGGTCGCCTTTTGCCTTTTTTCAAGCTGCTCGTTAAGCTTATTCAAATCGTCATCCTTGTGCTTGTGGCATGCCTGACAGGAATTCGGAATGGCCGGGTTTTTTAACGTATCTTTAGGCAGCAGCGTAACGAACACATGGCTGTGAATATCTCCTGATTCCGCGCTTTTTGCAATACGGGGCATATGGCAGCCTACACACTTGCCAAAGGTGTGGATAGAATGGACAGCGGTTTTGCTGACTTGCCGATGACAGCTAAGACATAATTGTTGGCCGGAGCTTCTTTTGGTTTGTGAGGGCGAGGGCGTCCATGCTTCTGCCATCTGCCAGGTAATGGACTTGTCGAGGTGGTGGGCATGGGTGTAGTGACAAGACGTACATGTTACCTCTTCGCGGTGGTGGCCGGATTTCTGCCAGTCGATATATTGCTGATGGTGGCCCTTGGAAAACTCGTTTGGGTATAGATGTTTTTTATCACCGGCGGCATAAGAGGTCGACTTGTAGAAGGCTTCAAGCGCCATTCCAGGCTCGTAGCCCACAGGCCACCCCGCCCCTTTGTGTTTGGTTGCCTTGCCTCGGTTATGGCAGGAGCCGCAGATTTGAACGGCAACGCCTTTTGTCAGTTTCGCCGGATTGATTATTGCTGGTTCACCTTTGAAGTACTCCGTGGTAGGCGATGCAAAGTGCCACGACCCTTTGCCATGACAGGCCTCACAGGCGACAGCGGGTTCACTGATTTCTTGTTTCTCAAGATCCACTCCGGTTGCATGGCAACCACCGCACTTAAGCAGCCAGGGTCGTTTGTCCCAGTCTGCTTCGTGGTAGTTTACAAATCGATGGGTATCAACGTTGTATTGAATCGGCGAAATATAGAGAGTGCCGTCTTTTTCCACAATGAAACGCTGTTTCCATTTGCTGCCAATGGTGTATTTTATCTCTTCACGTTTGGGGATATACACCTGATCGGCCGGGACCTTGAGTTTCAGCTTCCCCAGGTCTTCCCGGATTCTTTTTTCGTCGAGTTCCACAATGATGGCAGTTTTATTTCGCTGGGCATCCTGGGTCATTCGGCTGTGCATGGTCGTGCGCCAGGAGTAATATTGTTTTTGATGGCATTCTTTGCACTTGGCCGATCCTACATAGGCCTTTGGCTTGGCCAGAATCTGGTCTGCCTCTTCTGTTTGTGCCATTACAGATCCCACTCCAATACCTGCAAAGCCGAGCCCGGCCAGGACTAAAAGGAATACCATTACCGAAATGCATGCCTTCATGAGGACCTCCTTAATGGTTGATTCTGGAAAAAACAGGTTACCATTACTGGTTCAAAGGTAATTAGTGAGTACGCTTGGTGAAGGGGAACACCCATCGGTTTTATCGGTTTTTTGCTCCATTCATTCCTGTCATGTGTTATGCGGGCCATTGGCATCGATGTTATTGAAAGGGTCGTATACTAAGCCATGCTCAAATGGATATCTTATATAGCCAACCGGCAAAAGCCATGCCAAATATCAAAATGGAATCATAAGAGAGGGTATGTTGACAGATATTCTCCTAACTATTTGATATGCTTAACTTCTTTGGGTTATCCACCTTCGAAATGAATTGCTGCCTGCTGAATCGCACCAGTAAAGAGACCACCATTAGTGTACGAATTTTTCACACAATCGGGATAGGAAGGATTTTTAAAATAAATACAAGAGCTTAAATGTGTACAATAATCGTACACATCCGTGTTTAAATCAGGTCTTGGACACATGGAAGGAGATGTTATCTTGAAGAACCGTAAAACTTTCGGAATTCCAAACCGACAACTCCTTTGCAGGTTTTATCTCAATATGCAGCGCAATATTCTCATTAATACAGCAAAATAGCATGTAGTGTTGGAGTAAGTTACGTTACGTAATAGGGTTTAGATGCCGAGAATAAGGCGTGAAGATGTGGTTTTGATGGTAGCAAAACGTAGCAAAACAGAAACTGGGAAGACTTGGGCGTCTTTAGTGGAGCGTTGGTTGAATCTGATATTTTTTCAGTTTCTTGTAAAGGGTGCTTCTACTGATTCCAAGCCGCCGTGCCGCTGTTTTCTTGTTCCAGCCGCATTCATCCAACACTTCCTTTAGTAGTTTAGCTTCGTTTTCGATGATCGTTCGGCCGGATCGGTGATTTATCGGTATATCGGGACGAAACAGTGAGGTGGGAAGATCCTGAACTCCGATTAAATCTCCCTTCGTTAACAGAACAGAATGTTCAACACTATTTTCAAGCTCGCGTACGTTTCCAGGCCAATGGTAGTCTAAAAGCCGCCGCATGGCTTCTGTGCTAAACCCCTTAACCTGCTTTTTCATGTTTTGATTAAAACGTTCCAAGAAATATCGTGCTAGTAACGGTATGTCGCCTCGACGTTTTCTTAGCGGAGGCAGTTGGATTTGAATGACATTCAATCGATAAAAAAGGTCCTCCCGAAAGCGAGACGATTTTACCTCTTGTAACAGGTCCTTGTTCGAGGCCGAAAGGATGCGAACATTGACGTGCAGAGTTTGTTCAACGCCGACTCGTTCAAACTTCTGTGTCTGCAACACCCGCAAAAGCTTGATTTGCGCAGAAGGATTTATCTCACCAATCTCATCAAGGAAAATGGTGCCACCATGGGCCTGCTCGAAACGCCCCATTTTCTGGCGAATTGCGCCAGTAAAGGCACCTCGTTCATGTCCGAACAGCTCGCTTTCAAGCAGGGTCGCCGGGTACGCAGAGCAATTGATCACAACAAAGGGTTTTTCTTTCCGGAGACTCCTTTGATGAATAGCCCTGGCCACAAGCTCCTTTCCGGTGCCGCTTTCACCCTGAATCAGAACCGTTGCGTCGGTGGGAGCGATGTCTTCGATCATTTTGTAAATGGTTTGCATTTGGGGATCTTTGCCAACAATACCACTAAATTCGGTTTTGTGCTCAATGCGGCACTGCAGGTCGCGTATTTCTTCTTCATGGAGGCACATTCGCTTGATAGCACCGGAAGTCTGGTTCAGGATAAGCGCAATAACTTCCAGCGCCTTCCTATCACATCGACAATTTGCGGGACAACCAATGACAAGGCTGCCCAAGTGTTGATGTTCGTGATAAAATGGAAAAACAGCCAACCTCTTCCCGGATGGAATATTCTCAGAAATGATTGAAGATTTAAAAGCGCTTTTTTCTTTGAAGGCTATCCTATCTGGTCCCTTTAGAAGTTCCATATCAGGTTCAACAGCCTTTTTCTCAAAATAATAGGTGTCTTTTTCTGAAAAGGCAAAGAGGGTTTCATCGTTGCTACTGAAGACCAGCAGTACCATCTTTGTGCAAGGGATGATTTCTGCAAATTTTCCCATCAAGTAATAAGAAATTTCCCTCAAGCTAGACTGAGTGCCGATTTCCTGAATAATGGCAAACGAGCTTCTGGTTTGGCGGTGGGCTCTGTCCAGTTCTATCGCATTTTTCTCAAGCCGCTGGGTATATTCTTGCATGCGGGCTGCCATTTCATTGAAAGATGCTGCTACTTCGCCGAACTCATCCGGCAGCCGCTCTATTCGATGGGTTAGATTTCCCCCTTTTAGTTTCCGTGTTGCGTTTAAAAGCACGTTAACCGGCTTGGTAAGTCCCCTGATAAAGATCAAACCCAAGCCGGCGGCAAAGAATGGGGTCATCCCCACAAGCACATATAATACTAATTTTGTATTAGAAATATCATTAAGGGAAGACTGCGTTCTAAGAGAAAGCTTATCGGCTGCTGCACGCACCATGCGATTGATTTTTTTTGAGATTCGGTCCGCTGATTTGAAAGCCATCTCATCTTCTTGCTCCAGCCGGTGGCGATTCGCCCTTATCGTCAGGGTTCTGCTTATCAGGGCCTTATATTTTCTAATTTCACTTCTCAGAACGTTAAGCCCACTGATGACACTTTCAGGATGATGACACTGAAAACAGTCGCTGGATATCCTGTCTAAAGATCTTACATTCTCGATAACGGTATCTGATGCGAATCAACAGCCGCTCTCTGAGGATTTCGACCTGATAGAGCCTTATCAGATGATGCAGTCTTGATGTGGAATCTTCTATGGTGGTAATAATGTAAAGGCCTCCCAGGAAGAAAATCAAAAAATAGATACCCAATGCTATGGTGATCTTTCTTTTCATCAATCGTTCATGTAATCATAGTTTTCAAGATTTAAACCTATTTCCCGGGCATACTCGTATACACTTGCATAATCAGCGTCGGATGTTTCGATGAATTTTTCCGCACCAAAACTTTTCAGAATATCGATACCGGCCGGGTCATGATGCATGTTTAATAGCGTCTGTTTCAGCTTGTCTTTTAAGGAGGCGTCCAGGTCTTGTCTTACCGCCAGCCCGTTTTCCGGAACTTCGGGAGATCTTTCAAGTATAGTCAGTTGTTCATTTACTTTGCTGCCCTCAACAGCGAGCCTGGAAAATACGGTATTTTTCGCAGCACCTATATCCGTCTTGTTGTTGATTACATCGTAGATAGCATCTTCATGTGTACCGGTGAAATAGGTCTCCTTAAGAAACATTTTGTAGTCTTTTATGCCGTGTTGTTTAAAGTAGGCAAGTGGAAGAACATACCCGGCGGTAGTTGCCTTATCCACAAATGCAAATCTTTTTTGCATCATGTCTTCCGGACCTTTGATACCGCTGTCTTGTCTGACAAAAATTATGCCGTGGTATGTCGACACCCCATTGATGCTCTGAGGTCTGGCAACAGGTTCAACGCCTAATTTTGCATGGGCCAACGCATAGGTAAAACTGCCAAAGAAGGCACCGTCTAGGCCAAGGGAAATAAAATTATCAATAATATTTCCGTAACGGGTGAGAATCTTAAGCTCGATATTTATCCCGATCCGTTTTGACAGGTAAGCCGCAAGCGGTTCATATCGTTCGATCTGCTTAAAGATATTGTGCTCAGGAATCAGCCCGATCAACAGGGCCGACCTTTTTTCTGTTGGCCTTACAACAGGTTCAGATTCTGTTTCATTGCAACCAATGACAAGGCCCATAGAAAGGCAAAAAATAACAATTATTTTTTGCACACATGACATGATGGGCCTCTCATGATAATTTTTGAATTTTCATATTTAATCAGGATTGTGCTTTTTAAATACCACTTTGTAACATTTATTGTCAATATTCATTAGGCGCTTACCAACCTCAGATCGACAATTTGTTGTCGTTATTGAATTACACGATGTTAGTAGGGGTTAATAGTGATCTAAAGTTTGAAGTGAGCCCCGTTGTTGCAAAACAACTCAAAAAGCGCAGTTGTCAGGCACTGATAAATTGTGCATACAGGCCATATTGCTAGGAGATTTGGTCAACTACGGGGTGAGCTTAAGTGAACTAAACCCCGTTGTTTTAAAACAACCCAAAAGGCACAGTTGTCTGTTACTGATTAATCATCCGTACAGGCCATTTTAC
>JAFDFZ010000069.1 GCA_019309565.1 Deltaproteobacteria bacterium
CCCAAACCGGCCGCGGCAATCATATTGTGACCGCAGCCATGCCCAATTCCAGGCAGAGCATCATATTCGGCCAAAATCACAACCGCCGGCCGCCTGGGCCGGCAGCCGGCAGGCCGGGCCAGAAAGGCTGTTTCCACATTACCCACGGCTTTTTCCACCGCAAAGCCCCTCTCCCTGAGCACGCTGCTCAAATACTCGCGGGCTTTGTACTCCTGATAGGCGGTTTCAGGATTTTCCTTCAACCAATCGCAAATGGCGAATAGATCGCTTGAAATGTTATCGACCTCTTTACAGATAGTCTCTTTAACCTGCTCCATGACTGTCTCCTTTTAATAAGCGCTTTTGAAACGAGAACATAAAACCGCTCTCGGCATAAATAAAGCAAATATGAGATATTTGCACCATTGAACTTCGCAATAATGCAGTAATTAGTAGCTGCCATTTAAGAGTTGAAAGGTCAAGTAAAAATCGGGAATAAATGGCTTGTCTGTTCGCGTAAACTGTGACAAATGTGGGTCGGTAAGGATAAAAGATGCTGTTGGGGCTCATTGGTTTATTTTATGTTCGAATTCATTTTTTAAAGAAAGGATATCGCCATGATATATCAAAACGTTCGGGAAATGGAACCAAGGGAACTGTTCTCCGGAATGAAAGCACGATTTATCCACTCAAAGAACATGACCTTTGCCTACTGGGATATTGCCGCCGGCTCGACGCTGCCGGAGCATTCCCACCCTCATGAGCAGGTTGTCAATGTGATTGAGGGGGAGTTTGACTTCACGGTGGATGGAAAAACCACACGCCTTAAAGCAGGCTCTGTGGTGGTCATACCCTCCAATGTGGCTCACTCTTCAAAATGTCTCAAAAGGGGATGGGTGCTTGATGTGTTTTATCCGGTAAGAGAGGATTATCGTTAAATATTGCATTCTTCGGGATCGCACCTTGAGGCATGCTCAAAGTGATGGATGTTTTCTCCTGTGCCAAGCTCTAGCACCTGTATATCTTTGCTCCCATAACGATAAACGGTGATTCCCTTCAGGCCCATGTGCCATGCTCGAAGGTAGATACGGGCAATGTCCTGAGGGGTGGAGTCACGGGGCAAGTTAATTGTCTTTGAAACCGAATTGTCCACAGAGGATTGCAAGGCGGCCTGGATTTTAAGGTTACGTTCCGGTGGTATTTCAAGAGCTGTAACAAAAAGCTGCTTAAGCGGTTCGGGTGCGTTTTGCACAGACTTCAACCGTCCGTGTTTTAGGACTTCTTCCACTACTTCATCTGCTTTCAGGCGATACCGATCCAAATATTCAAGGAAAAGGGGATTGACCTCAATAAGGGTCTGACCTTCCAGAACGTGCGATCTTCGGTATGCAAGCGCAAACAAAGGCTCAATGCCCGAGCTCGTTCCTGCGATGATACCGATGGTGCCGGTTGGGGCAATGGCAGTGCGTGTGGCATTTCTTACCTTTATGTTTTTATTTTCGTAGATGCTGCCATTCCAGTTTGGAAACTCACCGCGCTGTTCTGCAAGCTGCTGTGAGGCGTACAGTGCTTCCTTAGATATGAACCGCATGATATTTTCCGCTGTTCTTACCGCGTCGTCAGAGTCATAGGAAATCCCAAGCCGGATCAGCATTTCAGCAAATCCCATCACCCCAAGACCTATTTTTCGATTGCCCAGGGTCATCTTTCGGATTTGGCAAATAGGGTATTTGCTTACCTCGAGCACATCATCCAGAAAGCGCACCGCTTCATGCACCGTGTTTCGCAGTTTGCTCCAATGAATCACGGCTTTTCCGTTTTGATCATGGAGCATATGGGCAAGGTTGATGGAACCAAGATTACAGGATTCATAGGGTAGCAGGGGAACCTCACCACATGGATTGGTGGCCTCGATTTCACCCAGATGAGGTGTTGGATTAAAACGATTTATCGTATCGATGAAAAGAAGACCCGGATCGCCTGTTTGCCAGGCCGCTTTTGTAATGGCGTCAAAGATTTCCGCTGCCCGCACCCTGTGTCTTTTGTTCGGGTTATTGGGATGAACCAGTTCATAAAGGGAATCGTTTTCCACCGCCTTTATGAAATCATCCGTAACAGCAACTGAGATATTGAAATTTCGAAGCGTCTTGCCATCGAGTTTTGCAGTGACAAAATCGAGAATATCCGGATGATCCACCCGCAGCACCCCCATGTTTGCACCACGGCGCTTTCCCCCCTGTTTGATGTTTTCGGTGGCACAGTCGAAAACCTTCATAAACGAGACGGGTCCCGAGGCTTCACCCGAGGTGGAAGCCACAAGGTCTCCCTTGGGGCGAAGCCGGGAAAAAGAAAACCCTGTTCCTCCGCCTGTTCGCTGCACAAGCGCCATCTGTTTGACGGCATCGAAGATGCCTCCAATCGTGTCCTCAACCGGCAGAACAAAACAGGCGCTTAGCTGGCCTATGGGTTTCCCGGCGTTCATCAGTGTTGGGGAGTTGGGAAGAAAATCAAGCGATGTAATAAGTTTGTGGAATCGATCCTGCCAGTATTGAACATGTTCGGCGTCACCGAAGTGTCGCTCGGCTTCGGCAACTGCCCTGGCGACAGATTCAAAAAGCTGCTCCGGAGTTTCAACGATGCACCCGTTTGCATCGCGCTGAAGATAGCGAGCCTCTAGAACCCTGAGTGCATTTTGGGTAAGCTTGATTTTGGTCATGCGTCAAACCGCTCCATTCCGGTTGCTTTCATATTTCCCCTTTTTACCAACTATTTATAACTTAAGCGGTTTTTGAGAGATTGTAAACGCAAATATAAGCAAATGGGAAAGACTGCCCAGATTGCTGTCAAATGGGTACACGACAGGGATCGGGAGGCGGTTTTCCGAAACCTTACCGGACAGCGAGAAAGACCGGTGGACGCGCTCTGGTATAACCTCCATTTGTTAAAGGCAGGCTTAACGAGTTTCCATCTCTTTCTGACGAAGCCGGAACTTATATCTCTGGTAAAAAGGATAAAGCAGGGATAGCAAAGAGAGAATGAGAAAGGCAAGGGAAATGGGCCTTGTAAAAAACAGGGTCAAGTCGCTTTCCGTCTGTAACGCTCTTCTGAAATTCACCTCTGCAATCGGCCCGAGGATCACCCCCAGAATTGCGGGTGCCAAAGGGAACTGAAACTTTGACATGAGATAGCCCAGCATGCCAAAAATAAGAAGCACCCAGATATCGAAAAACCGGTTGTATATGGCAAAAGAACCTACTGCGCATAACACCAGAATCGATGGGACCAGAACGTAGATTGGAAGCCGCGTAAGCCTGACGAACAGGCGGATACCGTAAAGCTGGGTTGACAGCATAAAAAAATGGGCGATAAACAGCGCAACGATCACGCCGTATACCAGGTGAGGGTATTCGACGATCAGCATGGGCCCTGGCTGAATACCATGGAGCAGCAAGGCTCCCAGCATCATGGCGGATACCGCCCCTCCTGGTATGCCAAGCGCCATGGTCGGGGTCAACGCACCCCCTTCTGTTCCATTGTTGGCCGACTCGGATGCGATAATCCCGTCAATGATCCCGGTTCCGAATTTTTCAGGGTACCTTGACGCCTTTTTTGCCTGGTCATAGGCCAGGATATTGGAAATACTGGCGCCGGCTCCCGGCAAAGCGCCGATGAACACCCCGATAAGCGAAGAGCGCAGGAGATTGAACGGTTGGCTGAAAATGTCTTTCAGTATATTGAGGGAGGAGAACGTCAATTTGCTGCCTATGATCAGGGCCTCACGGGATCTTTCAGAGCCTTCCAGGTTGCTCATGAGCTGGGAGAAGGCGAAAAGACCCACCAGTACAGGTAAAAACGCAAATCCACCGGCAAGGGGCTTGAAACCAAAATCGAACCGGGGGATGCCGGTCATGGGATCGGTCCCGAAACTGGCTGCAATCAAACCAAGCATGCCGGAAACTATTCCCTTGGTCAACGATTTTCCTGACAGGCTGGCAATAATGGTCAGCCCGAAAAAAACCAGGGAGAAGAACTCCCAGGGTCCGAACTTCAGGGCCGCTGCAGCCAGAGGCGGTGTGAAAAACAGCATTACAAATGTGGAGATAAGTCCGCCCAGAAAAGAAGCCCAGGTTCCGGTTGCCAGTGCACGACCGGGCTCGCCATTTTGGGCCATGGGATGTCCATCGAACACAGTGGCCACAGAGGATGGAGTTCCTGGAATGCCGATGAGAATTCCGGATATCTGCCCGCCGGCAAGACCACCTACCAGTACCCCGATCATGGCTGCCAGCCCCTCCATTGAAGACATTCCAAATGTCATCGGCAGGACCAAGGCAACTCCCATGGTAATGGTAAATCCCGGCAGACACCCTACGATGATGCCGGCTACCGTTCCTAGGTAAAGGAACAGCAACGGATACGGTTTCATCACCTCCTGAACACCCAGCATGATCATGTCAAACATAGGCGTTTTTCTCCTAAAAAAGGCTTCCAGAAGGAAGAAACACTTTCAGAACCTTAACGAATCCCCAGTAAATGATCCCGGTTACCCCCATGGTAGTCAGGGCGATGACTGCGATCGATTTTCTTGTTTTCGGCCCCAGAACCCACATGAACACCGGCATGAATATGAGGGTGGAATACAGGTAACCGATATATTTCATCAAAAGGACATAGAAGAAAAAGATAGCAAATCCGGAAATCACAAACCGGTAGTGGATAAAAAATTGTTTCAGTGCCTGCCGTGCATTGGCATCCGTAGTGGTATCCGCTTCGGATGCCCGATGCTTTCTTCCTGCAAGAAAGCCCGTAACGGTCAACGCTACACCGCAGATACCCAGAATCGAAAACCAGATTTTAGGAACATAACCTGCCCCCACATCCCCGAACAGGGCGGGGGGCAGTTTTGTTGCCTGATAGTACATGAAAGCTGCAAAGGCCAGCAGTATGGGGCCGATCACTTTATCCTGTTTCATTTTTCACGTTCCGGCTGGACTTCGTAAAATGAACATATCTCGATTTCTATGCAGTCCGGATACTCCCGATTCAGCCTGGTGTTCACACACCGTTTTTATTTCTTGATTTTATAAAGGCCAAATTCCTTGGCCAGTTTCGTATATAGATCGGTTGCTTCCTTAATGTAGGCTTTATATTCCTGGGGGCCGAGATATTTTACGGTAGAGCCGATTCCCTCAAGCTTCTTTAAAAATTCTGGATCTTCGGAGACCTGCTTGAACGCCTTTGCCAATTTTTCGATAATCGGCTGCGGTGTGCCCAATGGCGCACAAACTCCCCGGTTGGTTCCGAAGACTGCATCGATACCCTGCTCCTTTAAGGTGGGAACATCAGGACAAAGATGGTGTCGCTTTTCAGCGGTGATACCAAGCCCTCTCATTTTCTTCGCTGCCGCATATTTTCTGATCGCACCCGGTGAGTTGTCCGTCAAATCGATAAATCCACCCAAAAGAGCGGCACGACGCGGGGCGGTGCCCTCATAGCCCACGATTTTAAATTGGATGCCTGCTTTGTGAGCAATGCCAAGGGCATAGAAATGGCTGGTGGAGCCCAGAGTAACCCCGTATTTGATTTGACCGGGACGTTTCTTGGCATCGGCAGCGAGATCGGCCATGTTTTTCCAGGGAGCATCCCATTTTGCCGATACGACGATGGGGTTGACCGCCAGATTGGCGATGGGGATGAAGTCGGAGTAGTTGAATTCCGAAACTCCCGTAAGATAAGAACTGATCACCGATTCATGGGTGGCGGTAAGCGTATAGCCGTCCGGTTTTGAATCTTTGCCCTGACGGGCGCCCAGGGTTCCGCCCACCCCCGGAACATTGACAATGACCATAGGCTGCCCCAGGTACTTGCCGGCATAATGGGCAACGATTCGGAACAATGAATCCGTGCCGCCGCCTGCTTTCCAGGGTACGATTAACCGGAGGGGCTTTTCCGGATATTCCGCCTGCGCGCCGGTGCCGCCTGCCATGATCAAAACCATTGAAAGAACCAAAATAAGCCTGAAATTCTTCATCGTCAGCCTCCTTCCTGTTAAGATAGATTGAGATATTGGGCATAAGAGATCCCGAAAAGTATGCGCCTCTACTAACTATGAATATTTAATTTTGTCAATCAGGTTTTCAAAAAAATGTCAAGATATAAAAACACGGATTATGAAGCGATTCCTGGCTGGTAGGATATGAGGATTATTTGCTTAAATTAAGTACTTTTCATTAATTCATCCGGACTCGCTGCATTAAACGCTAAAGCAGGGCAGAATGCACGACACTTCAAGAGCAGATCAACCACTTCACAGACCTGCGGCGGCCATTATCTGGGGCACCAGCTCCTCTTTTCCGATGGCCATGATATGGACCCCATCGCCCATTTTCTCATCTCTTATCCTTCTTATCATACGCCCCGCAATTTCTATCCCCTTTTCTATGGCTCTGCCCTTGGGAGCCGATGCCATCTCGTCGATCAGCGACTGGGGGACATTTACACCGGCCACGTTCTTGTTCATAAACCTTGCCATACCAGCAGAGGTCAGCAGAATTATGCCGGCTAAGATTTTCACCGGAAACTGCTTTGCATAGTCGATAAATTCCCTGTATCTGTCAAGATCATAGACTGCTTGCGTTTGAATAAACTCGGCACCGGCTTCGATCTTCTTTTCAAACTTAATTAGCTGTGGCTCGATGGGATTGGCCTCTGGGGTTACGATTGCCCCTGCACAGAAAGAAACCCCACCGTCCAGATCGTTTCCCGCCATATCTTTTCCTCTTTCCATGGTTCTTATGGCTGCCAGAAGCTGGCTTGAATCAATATCAAACACAGGCTTTGCGTCTTTGTGATCTCCTAAAAGCACGGAATCACCCGTAAGGCAAAGCACGTTGTTGATACCGCGGCTTGAAGCGAAAAGCAGATCGGCCTGCAGTGCGAGGCGGTTTCGATCTCTGCAGGTCATCTGTAAAATGGGCTCCCCTCCAAGCTCTTTTATCTTAAGGGCAGATCCCAGCGAGGGGTATCGCATCACCGAACTTTGGTGATCGGTGACATTCATGGCATCCACCTTGTCTTTAAGCAGTTGAACATGATGGATCATTTTTTCAAGGTTGGTTCCCTTGCCAGGGCCCACCTCACAGGTGACCACAAAATCTTTTGTTTCAAGGGCTTCTTTAAACTTAGACACCATCTGATATTCCCTCTCTTAGCAAGTGTTTTTAATTTCGTTTGTTCAGCTTGCGGGTATTCTGAACTTGCCTGGTTTCGGTTCTCCAAGGTGATTCCTTGGCTTTTGAAATTTTCGCATGGAATCGACCCGATCCAGCTCGTTTAGTCGATTGTAAATCAACGTCCACACACAATCCTTATCGGAGTCGATCTCACATTTTCCATTATTGGTTCCACCGCAAGGCCCGTTGACCAGCCCTTTGTGGCAATTGGTGACCGGACAGATGCCGCCGGTCTCCCCGATGATGCAGGTGCCGCACTGGGTGCAGATTTCATCAAAAAGACCACCGGCGGTCTCCTTTCCTATAAATATGGTGTCCAGGGCCGGAATCACCATCTTTTTTGTCTGCCGTGCGATGGTCTGAACCCCGAATGCGCAGGTCATGATAAGCAGCGCCGCGGCCTGGTTCATCTGAGCGCCGTGTTCATCAAGTATTTCTTTTGTTAGATTGTCACAGGCCACCGGAACCACCACATGTCCTGTAACCAGTTTCCCAGTGTTTTCAAGCCGCTGCTTCATGTCCATCACCTCGGGCTCTCCACCTGTTCGGGTAAGTGTGACGCAGGTTCCGCAGCCCACGATAAATATTCTGGTAAATCCCTCTAAAAGTTCATTCAGTGTGTCTTCCGGCTTAGGCCGTGTTATGGATCGAATCATCCTTTACTCCTTTTCCTTATCTTCCAGGTCGCATCTAAGGCATCGTAACGCCTCCCGGCAGGCTACTTCAGCGCTGGAAAAGCCTTTTTCAACCTCTCTGAAATCTCTTATTCTTTCTGAAGCTTCTTCCAGCTCAACCTGGACTCTGGGCTGCTCTTCTGGCTTTTCCTCATCAAGCGCAAGCCCTGTCTCCATCTGCATGGATGTTTTTTCATCCGGGATTTCCACCCGGCTGAGATCTCCCTGTAAGTATTTATCGATGGCAAGAGCCGCCCTTCTTCCCGATGAGATTGCCCGGATCACATAGGTGGGGCCGGTTGTGAAATCTCCCCCTGCAAACACCCCGGGTACATTGGTAGAAAGGGTGTTGGAGTCCACCTTCAAGCTTCCCCAAAGCTCTCGCTCAAGCTGGCTGTCTTTATCAAGAAACGACATATCGGCCGCCTGGCCAACGGAGATGATCACATTGTCTGTCTCCAAAGACTGGGTTACATTTTCATCGCAGCTTGGATTGAAACATCCTTCATCGTCAAACACACACAAGCACCTGATAAATTCAATACCTGTTACTTTGCCGTCTTTGTGCAGAATCCGGCTCGGCGACCAGGATGGATTGATCACAATGCCCTCATCCAGTGCTTCTTCAATATCTTTCTCCCAGGCAGGCATTTCATCCCTTGGTTCCAGGCAGAAAATCTGAACATCCTGGGCGCCGGCCCGAAGTGCTGTTCTGGCAACGTCAATGGCAACGTTTCCACCACCGATGACCACCGTTTTACCTTTCAGGTGAATATCTTTGCCCATTCGAATGTCGCTTAAAAACTCTAGCCCGTAAAACAGCCCTTCAAGACCCTCCTGTTCACCCGGTATTCCGATGCGCCTGCTTGCCTGTGCGCCCGCTGCGATAAACACGGCGCTGAAACCTTCGGCCAGCAAATCATTGAAGGTATGGCGGGCGTCTATGGGGGAGTTATATCTTATTTCAACACCGCAACTTTCGATATATTTGATTTCATCCTCTATGACTTTCCGGGGTAGACGAAACTCAGGAACAGCAACGCCCAGCATCCCTCCTGCCACCGGCTTTGCCTCAAATACGGTTGTTTTATATCCCATTTTTGCCAGGAAATAGGCGCACGTCAATCCAGCGGGACCTGCGCCCACCACGGCCACCTGCTGGGGTTTGGTTATCGGAAAGGGTTCTCGCTGCGGGCCGATGTGAGTAAAATACCAATCCGAGGCGAATCTTTTCAAAGATCGGATGGCAACCGGCTCATCCAGTTCGCCACGGCGGCATTTGAACTCACAGGGATGGATGCATATACGGCCGCACACGGCTGGAAACGGATTTCTTTCCCTGATAATCTCAACCGCTTCCTTATATTTCCCGAGCGCCACGGCCGCCACGTAATTGGGTACATCGATTCCTGCCGGACACGCATGCTGGCAGGCTGAGATCACCATGGTGTCGCAAACGGCACCGGCACAGCGGTGTTCCAGGATATGATCTTCGTATTCTTTGATAAAATATTGAAGGGTGGAAATCGCGGGTTTGGCGCAGTTCTGGCCCAGCCCGCAAAGGGAGGCCTCTGTCATGGTGTGACCTATTTCCTTAAGGATCTTGATATCTTCGATACGCCCTTTTCCCTGGGTGATCCGGGTTAACACCTCCAGCAGCTGGGTTGTTCCCAGCCGACAGGGTGCACACTTGCCGCAGGATTCCGATTGGGTGAAGCTTAAGAAAAAACGGGCTATCTCCACCATGCAGTTGTTTTCATCCAGCACCACCATGCCGCCCGATCCCATGATGGCGCCGATTCGTTGAAGCGTATCGAAATCGATACTCAGGTTTAAAAACTGCGAAGGCACGCATCCACCTGAAGGCCCTCCCATCTGTACGGCTTTAAACTGCCTGCCCTTTGGGATACCTCCTCCGATGTCGTAAACGACGGTTTTGATCGTAGCCCCGATGGGAACTTCCACAAGCCCCGTGTTGTTCACCTTTCCGGCCAGAGAAAATATTTTTGTACCTTTGCTGTTTTCGGTGCCAATCTCTGCGTACCAGCCGGCACCGTTTTTGATGATAAGCGGAACATTGGCAAAAGTTTCAACATTGTTTATGTTGCTTGGCTTTCTGTCCAGCCCGGATTGTGCCGGAAAAGGAGGTCTGGCCCGCGGCATGCCCCGTTTTCCTTCTATGGATGCCATCAACGCCGTCTCCTCGCCGCACACAAAAGCACCGGCACCCATTTTAAGAGAAAGATCAAAGCAAAAACCGGTGTCCAGAATATTTTCTCCCAGAAGCCCCAGTTCCCTTGCCTGGTCAAGAGCGATACTCAGATGCTCAACGGCAATGGGATATTCTTCCCGCACATAGATATATCCATATTCAGCTCCCATTGCATAGGCGCCGATCAGCATTCCTTCTATGACGGCATGCGGGTCGCCTTCCAGGATGGCCCGGTCCATGAAGGCGCCCGGATCCCCCTCGTCAGCATTGCAAATCACGTACTTGGGATATCCCTGTGCCTGCCGGGTAAATTTCCATTTAAGTCCGGTCGGAAACCCGGCTCCCCCTCGACCTCTGAGTTTGGCATCGATGATTTCCTGGATCACTGCCTCGGGGGGCATCTTGGACAGTGCCTTGACAAACCCCTGGTACCCGCCGGCAGCGATATAATGCTCGATCTTAGTCGGATCGATGCGCCCGCAATTGGCAAGAACGCGCCTTTCCTGTTTCGCGTAAAAGGGGATCTGGTTGCGGTAAAAAACGGGTTGAAACGTCTTTGGGTCTCGATAGGCAAGCCGCTCGATCAACCGATTATTTCTCAAGGTAACACCGACGATTTCCGGAACATCCACAGGATCGACTTCCTGATATTGAATGCCCTGGGGTTCGATGGCGATCACCGGAGCCTTGGCACAAAATCCGTGACACCCTGTTGAGCGTATTTCAACCCGATGGGATATCCCCTGGCTTTTTACTTCCTCTTCAAAAGCCTCTTTGACCTGAACCGCGCCATAGGCCCGGCAGCCGGTCATGCAGACATGCACCTGGATTATATCTTCAGCGGTTTGGGCAAGGATTTTATTCCGAAGCCATTCCAACTGTCCGATGGATGCGAGTTTTTCCATCTGTCTCACTCATCTCCCTTATCTTTGCCGTACTGTGTCAATATGCTGGTCACCTTGGTGGGGTTCAGTTTTCCGAAATACTCCCGGTTTATCATCATGGTGGGAGCCAGGAAACAGGCTCCCAGACAGGCGACGGTTTCCAGGGTGAATTGATAATCGGCGCTGGTTTCCCCCTCTTCAAGATTCAGTTCTTTTTTCATCAAGCGAAGAATCCCCCGGCTTCCTTTCACATGGCAGGCGGTGCCCCTGCAAACCCTCAGCACATATTTTCCCTTTGGTTTCAACGAAAACCCGGAATAGAAAGTGATTACACCCTGCACCTGGGAGGTATAGAGGTTAAGCGCTCTGGCTACCGGATCGATCGCAGCCGGAGGGATATATCCGAAAGCCTCCTGAATCTCCTGGAGCAGGGGGATAAGCCCCCATTTTTCATCTTTATGGTTTTCGATTATTTTCTTAAGCTTTTCCCAATCGATTTCACCTGGCTTCATGAAATGTTCATCCTCTTGTATGTAACTTAGTGGTCAAAGTATTTTTTAAACTGCTAAACTGGTATTTCGTTTCATGAATCATCAGTTCAGTTTTTCCACCTTAACCGCCACGGTTCGATAGCCCATGTGCTCGGATTTTTCCCCTTGCATCAATCCGATCAGATGCATGGCTTCGTTTCCGTTAAACCCGGTGGGTACGGCAACAATCCCGGGTGACAGTGCCTCGGTGATACATATTTCTCTATCGACAGCCCCCCATGCAGAGCTGATATGCACCCTGTCTCCGTGCTGCAATTGTAACGCCTGTGCATCTGCTTCCGACATTTCTACGGCTCCCTTCAACCCGTATTGTCGAATTCGACCGGATTTGACCGTTCTCGTACCGCTTCCCAGATGAAACCTTGATGAGGTAAGGATTGCCAAAAATGGATGATCCCTATCGGTTGTCGATTCAGGTGCAGTTACCACGGGGATAAACGGAATCGGGTCCTTTGGGGAATCGTTTTTGATCCATTTGTCATTGGTGCTGTTTTTAAGATCTTCATATATCCGAACGTGGTTTGCAATTTCATCTCTTATCTTTCTAAGAGAATCGTAACGATCAGGATGTCCCAGCCGGGATGCAAGTTGAGTCAAAATCTCCCAGTCGGCTTTCGCATTTCCAGGGGGTGAGACGGCGGGCTCGAAAGTTTGGATTCTACCCTCAATGTTGGTAAAGGAGCCGCCTTTTTCCGAAAACGCGGCACCGGGAAGAACAACGTCGGCTGTTTCTGCGGTCTCGGTCATTAGAATGTCCTGCACCGCAACAAATTCAAGAGATTGCAATGCGTCGCGGACGCGATCCGGCTGTGGAAAACTGCGAACCGGGTTTTCTCCGAGGATGTAAAGCGCCTTTAGGTTTCCTTTTTCGGCCTCCTCGATGATGCGGGCCGCATTGAGGCCCTGATCCGGGGAAATTTTAACCTGCCACAGCCGCTCCCAGATCTTTCTTGAGTTTTCATCTTTCAATGGAAAGCGACCCGGCAGTCCATCCGGCACAGCGCCCATATCCCATGCACCCAGCAGATTGTTTTCCGGCACCATCGGGTAGAGCCCTGCGCCTTTGCCTGTGAGGTTTCCGGTCATAAGCAAAAGATTCAGCAATCCGTCCAGAGCCCTCATGGCATTACGTTGCTGAAAAAGCCCCTGGCCCGCCACTATCATCGTTTTTTTGCCCGCAAGCAGAGATGCGATTTTTTCTAAGATTTGCAGTTCAAGCCCTGCCCTGCGGCAGGCATTTTCAACATCGAAGGTTAAAAGGCTTTTGCTGAATTGATCGAAGCCCGTTGTATGCTGGTTGATGAAGCCATCGTCCCGGGCGCCATCCTTTTTTAACAGCAGAGCACAGAGGGCATTTATAATTTCGAGATCACGGCCCGGGAGGATCGGAAGATAGAATGATGCAAAAGCGGCCAGTTCTGTTTTTCGCGGGTCAACCACAATGAGAGGAATCCCTTTTCTTGCCGCTCGCTTCAGATAATAGCCTGCAACCGGAGCGGACTGGCTGCTGTCGGCTCCAAATACCAGCAGGGCTTCTGTGTGCTTAATATTTGAAAGCGGGTTTGTGCGGCAAATACCGGCGGTTCTGTTTTCAAGCCGTGCCAGAAGGGGTTGTCCGGAAAAATACCCCTTGCTGTCCACATTGTTTGTTTTAAACAGTGTTCTTGCAATTTTCTGGAAAAGGTAGTTTTCTTCGTTCGTGCACTTTGAAGAACCAAGAAATGCAATGCTCTGCGGGCCGTATTCTCTTTGAATCTGTGATAGCCGTGTTGCCACTTCCTCTATGGCCATATCCCAGCCGGCCGTTTTGAGTTCCCCTGCATCTTTCTTTGTGCCCTGTCGAATCAGCGGCTCGGTAAGTCTCTCCGCGCAGCTAAGAAAGTCATCCGCAAAATGACCACGAACGCAAAGCGTGGCGCCATTTACCGTGTCCTGGCGATGAGAAGGATTTATTTCAACAACCCTGTCTCCGAAAACCCCTATCGACAGAGAACAGCCCACAGCACAGAACCCGCAGATTGAAAGCGATTCATGATCCGGGGTTCCAACAAAAAAGGGGTTTTTAACAGAAAGCGCACCGGTAGGGCACATGGACACACAAGTCCCGCAAAAGGTGCAACTGGAATCCTCCAGCCCCACTTCGTGAGCGGTGGTGGGCCGGGATCTAAATCCCCTCAGGTTGTAATCGATGGCACCCACAACCACCAGCTCATGGTCTGCCCGAATGCATTTGCCACAGAGGATGCATTTGGTCAGATCCCGGATTATGAAGGGGTTTGCATGTTCAAGTTGTCTTTCATTCGGCATGTTATACAGAGCGGTTTCTCCGATACCCAGCTGTGCTGCGATTTGGCGCAACTGACAACGATTGCCTTTGCTGCAAACAACACAGGATTCCGGGTGTTCGGCGATCATCATACGGATGATATTCTGGCGGTGAGTTCTGATGCGAGGGGTATTGGTTAGAATCTTCATATCCGCTGCAGCCGGAGTGACACAGGCAGCCATCAGACGGCCGGTATTCTCGTCTTCCACAAGACAAAGCCGGCAAGCTCCATAAGGCTCCAGATCTGGATGGTGGCATAGCCTGGGAATTCTTATTCCCTTAAGATCCGCCGCTTCAAGAAGGCTGGTACCTCTCGGAACGGATATGGTTTCTCCATTAATGGACAGTGAAATGGTTTCCAAGGCCTTACTCCTCTATGGTATGTTTGCTGCTCGGCGGTTAACTGCATCGATGCTATTTGAGTTTTGCGGCGTCCAGGTAGTGGCGCAACCTGTTCTCCCCGCCGATGGTAATAATGTGAATGCCCTGGCATAGATGCTTCAGCCCGCTTACAATGTCAGCGAAAATCTCGATGCTTGCCTTTTGTTTGTCCGGAGATTTGGCCAGTTTTTGAATCAATCTCTCCGGTACCATTCCGGATTTTAGGTGACGATTTAAAAACCGAGCCATTCCGGCCGTTCTTAAAATCATCACTTCGGCAATTACGGGAACACCAAATGTCTGGACCTGGTTCATGAATTTTTCGAATCGATCCAGGTCGAACACGGGGGTTGTCAGGAAATACCCGGTTCCGATTTTTGTCATCTCCTCCATTTCTTTCATTTCCAAATCCGGAACGTTCTTGCCCCAGGCGGACTCAACCCCTGAGCCCAGGACGAAATCAGCTCTGAAAGGAAGCTCCTCGCCTTCTACTGTTCGCCCCTGCCGCAAATGGTCAAGCACGGATTTTATTTTTCCAGCATCCACGTGAAAAAACATCATTTCCTGAAGACTGTCGCCTGTAATACGGTAATCTTCTGTGAACACCAGCAGGTTTTCCACCCCTGCTCGATGAGCAGATATCAGGTCTTTTTGAAGCTGGATGCGATTTTTTTCACGGGTGGTAGTTTGATAGATTGCCTTGAATCGATTTTTTTGAAGAATTTCACATGTTTTGATGGTGTCTCCCACCACCCCATCGATTTCAATTTCAGATACCGTCACACCATCCACACGGCCACGCACCAAGCTTAAGTTTTTAACAAGTTCCTCGGGCTCTTCGTCTATGGGAGCCTGAACTTCCGAGGTGACCACAAATTTTTTCCTGCTTAATGCTTCTTTTAGATCCATATATCCTCCCGGGCACTTCAGCTAAGTCCCAGCAAATGGGCGACTTCTTCTTTGAGTCGAGGCAGCGGCAGAGGTTTTGAAAAGCAGGCATCTGCACCGTATTCCTTCATTTTCTTGAACTTCTCGTCATCCAGATATGCGGAAAGAACAATGATTTTAGTGTCTTTTGTGTCTTCATGGGATTTGATCTTCCGACATACTTCATAGCCTTTAATATCAGGCATCATGATGTCGAGAATCAACAGATCCGGCTTGAAATGATTAACCTGCAGACCTGCTTCAAACCCATCGGATGCAGAAATGACCTCATAGTCGTTTTCGTCTTCTTCCAGAGCCTGAACAATGGTTTCAACGATGATTGCATCGTCATCCACCACTAGTATCTTTTTTCTCTCTGCTTTAACCTCGGCCTCGGGAATGGGAATGCCCTGTTTCTTCATGAATGCTTCCAGATCGGAGCGCTTTATACGACGATGCCCTCCAACTGTTTTGTAAGCGCTGATGTGTCCCTGCTCGATCCAGTTGATGATTGTTTTTGGAGAGACATTACACCACTGGCTGGCCTTAAATACGGTAAACACCTCTTCCATAAAAAACTCCTTTTATTTTCAAGATCAGCTATTATAATAATTTTAGTTTTTATAAGATGTCAAGTAAAAAATTTGATCTGTAATAATCATAATAAATATAATTCCTATAATAATCCTAAACTGATCGGTTTTCAGGTTCAGGATTCGGGGTTAGAGGGTTATAACAGCTTCAAATCGATCATGATATCGAACGGAATTTAGAAAATTCATCCCAACCAGATGGGTTAAGTAAATTTATACCACAACTCATAGGTGTCCGTTTAATATGCGGTATCTGTGAATTTCAACCCTAAACGCGGAACGATGAACCGCTCAACCTAATATAAGATGTGAAAGAATATTTTTCGAACAGTCAAATTGAATACGTTTTCCCAAATGGATCGCTAAACAAAGGAAGTGGCGGATACGGGGGATTCGGCTTCCTTGTGTTCAGGAAGTGTAATCGTAAACGTGGTACCCACATTCGGTTGGCTTGTCACGGAAATGTCTCCTCCGTGGTATTTGATAAACTGATAGCAGACCGATAAACCGAGTCCAACACCTTTCACGCTTTCTTTGGTGGTGAAAAATGCGTCAAATATCCTGTTCATGTTCTCGGCACTGATACCGATGCCGGTATCGGATATATCGATTTGAATGATGCCGTTACGGGAGCTGGTTTTAACAGTAAGCGTACCCCCGCTGGGCATCGCGTCTTTCGCGTTGGATACAATGTTCAAAAATACCTGCCGGAGCTGATTTATGGAAGCATGCACTTTTCCCAGGTCTTCTGCAAACGAGGAGACAATCCGGATATCATTTTCGCGAAATTGCTTTTCATGCAGCAGAAGAATTTCATCCAGGATCCTGTTGATATCCACGACCTGCTTTTCTTCCTGATCCGGTTTTGAAAAAGACAGCATCTTTTTTAGCAGATCCGATAACCGAATCGTTTCAGACAATGCCATTTCAAGGATTTTTCTTCGTTTGTTCTGGGAAGGAATTTCAGTTTTCAATAGCTCAAGAGTATTCATTATCCCATAGAGGGGGTTGTTCAACTCGTGGGCGATTTGAGAGGTCAATCTGCCCATGGCTGCAAGCTTCTCGGAGTTGAGCAGCTGTTCTTGTGTCTGTCGCAGCTTTTTTTCCATCTGCTTTCTCTGGGTTTGATCCACATTGAGCCCCTCATAGCCCACGATGTTTCCCTGCTGATCATGTCGCGCATGGGCGGTAAGCAAAATTGGAATGGGGGTGCCGTCCTTTCGTTTAAATTCTACTTCATATTCAATCACCCGGCCATCTCGCTCAATCATTTCTCTGAACTTCTGACGGTCCTCGGGCCTCACGTAAAGGTCTTTTGTAATATCGATCTTAAGGAACTCCTCCTTGCTGTCATACCCCAGCATATCCAGAAGCGCCTTATTGGCATTTATAAATTTTCCTTCTTTGCTGCTGATAAACACTCCGGTGGGCATATGCTCAAAAAGACTCTTATAATCTTCTTCAATCTGTTTTCTTTCGGACTGATCAACGATGATGCCTTCATAACCCACCACCTCACCTTGCCGGTTACATCTCACATGGCTGGTCAGCAGAACCGGAATACGCGATCCGTCCTTGCGTTTGAAATCAACTTCATAATTGATCACCTGGCCGTCGCGCTCGATCATTGCCTGGAATCTTCGACGATCCTCCGGTTTCAGGTACAGGTCTTTGGTAATGTCGATCTTCAAAAATTCTTCTTTGCTCTCATATCCCAGCATCTTTAAAAGTGCGGGGTTGGCGTCTATGAATTTCCCTTCCTTGCTGCTTATATAAACCCCGCATCCAACGTGCTCGAACAACCTCCTGTAGTCTGCCTCTGTTTTCCAGAGCTTTTCCTCTCTTTTTTTTCGTTTCGTAATATTCCGGTAAATCGCGACCTTGGACAGGCTGCCATCCGTATTTCGCAGCGGCAGCTCGATCAGTTCATAGATCCTGTCCGTATCGGGAAGTATGAGTTCGGATCTGCGGGTTTCTCCCTTGTCAAATACTTCCCCGGATCCACACCAACTGCATATGCGGTTATCCCTGTTGATCACCTCATAGCATTTCTTTCCGATGCCGTACCCAAACTGCTCTATCATCACCCTGTTCATGAACTCCACTGTGTAATCCCGGCTGACGATATAGATGCCGTCTTCCATGGCATCCAGAACGGAGATGAGTCGATCGCTGTCTTTGCTGCTCATTTAAATCTCCAGGTATTTACTGAAACAACCGGGTGATCTCATCCACCTCGAAACAAGGCCATCTAACCCGCTTTCCATTTTTGACAGCCTCGATTCCCTGCCCGGGTTCCAACACCTCTCCGATGTGGGTTATCCTGATTCCTTCAGCCTGAATCTTCTCTATCAACCCTTCGGCCGAGGATTTGCGACAGCAGATGAGAAGGCTGCCGGATCCGATCAACCCCATGGGATCAATGCCAAGAATTTCAGATATCCTTTGAGTTTGAGGGAAAACAGGGATTCGTTCCATATCGATGCGAATACGATGCCGGCCGGCGATAGCCAGCTCCTTTACCGCCGTTGCCAGCCCGCCTTCTGTAACGTCATGCATGGCGCTTGTCCCCTGGGTGCTGCCTGCGATTTTTGCTTCTGTCAAGATGCTGATTTGAGATAGAAACCTCCTGCAATTCTCGATGTCCGCTTCAGACATCCCCGATTTTCTGAGTCGATCTGCGAACTCTCTGGCCGCGATGGCTGTGCCCTCAACTGCAATGGCCTTTGTCAACAGCACGTGATCTCCGGGTCTCATATTCCATTTACAGATCAGATTTTTTCTTTTTACGGTTCCTGCCAGCATGCCGGTTATCACCGGTCTGGTGACCGCATCGGTGATTTCCGTGTGCCCGCCGCAGAGGGTGATTCCCCACTTGCGGCACATCCCTTGAAGCTCCTCCATCGTATGCCAGATCTCAGATACCGTTGCTCCGCAAGGAAACAAAAGCGTGGTAAGAAGCCATCTGGGAACAGCACCCGAAGTGGCGATATCGTTGGCATTTACCACAACGGCATACTCTCCGATGGCATCAGTGGCAAAAGTGATGGGATCGGATTTTAACACCAGCACCTGTTCGTTGTTTATATCGACAGCGGCCGTATCTTCTCCTACACCGGCAGAAATCAGCACCGATGGATCTTGGAATTGAAATTGGCTAAAGAATTCTTCAAGCAAATCATTGGGGAATTTCCCGGCCGGCAGCGGGATAAGCATTCGAATGATGTGCTTTAATTCAGAAAGATTATTTATTCGATAATCGCTCTTTGATGGCTGCATCTGTGTGGCGATGCCGTTATCAAGAAAAACGGTTACAGCCCCTGCGGCATTGCCTGCCTCGATGTCAAAATGGTAGTCCCCTACAACCATGATCTGATCGACATTGACGTTCAGCTTCTTTGCCGCCAACAGAATTCCCTGGGGATCGGGTTTCGGTTTAACCGGTTCGTCCCGAGAAAAGATCAGATCAAAGTCGAAAGGCCCAACAGAGTTAAAATTTTGAAACGCCCGGTCGATGGCCCGGCGGCTGTTGCGGCTGATGATTCCAATGCATAGTTTTTTCGATTTCAAATACGAGATGATCTCTTCTGCTCCCTGGTTTGGCTCGGCACTAGTTGCAGCTTTAAGTTCGAACCGATCAAGTGCAGCCATTGCTTTGCTTTTTTCGTTCGGATTGGAAAGTGTATCTATAAACTCCAGCACGGGTTTGTCCACCGGACAGCCAATGGATTTCTTGAATTCTGGAAAATCAAGTGCACCCGGCTTCGTTAGCGTCCCATCGAAATCGAACAGCACAGCCCTTATAGAAGATGTTTTGGGTGTCATTCTACCATGGAGCGATAAATCATTAAAAATACCTCTATCTGTTGAAGAAATATTTTATTAAACCAGAAATTTAGTAGACATGTCAAGTTCTTGCAATGACATTAATTCTCTTGTGTGCCCGTCTTCTTGGGGACGATTCTGTCCGCATCAAAGCTCAGGGTGGCAAAATAATCCTCGACGGTCTCTTGCCTTCTGATCAACTCCACCGAACCATCCGTGCGCATCAGAAGTTCTTTGGGTCGAAGCCTGCCGTTATAGTTAAACCCCATGGCATGCCCGTGGGCGCCGGTATCATGTATGATAAGAATATCTCCCTGCTTAATATCAGGCAGCCGGCGCTGAATCGCAAATTTATCGTTGTTCTCGCACAGGGAACCGACCACATCAACGGGTGGGCCAAGTGGAAGCGATTCTTTGCCGAATACGGTAATATGATGATACGCCCCATAGATGGCCGGGCGCATGAGCGAGGACATGCAAGCGTCGACTCCGATATATTTCCGGTAAGTATTTTTGTGGTTAATGGCGGTTACCACCAGCACGCCGTGAGGTCCGGTCATATAGCGGCCACTTTCCATAAACAATTTAGGCTCCATACCATTCTTGTACCTAAATTGCTTAAATTTTTCCGTAATTTCCTGCGCCATGGCATCAAGGTTTAAAGGGCGGTCATCCGGCCTGTAAGGAATGCCAAGCCCTCCCCCGATGTTTATGAACTCAAAGCTGATACCCAGTTTGTCGGATATCACTTCAACCTGTTCCAGCAACATTTCTGTGGTTTGCACCATATACCGATAATCCAGCTCGTTTGAAACCAGCATGGTATGAAGGCCGAATTTTCTTGCACCCCGATCCATGGCAGCCCGATATGCTTCTGGCAGTTGCTCGTGGCTTACACCGTATTTGGACTCTACAGGGTTGCCGATGATCGTGTTACCGGAGCGCCTGGGGCCCGGATTGTATCGAAAACAAATGAGCTCAGGCATTTCGGGAACCTTGGGTACAAGAGTGATATCGTCCAGATTCAGGATACAGCCTCCGTCTGCTGCCGCTGCTTTGAATTCTTCGACAGTGGTGTTGTTGGAGGTGAACATAATATCGGTTCCGCGCGCACCGATCTTACGGCTCATCAGCAGCTCGGGGATGGAGCTGCAATCGAAACCAAATCCCATATCTTTTATGATTTCAAGTACTTTTGGATTGGGTAAAGCTTTTACGGCGAAATATTCCCGAAATTCCGCAACCTTTGAAAATGCATGCATCAGGGCCTGTCCTGTCTTGCGAATTCCGGATTCATCATAGATATGAAACGGGGTGCCGAAGTGATCTACAATCTCCTTTAGGATAGGAAATAAGCGTTCCTTAAATGTTTCTGACATCGGCATCGTTTTTTCTCCTTGTAAATGTAAAGCGGTACTGACGCTTTTCACAAGAGGGTAATCAAGAGGCGTCTTTCACTGAAGCGCATCTTTTAAGATACTATGCTTTTCCCGAGAGTTTGCTCGGAAAAAGTGGCCCCTTTGGGGGCAGTTGAAATAAGAACCCAGTTGTAAGTGATCTAAAGTGCCTAAAGTGCCTAAAGTTAAGGTATCG
>JAFDFZ010000210.1 GCA_019309565.1 Deltaproteobacteria bacterium
CACCGGGCACTTGTAAGGCAGCTCGGCAATATTGAGAACCACACGTCCGGAGTCGAAATATTTTATTCGTTTCCGCAGAAGCTGTGCCCCTTCAAGCGTGTAAAAATCATGGATATCTTTATGCCAATCATCCATCATACCTTCAACCTCTTCGGGAACAATGTGGCATCCGGAGGCTATGACCAGCCAATCATAAGAATAGCTGTCTTTTTTTCCGGCCACCATCCTTTTGTCTGGATTCACTCCAACGACTTCATCGAAGATGAAATTGACACCCCTGGGAATGAAATCCCGTTTCGGCTTTTTGCAGTCTTCTGCGTTATAGATACCAAACGGGATGAAAAGCCATCCCGGTTGGTAGTGGTGAATTTCGTCGTTATCAATGATCGAGATCTCCCACTGCGAATCATCAAGGTGTTTGCGCAGTTTGTCGGCGACCATGGTGCCCCCGCAACCGGAACCCAGAATAACAATTTTTTTCATGAATTATTCCTCCTTGGTTTTATTTGTCTTTGTATGCTCAATATTCATTTTAAGATCCATTGGGAAAGGTGCCGCCATCAAGTGGGCATTTGCCGTTTCTGACAGCGGCCTGTTCTGGTGCTATAACCAAATCTGCTATGGTGACGGCGTTCAGGTTTCTGTAAAGGGCCTGGTTTGCTTCCTGCCAGGCAAGTCGAACGCGGCAGTCATCGGCCATCGCACACTTCTCCGGATGGCTTAT
The DNA here is from genome assembly GCA_019309565.1 of Deltaproteobacteria bacterium. Lineage (GTDB taxonomy): Bacteria > Desulfobacterota > Desulfobacteria > Desulfobacterales > SURF-15 > JAFDFZ01. The sequence continues at coordinate 725 of JAFDFZ010000210.1, forward strand.
GCAGGCAACAAGATCGGTCTGGCTTTCAAACAATCGCACGATCTGTCCCAGGGTAATGTCTTCAGGCTTTTTTGCGAGGCGGTGGCCTCCCTTGGGCCCGCGAACGCTTAAAACCAATCCGGCCTGCTTAAGCGGCCTTATGAGCTGTTCCAGATATTTAACGGAGATTTTCTGGCGATGGGATATTTCGGTAACCCTTACAGGACCCTGCCGGCCATGGCGGGCAAGATCGATTAACAGTCTTGTACCACAACGGCTTTTCGCTGACAGCTTCATATTCCTGATCCAAATAATCTATATTGTTTTAATCTATATTATTCTGGTATGATTTTTAAAGAAAAAGGATTTTGTTGTCAAGAAAAAACTAAAACAAAAAAATATTCCTCAATTTTCGCACCCCCCTTTTTCTACGAAATGCCTTATATGATGGCGTCGAATGAAATTTTTTAAAGGCAAAATACACTTTATCATCCTTCGATGACGGCACAATGGAGGTCAACAAAGCGTTTAAACCAGAGCAATCAATATCTTACGCTACTTAGCGCCACTTCCCTTGTGCCTTAAGCTCGATGTTTCCGATTGGATGGCCACTCTCAAGAGCTTCGGTGTAATTATTTGCCTTTAAAAAAATTTACCCCGTTGTTTTAAAACCGCTTAAAGGGTGCAGCCGTTAGATATTTATAGATAGGGCAAAATGGCAATTTTACAATGTAATTTATGCAACTACGGGGTTTATTCGACTTAAGACTCATTGGCAATTTTATGATAAGGTGGGGTGCGAAACTTAAAGCCTTATTAATGATGGCTACTTAGTGCCCATCCACAAATCGTAGGAAGCACTATTGGGTGTCCAATTCATAAGTGAGGATTTTTTTCGTTGGGCAAGGCCGCACAAGGGTTTGCGGCGAGGCGTACAAATCGTACGCCGCAGCCGGAAACCCGCGGAGAACGCCGCCCAAAGGGAAAAAGACCATTTATGGATGGACACTAATTAAAAATCCCGCAAATTATGAAGGAACTTGTTTTATGCAACAGCTTGCTATCAGATTGTAAGCTGAGTATTTCACCAAGGTCCAACTTTAGGAAAGTCCTAAGGCTCTGTACACAACATTTTCAGAATGGTGTAGATACCACAAATCCCCCATTCACAAGCCCGCCTCCAGTCCGAACATGCTTCTTCTAGATTGTCCATTTTCATAAAGGCAACCCCCCGATTGCTGTAAGCAAAAGCAAACTCAGGGTTTATCTCTATCGCCCTGGTGTAATCGGAGACAGCCCGGTCATAGTGGCCCCTGGAGTAGTTGGCGTTTCCGCGATTGTAATAGAACATGTCATCCTGAGGTCTCAACTCTATGGCCTTGTTGTAATCAGATATGGCCCTGTCGTAGAGGCCCTTGGCGCAATAAGCATTTCCTCTATTGTTGTAAGCATTGGCAAGCTTGGGATTTAACTCTATGGCCTTTGTGTAATCGGAGATGGCATGGTCGAAGTCCGCCTTTCTTCCCCAGGAGAGACCCCGGTAGTAAAAGGCCAGGGCATACCGAGAATCTTTTTGTAGGGCCTGGGAGAATGCATCCACTGCCTCCTCGTACTTTCCGGATTCCAGCAGTGAAATGCCCCGCGCGAGCCACTCTCCGGCCCCCATTGCCTGCTCGGACGCAAACGCTGCCGAGGCTGCAATAAAGACTATCAAAATACCGGTCATGATGCTGCTGTTCATCTGCCGACCTCCTTGGCAGGTAATCCAGCTACCAGCAATCACAATGGGTTTAAGCTGAATCGGGACATGTTTACGCTTTTTTTAGGTTTTCCAGCACTCCGGTCTCTTCATTGAATTCTTCAATCAGCCTGTCCCAGGTTTCGATCTGGCTGTAGATCCGGTCCCACAGGGTTCGATCCTGCCATAATTGATTCAGGTCTTTAATGGATTTTTTCTGCTGTTCTACCCATGTGAAATATTTCAGATTATGGACGGCCTTACGGTCGTAGTAGGAGAGCTCCTTGAAATGATCAACTGCGATTCCCATAAGACATTTTTCCATATCCTTTACTGCCTGGTTCCGGTTGTATTCACCGCGTTCATGGGCAAGTTCACTGAGTCTTGATCGGTAAAGATCAGCCGAATCGGTGGCAACCGAAATAATTATGTCATCGCCGGTCATTTCAAAATATTTTGCGGTCTTTATTGCGGTGATCATGCTTGAAATGCTGGATATACCTAAAAGGTCAAGCCGCGTTACAGTATCTTCGGAGACCCCTTCTCCGATCAAGGTGCTTTTGCCTTCAGGTTCATTGAACAGTCGAAAAAGCCTGATGCAGTCTTCATCATCAATAGCTGCCACCGCATCGGTGCTTCGAACGTTGTGAATCCAGGGCACATGCTTATCCCCGATGCCTTCTATTCTGTGGGCACCGAACCCCGCCATAAGCAGTGTCGGGCACTGTAAAGCTTCCGATGCGACAACAACCATACGGGGATAAACGGTTTTAAGATAGTCTCCTGCTGCTATGGTTCCTGCTGATCCTGTGGCTGAAACATAAGCGGAAAGAGAACCTGGACCGGTTTGTAAAGATTCGAACACTTCTATTACTGCGGGGCCGGTTACCGAGTGATGCCAGCAGGAATTTCCAAATTCTTCAAACTGGTTAAAGATGACGCATTCCGGGCGGTTTTTTCGGATATCCCAGCAGATATCGTAGATTTCCTTTACATTTGATTCACAGCCCGGGCTGGCTATGATCTCGGCTCCTATCTTCTTGAGCCACTCAAAACGTTCCCGGCTCATCTCTTCGGGCAGAACAGCTACGGCCGTACATCCCATAAGATAGGAGTCGAAAGCCCCGCCCCTGCAAAAATTTCCTGTAGACGGCCATACGGCCTTGTTATAGGCTGGGTCGAATCCTCCGGTGACAAGACGCGGGACGAGGCACCCGTAGGCTGCCCCGACTTTATGGGCGCCTGTTGGGAACCACTTTCCTATAAGAAGCACGATACGGGCATCCACACCGGTAAGATCTTTGTGCAGTTCAAGGAAATTAACCGAACCGAATCCCCCACCGGTTTCTACCGGTTCGTTTTTCCAGGTAATCCTGAAAAGATTCAGAGGATGTCTATCCCAGAGTCCTATTTTAGCGAGTTTTGATTTGATGATATCCGGTATAAGGTCCGGGTCTTTCATCTGTGCAAAAGTAGGCAGAACAATTTCTTTTTCACGTAACCGGTTTATTGCTTTGCGTCGGATCTTTTCATCAGTGATCCTGTCGATAAGCTGTATCATGGGCGCTATCCCTGTAAGTTTACCCCGTAGTTGTATTAATCGAATAGTAAAATTGCCATTTTACCCTTTAAAAAACGGCATGTGTCTTGACGTCCAGGGATTTTCTTAAATCCACGATTTACAAAATCCTAAAATCATATGGCAAAATGGCTCGCATGCATTATTTATAAGTATCTAACGAATGCACCCTTTGAGTGGTTTTACAACAACGGGGTTTAATTTTATGAACTCTGAGCGACAATCCGATTACAGGCTTATATATGATAATCATCGGAAGTGGCTGCAACTTTTCTTGTTTTTTAATACAATTTCAAATATTCATCAATAGTTTTAAGGTGCTGGGAGACGGAATTATGGAGCTTACGAATATAAAACCCAGGCCCTATCCCGGCCTGTCCGTTGTACCCGAATACTGTCGTGCAACCTACGACAGACGGCTTCTTGTGGGAGAAACAAAAGAATCGGTGCTTGCTGCGATTCGGGAATTGATCGCATCGCTGGAAAAGAAAGATCCACGGTTTAAAGCCGCTGTTTCATATGCTATTGGAAGAGATGACTGTTACACCGGCAAGCAAATAGAGGCCGTAAGGTTTTTCCCGGCCTGGCTTTATGATGAAACCGATGAATTCGTCCAGACGGTTCTCAAAGGGCTAGAATCGGCAGGTCTTGAACCGGAAATTTCCCATTATGCTTTCTGTACAAACGGATCTC
>JAFDFZ010000211.1 GCA_019309565.1 Deltaproteobacteria bacterium
TTTATGAATTGACCAGACACATTGATCCAGGCTCTTGACCAGTCAGGATTATAAGGGGGTTTTGTGGATACAACAAAAGAGCTGCAAAACATAGCCGCCGCATCCGTCAGTATCGATTTATACCGTTACTCGAAACAAGGTGCCGTCGCGACTATGACGAACATTGTATCTTAGGGAATAAACACCGTCTAGATATGGCCAACACTTACCGGGGTTAACAATTTAAGGTCAATCGTAGATTTGATCCTAATATTTAAGGGTGACCCCAATACTTTTACTCTATAATAAACGCAAGACAACATTATGAGAAAGCTTCATCAAACAATGTGCGTTATTTCAATATTCCCCCATTTGTCGTTAAGATATTCCGCCACAAGCCTTCGATGACAGTGATCCGGTTTGTCTTCACTACATAATAGGCACCCACCATTCAGGGTAGCCCTTGAAATCACCGCCTCGGCTCGTCGGTGTGCCAGCAAACTCAGGAATTGCTTTTCGTAGGCGGACCAATCACCCTTATTTTTTTTATACATATCCAAAATTTCCTGATCGGGTGCAAGCTCCGGCAAGTGCACGTAATCTATGCCGCAAATGGTGCGGAGAAAATACTTGAGATCGTTCTTTTTTGCAAAACCGGCAACCTGTGAGGTATTTTTAAGGCGGACATCTACAACACGTTTTACCTCCTTTTCACAAAGCTGTGTAAAAAACCTTTCGGCCGTCTTCTTGGTAAATCCTATGGTAAAAAGTTGAATCTTATCCATGGCGCCCTCGGGCTATGTTTTATTGCTATCGTCAACTTCGGTATATGCTATTTTTTCACCCTGAATATCGTATGCCTCCTCGATGATTTCATCCGGGCTCTTGAACAGGTTGGTATCCTGTAATTTCAGTGTTCGCAACAACCTCCTGACTGAATCAGGATGCTCTTCGATTGAGCCATCATCCAGAATATGCCTGATGTTAACGCCGCTATCCCGTAATTGCCGGCAGACAAGAATAGTCCTGTGACACAAAATAGGATCCTTCTCTGCACACATCAGGGCGATGCGATAGAACTTCATTCCTTTTCTCAACCTTTGAAGCCCTTGCTGAAAAAGATCCGTTTTCGCAAGAGCAGAATACCGGACCTTGCCATTCACATAACAGGCAGGATCGTCGCTGCGCGGTCCTAGCTCTTTTCCGAGGAAAACATAGGTTATGCTCTTACGCTTGAGTTCTGCCCGGAGTGTTTCTCGGTTAAACTGGGGATTGAATTTGCTGTAGGGGGATGACCGAACATCACAGATCGCCGTGATAGAATGGATTGAGAGGAGTTCAAAGAACCTTTCAATGGTATGGTTCGAATGACCAATGGTATATAACTCATACATTTCTTATTACCCAAGAATTCAGCAGGAAAATTTATTCTTTTCTCACAGGGCACACAGAGAGACAGGATTTCCCTTAAATAGCATCATGTAGTCTATTAGTAATCCGAACAATGACATCTTTTAAAAGCACCTTGTTAAAATTTATCGATAAATAATACCGGCTGCCAGCTTATAGCAATAGCCCTCATAGGGCTCCCCGATGCTCACACAGATATAGACATTTTCTTCGGCTATTGGGTATTCCCCAAATTCTTTATTGTAGTATGTTGTCTCAATCTCGGGATCTGTCACGGACAACCAGTATTTGACCCCGTTGAAGATGAATCTTGATCGGATCTTCTTGAGAGAATCGGCCCCCTCATCCACCGTAATGCACAGGTTTTCGGGTCTTACAAGAAGAAGGGAAGATGTTACTTCTTGTTCCGCCAGCTCAAGGGGTATTCGATCGTTCAAACCGCGATGACTATGATGGCCGTTTATCCAGAGATGCGGAACATCATCAACCATTCCGGACAACGCCTGGATGGGCACTGCGCCATGCTTAACCCACTGGCGGTCGTCAATCATATGATTTTCCGACTGATACGTGTGGGGAGAGGGTCTTGTCAGAGGGACGGATATAACGTCGAGTACCTTTGGTATGCCTCCATCCGAGAATGTCATTTCCTTCAGGGAAAGTTCGCCCGTTCCCTGTCTGCTCACCGGTCTGATCCATGTACCGATTTCTTTGCCGTTTATTTCCTTACCGGCAATACAACGCCCCGAATATTTCCGCGAGTTTGCCAGACATATTATCCGTTTTGAAAAAGATTTTTCAAAGGACCGACCGAACGCCGGCCCTGCGGCCGGGTTTTTTTGACACAAATAATAAAGGCGAAGGATTTTCAGTTCATCGTAATCGATTTCTCTGCAAAGCGCCTCATAGGCGGGTTTTAAAAATTCCGCCCCAAACTTTTCAAAGGTCTCAAGGACAAGGGCCCTTCGATCAGAGGGTATTGATGAAAGCGTCAACAGCCCGTCAGATCTGACAGCATTCCCTTCCTTCAAATAATTGAATAAATGATCCAGCACCGTCGTTTTTTTAATTTTATAATAGGCCATGATCCCGGGGATGGAAATTCCGGAATTATAAGCCTCTCCAATAACCACATGTCTTTTTTTACGCGTGGTGTCGCTAATGCCCGCCGCTGCTTTCGGTTTTTTCTTTGGCCTCTCTTTTATATTATGCTCGGAGCAATACTCTTTAATCACATTCAAGAAGTGAGAGCTGTATTTTGCACATTTTTCTGTTCCGACACCATGAATATCCAAAAAGGTTTCCTTTGTATGGGGGTAAAAGGTGGCCATTTCAATCAAGCTCTTGTCGGAAAAAATAACATAGGGTGGGACATGGGCATCGTCAGCCAGGACCTTCCTTTTTTTTCGAAGTTCATCGAACAGAAGCCTGTCATGTTCCAGATCGGTTTCCTTTTCGGGGGCCTCCTCCGTCCATTCATCTTCAATGAATCCAAGTATGTTTTCTTTGCCCCTCAAGACATCCCAGGCCTTTTCGGTCAGTTTTAGACTCCCGAATTCCAGATCCTGACTCATGAGACCTTTTTGAATGAGTTGTCGCGAGATATGGAACCACTGTTTTTTTGAGTAATCCAGACCAATACCATAGGTTGACAGGTACTGATGTCGAAACCTGAGCACTTTTTTTGCCTTTGAGCCGCGAAGCACATCAATGATATGTCCGGCCCCAAAACGCTCACCGGTTCTCTTTACACATGAGAGAAATTTTTGTGCGGGAACCGTTATATCCACCAGATCTTTTTTGACAATCATGCAGTTGTCGCACATGGTACACGCTGAGGCGGGATAGTCTTCTCCGAAATATTTCAGCAGGGGAATACGGCGACATATTTCGGTTTCGATAAAACTCAAAAGAGCGTTCAGATGAATATTCGCCACCCGCTGTTCCTGGTCATCTTTTTTATTTATAAAGTGTTTTATCTTTTGGATATCCCCGTAGCTGAACAATAAGAGACAATCGGAACGCAGCCCGTCGCGCCCCGCTCGTCCGATTTCCTGATAATAACTTTCAAGATTTTGAGGCAGATCATAGTGCACGACAAAACGCACATTCGGTTTGTTAATTCCCATACCAAAGGCAATGGTCGCCACGATAATCTGGATATCATCCCTGATAAATAGATCCTGGTTCTTATTGCGATCCATTTCCGAAAGGCCTGCGTGATAGGGTTTGACGGAAAAACCCTTCCGGCTCAAGGCCTCGGAGAGATCCTCAACCTGACGACGGGAAAAGCAGTAGATGATACCTGATTGGTCGGGAAATTTTTTGATAAATTCCACTGTTTGATTGAGAGGCGTGGTCTTGGGAACGATATGGATAAAGAGGTTTTCTCTATCAAAACTTGCGATAAATTCATTGGATTCGTCAAACCCCAGGCTGGCCTTTATATCCTTCCTCACCCTTGGGGTTGCCGTGGCCGTCAGGGCGATACAGACCGCTTTTGGGAAATGCTCTCTCACTTGAATCAACTGCCGGTATTCCGGCCTGAAATCGTGTCCCCATTCAGAAATACAGTGGGCTTCATCAATGGAAAGACAATCCACCTCAACAGTTGAGAGCATCTCCAACAGGTTCGGCTTTAACAAAGTTTCCGGTGCAATATAGAGTAATTTTGTCTCAGCTTTCTTTATCCGCTCAACGTTGCGACGGTACTCGGTAAGAGATAATGAACTGTTCAAAAACAGGGCCGCAACGCCCATCTCCGTTAATTGCTCCACCTGGTCCTTCATCAAGGAGATAAGCGGCGAAACAACGATGGTCAGGCCTTCGAAAATGAGTGCAGGAATCTGATAACAGAGGGATTTTCCACCTCCCGTGGGCATAATGACCAGCGTATCCTTTTTCAGTAAAATATTTTCAATAATATTTTCCTGAAGCGATCTGAATTCATCATACCCGAAAACGCCCTTGAGAATGTGTTTGGCCTTTTCCATGTGAGCCTATCTTTTGTTGGTTAAACGATCTGAGCAATTTTGTAACCATCTGTGTTCGATTAACCTGAGTCAAAACTCTCAGTATGATCGCCGAAGGAAACTGCCCGTGTCGATCAAATCAAATGTAGCTTTTCATAGGAAGTCTGTCAACGGGTTGTCTGCAGAAAACCACCTGATACAGAGGGTCACCCGAGAAATCAAGGTCAACTCCCTGGACCGCGCCATTGAACTGAAGAAAAGAGGGTACATCGTCACCCCCGATCCGGAAGATCCTGCTCACCAGGCATCCTTCAAGGCAGGCCCCCTGAAGCAGTTCGAGAGG
>JAFDFZ010000212.1 GCA_019309565.1 Deltaproteobacteria bacterium
CAGACAACTGTGCCTTTTGGGTTGTTTTAAAACAACGGGGTTTAGTTCACTTTAGCTCACTTTAAACTTTAGTTCACTATAAACGCTTATCAAAAGCATGTAATTCAATAACGATAACAAATTGTCGATATGATGTTGTTAAGCGCCTAAGCGGAGGTTGTCGGATGGAGAGCTTCTCTCCACCCGACGAGAATAAAAAGGAGGTTATGAAAATGGGTCGTCCGAATATAACGCAAACCTTGTGCCATCTCGCTTTGGCAGCGTGATATCATTCTCCGCCGGTTTGCTTTCCTATATCTGTATCGAAACAGCAACTGTAGACCCGTGCCAAGTTAAGAAATCAGCATTTTCAGATTCACCAAAAGATGAGATTCCGATATTTTCCCCGTGCGTACGCCGTGATTTTGACGTCGGTTCGCCAGTGTTTTGACAATATTGATCCTGGCGGGCTGGTGTGGAGATCAGCTCTGGACCTCCATATCGATAAACGCCTGGAGTTCCTTCACGTGCCTATTCTCAGCGGCAATAATCTTGTCTACACATTCCAGCGCCTCTTTATCTGAAATCACAGAACGAATCATCTCATAGAACAGTATAATATCGTTTTCAAATTCAATCATCAATGATAATAGCTGGTGAGCCTTCTTGATTTTGGTGAAATCTGCATCGGCAAGCGAAAAGCTCTGGTCCCCTAAAATATCTCGTAAAAGACTCTTGCCGAAAGCTTCAAGTTCGGGGTTTTCGATGGGTTTTTGTTTCGCGGACTTCAACTGTAACAGCCATTGCGCATGTTCAACCTCCTCATCGGCAAGCCACTTAAGCAAGGGGATCAGCTTTGGATTGGATATCTTTTCTTGAGCCTTTCGAAGCGTTCGCTCCCCGTTTTTTTCTATCTGGATCGCCAGGTCAAAAATGTCATCACAAGAATACATTTGATTACCCCCCAGGCTCGCAGGGAATTGTTACCACTGGAATCGATGCATTTTTAACCACCTTTTCGATCACACCTCCAAACTTAAAATGCCCTTTAATGCCCCGGGTTGCCATGACGATCATGTCAATGTTCTCTTTGTCTGCCAGTTCTAAAATTTCTTTTGCAGGATCTCCGATAGCGATATGCTGGATATATAGCGGACATCCTTTCAAGTATTTTTCACAAATTTGACTCAGTCTTTTTGTTGCGCTCTCCTTTGCCCATTGCATCAGTTTGTCCACATGGTTCTTTTGAAATTCACCGTACCAGGATTCGTGATGGGCGATGTCTTCTATCACATAAAGAACATGAACCTCGGTTTGATATTTTTCCGTAAGGGATTGTACATACGGTAACGCACATTGCGCGTTTTTAGAGAAGTCCGTTGGCCAAAGAATTCTTTTTATTTTCATCTAAGATACCTCTCACATCAATTAATAACCTATCGAATATTTTATAACAAGTGGAAAGACCTGTGTCCTGCTGCAGGCTTAAGAGCTATGCAAGTTAATGTAAGCTGCATCTTTCCATTTGATGTCCAATCCCAACATCATGGCTTCAAGGGTACTCCAATCCTGTGATCCCATTGGAAGATCCGATGCGCAAGCCGTGATGGGCAATTTTCCGTAATGCGAATTTTGCAAAAGCAGCACAGCCAGCAACAGAGATTTGCCGGTTTGATATTGCACGGCATTGACCCGGTAAGTGTTCCAGATGGATTTGTGGTCTACTTCCCATACCACAGATCTTTCTGTTTGGGTGTCGGTCCGTTTGACGTGAACTGCGACTTTTTCCACACCAAAAACGGGAACCGTCTCCTCAGGCACAGACAGCCGATTCAACGCTTCTTTTGGGTCACCATCAAATACATCCATTACGCTGCGGTGGAGTGCATAGACGAATCTTGCGCTATCAACAGGTTTCAGCTTGCCGATATTCCAGATATCCTCATGACCGACGATCCTTGAGGGGACCGGTTCACCTTCCCAGAATGCCGTGATTTTTTGAGTTCCCGGCGCTTTTCCCTCCCATGCCATGCCCTGCTGAAACAAGAAGGTTGGAGAGAGCATCATTTCTTCTACGAGCATTTCCGGTGACCATCCCACCGCAAGCCGCACACCATTCCAAGGGGTATTGAGCTGATCATTTTCGAAAATCGTTACATCAAAGGACCCCTCAGCGCCAAGCTCGGCAATGAGTTTTCGTGTCATGATTTCCACCAGACCGGGATTGATCCCCCAGCAGAGAATGTGGGGGTATCGGGTTGAAATCTTGGTAAGCGTATAGGGCATGTATCGGCTATATCGACATTCACTTTTATCCGGCAGAGCGCTTGCACAGGAGTCAATGTAGGCAACATCAAAGTCAGAGAGCGTTTTCCGTATCTCGACATTATCGGTGCCCGTTGCGACGTTTAAAAAAATAGCCGGTCTCCTCACAGATTGACAAAGAGATTTTAGGAATGCTTGATCCTCTATATCTCCGGTCACGGACTCCAGATTCAAGCCGTCACACCCGGGAGCTTTATACGGATTCTTATCGATCGTGATGACGGATTCAAATAGGCCGAGCTCTCTCTGCCCAAATTTAAAGAGGCTGCTTCCAATCGAACCGTATCCGGCGATGATTAATGTGCGATAATTCATAGCGCCACAGCAGTGCGAACCAGGGTATCATTAAAAGGCATTACACAAGTTTCTTTTGAAAACCCTTGTAGCAAAAACAAAAGTGATGAGCAAGCCACTTTCGCAATCTATAAGCAATTCCAGGTGAAATTCAGACTACAAGCCGAATGACCACAGGCTGCAGGTGCTTCAAAATGCGATTATGGTGAAAAATCGATTTTTGGTACCACTCACGAAGTATTTCATATTTTTACTTTAAAATTTACATTGACATTTACATTTTTTGATGCTAAAAGGGTTTTCGTTCTTTTTCAATTTAGCTGGCGGGGGGCAAGGAGTTTTTCTCGCAAAGCTTTCAGAGGCGCGGAATGAACTATCAGCAGCGCAATCGTGCACTGTTTGAATGCATTAGAGCTCGTTAAGAAAGAGCTTAATGTATCAGGGATCTTATCGTGGTGTTCCAATTTTGTAACGAAGTGTTTTTTCAAGGCATTGCCTGCTCTTTCTTTACGAGCCCTTATGCATGAGTTTGCACGATTAAGTCGCTGATGATTCATGGAGCGGACAAATTTTGAAAAACACCTCGCCTTCCTCAATTTAGCTTTAAAAAAGGTTAAATGGCCCATTGTTTTGAACAGGAGGTATTTATGCAATTGTTGTTAACCCAAAAACAAAAACATCTTCTGGATTACCTTCAGCGGGAGATTCACCGTTCCGGAGCCCTTCCCAGCCTGCGCAAGGCGGCGGCAGACCTGGGTGTGAGCCATGCAGCGGTTGCCCAGGGCTTAAAGGCACTGGAAGAGAAAGGATATGTGAAACGGCAGGGACGCTACAGTCGCACCATCTATCTGTTGAATCGCGTCCAGGAGATGGCCGCGCCGCATCGGTGGCGTGAAGTTCCGGTCATTGGGCGTGTTACAGCAGGCCTGCCCATGTATGCCCAAGAGGAATGGGATGGAAGCATTGTTATTGACGCTTCCATATATCGTGGTCAGAATCTCTTTGCACTCCGGATCAAGGGAGATTCCATGAAGAATGTCGGGATCTTAAACGGCGATCTGGCCATCTGTGAGCCACGCCAGTACGCCCAGAACGGGGAAATCGTGGTGGCGCTCATCGGAGAGGAAGAGGCAACGGTAAAACGCTTTTTTTTGCGCAAAAACCATATTGAACTGCGTTCTGAGAACCCAAGGTATCGACCAATGCGGTATCCGTTCGGTGAGGTACTCATTCAGGGCAAAGTTATCGGCATATGCCGGGGACCGGAAGGAATTAAATGAAAGACAACCGATCATCATCGGCTCGCTGCCAGTTACTGGTAGGCACCAGCGGTTATTCGTATGTCGAATGGGTCGATGCCGGGTTTTATCCCAACGGCACGCCATCGGGCAAGATGTTGTCGTTTTACGCACGAACATTCCCTGTCACTGAATTGAACTACACCTGGTATCAAATGCCGAAGGCCGAAGCGCTCGAACGGATGCGCCGACAGGTGTCCTCTGCATTTTGGTTTACCGCCAAGTTAAACCGCCGTTTGACCCATGAAATTGACCCTGGCGGCTGGCGGGGGCATGTTCGAGAATATAGAGAGGGTGTTGCACCGCTTTTGCAGGCAGGACGGCTGGCCGCCATTTTGTTGCAGTTTCCCTCGTCTTTTCATCGCGTTCCCCACAACCGGCGCTATTTGGCCGATCTTTTAGATGAACTTGCCGGTCTGCCGCTGGCAGTTGAATTCCGGCATGTGTCCTGGGCAACGGACAAGGTTTTTACCGAGCTGCAACGGCGCAAAGTAACACTGGTGACGGTGGATACCCCGGACCTGCCCCAGCTCTTTCCGGCGCTGAATGTGGTCACAAACCCGGAATTTTTCTATGTCCGTTTCCATGGCCGCAATGCCAGAGGATGGCGCTCGGCCAACATGCAGCGACAATTTGATTACGACTATAGCGACCTGGAGTTGCAGGAATGGACGGACAGTGTGTTAGAGAGCATGATGGACCGGGCCCGCCGGGGATTCATCTTCTTCAATAATCACGTTCGCGCTCAGGCCCCTGACAATGCCCGGAAACTCATTGAACACCTTGTTG
>JAFDFZ010000213.1 GCA_019309565.1 Deltaproteobacteria bacterium
GTCAAAGAACTCATGGACGCATTTGCCGAAGATTACGAGGCGGATGAATATCCCCTTTACGGAACGGATGTCGATTATTCCATTCTTGTAAAAAAAATATTTGAAAACGATAAGGTTATATCCTGGTGGTAGCATGATGTGTCAAGTTTTTTATGATCGGTAAACAGCAGATCGGTCAATGATGCAATAATAAAACAATGTTTGGTATTCTATAAAAGGATATGCTTTTAAAATAAATCGCATTCATATTTTAAAATGCATAATAATTTGTCTTTATCGGATAAATTCTTTTGTTTCCAGAATATTATTCTTTCGAAAAAATTTCCATTACGTTCTTTTCTCTGTCTCTAATCGGCATTGCTGAATGAAATCCCTAAAAAGCCTAAAAGGAAATAAACATAAACTGTTAAAATGTATACATAATAAAAAGCAGATAATCAACAGTATAATAATGTTAAGCAAAAGATAAATTTAATTAAAAGGATTTCAAAATGGATGAGATTCAAAACATCATGGTGGCGGTAGACTTTTCAGATTATTCCATCAATGCCGTGCGTTATGCAATGAAAATGGCCGGGGATGTCAAAGCATCCATTTTGTTGGTGAATGTGGTCAACCAAAAAGAAATCGATGCGGCCAAAAAAATTGCTTCAGAATACCAGGCCTTCGACATGCAAAAGTATATACAGGATACTGTAAGTTTTCGAAAAAAAGAATTTGAAAGGATCATCGCCGAATGTGGGTCAAGCGTACCAAACATCAAGACGAGTATCCGAATTGGTGTTCCTTATGAAGAACTGCTGAAGGAAATCGACGAGAAACAACCGGATCTGCTGATCATGGGCACCAAAGGAAGAACGAATCTGGTGGATACCATTATTGGATCTTGTACCCAAAAAATGTTTCGGCGCTGTACAATCCCCCTATTAATTTTACGAAACCATTAGAAATAGCGCAAACTCTTTGCAAAGTGATAATGGGGGGCAAGGAATCCTGAAGAGGCCAGGATATGACGAACCGTCAAAAGAAAAGGAGGGATTTTTGATGAGAACAAAAACGTGGATGAGTTGTGTAATCTTTTTGATCGTCGGTTTCTGGTTGCCCGCCACCGGCTTGGCGGCGGAACCGGAGATGGTCATCGATTTCGACGTAACCCCAAAAGGTCAAGTGGTCCAATTGTCAATGACGAAAGGGAAATGGGGCGGCAAACCCGCTGTACTCGTAAAAGCCAAGGTGAAAAACATCGGCAGCCAACCGATTCAATTTAAAGTGACTTGCGATTTTGTGGGGACCGACATCAGCAGGGGTTTTATGGTGCCCAAAGTGGGTAAACCTTTGCTTGAACCTGGAAAATCCAAAACAGCAACTTTCCCTTTCCCTTCTAACGAAACACCAAGAAAGATGCAATTCAAAGTCGTGGATTTCACATTGGATGATTAGGAACCATTTTATTAAAAATCCGTATGCAGGAGCAGGAGGATAAATATCATGCGTAAAAAGATTCTATTTTATGTGCTTATCGTATTTTTTTCAGTAGGCGCGGGCACTGCTCTTTTTGCGGACGACCGCAGGGAAATCAATATATGCAGTTACTCTGTGGGATCCATCCAGTATATCTGGACCGCACAGCATGCCAAGCTGATCAACAAATACAGCGATAAAATCAAAGCGACCGCCACATTTTGCGGGGCCGAAACCGCCACCATGAAGCTTTTGGCCGCGAAAAGGACCGATTTCGGCGAATCCTGTGCCATGGAATTCGAATTTGCAAAAAGAGGCGAAGAGCTTTATCGCCGGTACAGCCCTGAGGAATCCAAGAAAAAATTCTTCGATCCCATGGCGCAAGTTTATCACCAACCATACGGATCAATGATGTTTTTTGTTCATGATGATTCACCAATAAAAACATTGTCGGATGTAAAAGGAAAAAAAGGATCGTTGTCCTCCGCCGCTTGTACCATCGGACCCATCTGCAAAGAAGTATTCAGGGTCCATGGCCTGGAATACAACAAAGATTATACTGCAGTGCATTATTCCTGCGGATCCGGACAAGCCCCGGATGCGCTGGCAGACCGTACACTTGACTTTTTCGAATGCAATAATCCGGGAAGACAACCCTCCGTGGAAAACATCCACGTGCAAAATAAGATCCGCCGGGTGCCTTTTGCGCCGGGAAAACTCGATGAATTCTTTAAGCACATGGATAAAAAATACGGAAAAGGGAACCATGGCCTCTATGTCGAGGTTGTGGAAAAGGGCCGTTACGGGAAAAACGACACCACGCCCTTTGATGTCAAGTATGTTGCCTATGACCTGATCATGACGACTCGAAAAGATCAGGATGAAGGAGTCGTTTATGAATATCTGAAAGCCCTTTTTGATCACTTGGATGAATTTCATGAAATCGGTGCGTATTCGAATTTGGTCACCCTCGAAGGCGCGGTTCAGCACTTGCATTCAGAGGTGCCCATGCATCCGGGCGCTGCGCGGTACTTTTATGAAAAAGGCGTTTTGCCCAAGGAGTTCTATAAGGATCTTCCGGCAGACATAAAGGCCAAACTTTAACCGAAACGCTTCCCGCAAGCCCCGCCTTTTAAGGCGGGGTCGAGGGGAGCTATCCTAAAAGAGACAATTTCCTTACCTTGGAACCCCGCCCTTCGGGGTGGAGTTTCACATTGAGAAGCATATTTGAGGCTTTTGGGGATGGCTGTACAACATCCCCAAAGTCTAAAATAATTGCAATATAGGGAAAGGTGGGGCATAAATGGCGCTGACAGATCTTTTCAAAATAAAAAAGAGTGATTTGGAAATTAAGAACCGGATTGGATGGGGTGTCTTTTTCATCGGTCTTGTCTTTGTCTTTGTGCTTCACTGGGTGAATACGCCAAGCCTGCCTTACAGTACATTACAACCCTGGGGAAATTATTCATTGATCTTCATGGCCGCATTTGTGGTGGTGTTTTTAACCAACCCCTTTCCACACAAGAGCCCCCTGGTGCGATGGCTCGTGGACGGGGTGTTTATGATAATGGCCATTGCCGCTTTTGGATATATGCTGATCACTTCCAATGAGATCCCTTTACGTTTGGGAGACCCGGATTTCATGGATATGGTGATGTATCCCGTCGGTGTTTTGGTTATCTTGGAATGCACCCGCCGAATCACCGGATTGCCTCTGGTGATCGTGGCCCTGGTATTTATCGCTTATGCCCATTTCGGCCACTTGGTCCCGGGCCGGTTTGGACACTCTAAGATTGATTATCCTGTAATTACAGATGCGATCTTTCTAGGGGTCGACGGAATTTTCGGACATACGACACGGACCATGATGACGATCATATGGTATTTCATTATTTTCGGCTCATTTTTGGCGGTGACCGGAGCCGGCAAGGCATTTATGGACCTGGCATTAGCCATTGGGGGACCGTGGCAAGGCGGTCCAGCCCAGACCGCAGTTATTGCCAGTTCACTGTTCGGAACCATTTCCGGCAGCGGGGTTGCCAATGTCGCCACCACAGGAAGTTTCACTATACCCCTTATGAAATCCGTCGGATACCGGCCCCATTTCGCCGGAGCCATTGAAGCATCGGCATCCATGGGAGGACAAATCATGCCGCCAGTGATGGGAAGCGGCGCCTTTTTAATGTCGGGTGTCACCGGCATTGCCTATATCACGATTTGCAAAGCCGCGATCCTGCCTGCCATTTTTTATTATTTATGTATCGGTGTTTGTGTTTATTTTGAGGCGGGACGTTTGGGCTTGACGGGGCTTTCCAGGAATCAAATTCCAAGATTGTTCAGCAAGGATTTGCTGTTGCGGGCAGGTGTGCCTTTATCGTCGATTATATGCGTGGTATACATTCTTTCCCTTGGGCGAACGCCGCGGATTGCCGCTGCGGGCGCGGTGATCTGGATGGTTGTTGCAGCTTTTGCGGCGTCCTTTTTCACAAAAGGCATTAATATAAATCTCGGAAAGATTATGAAAGGGCTTTCAGACGGATTTGTCCAGGGCGCGGGTCTTTCTGCCATATTGGCGTGTGCCGGAATTTGCGTGGGTGTCATCTACTTTACGGGCATCGGCGCCAAGTTTTCCAACATGGTCCTTGCGGTTGGGGAAAACAACCTGCTTCTGGCGCTTTTTACGTTGATGATCGCTGCCCTTTTTCTGGGGATGGGCCTGCCCACGCCGGCCGCTTACTTGATCCTGGCCATCATGGCAGGGCCTGCTCTCAAAAAGCTGGGTGTTCCGATTTTGCACGGACATTTGTTGATTTTTTACTACGCTGTTTTTGCAGGACTGACACCGCCGGTGGGCATCGCATATATGGCAGCGGCGGGAATCGCCGGTGCTCCTCAGTTGCAGACCGGACTCACCGCCTTTTTTAAACTGGCGTTTGTCGGAATCGTTTTACCTTTCTTGTGGATTTATAAACCCGAAGTGATTTTAGACGGCTCCACGCAGGCCATTGTTTGGACAATCATCACCAATTGTATCGGTATTTGGGGATTTGCGTTGGGTGTCATCGGACATTGGAAGCGACCAATGAACTTGGCCTTCAGAGCCCTCGTTATCCTGGCAGCAATGGTGGCATTGTTTGGATCTCTTGCTTACGAAGGGGTTGCGACACTCGTCATTGTTCTTTTGAGCGTGCACAATTATTTCGGGAAAAAGAAATGAAAACACAGAGAAAAAAAGATAAAGTGTTAGAACTTATTCTCGCCACGATGCTGGTGTTCGGCTTTACGGCAATTCTGACCATTGCGGGTGTCGGGGCGGCATTTGCACTCATTCCCTTCCTGTACTGGATCGGTTTCCCTTTGCCCCAAGCCATGGCCACCTGTCTTCTG
>JAFDFZ010000214.1 GCA_019309565.1 Deltaproteobacteria bacterium
ACTAAAGTTTAAAGTGAGCTAAAGTGAACTAAAGTTAAGGAATTTGGTCTATTTTTAAAATGAAAGAGCGAAGCGATACCTTAACTTTAGGCACTTTAGATCACTTACAACTGGGTTCTTATTTCAACTGCCCCCAAAGGGGCCACTTTTTCCGAGCAAACTCTCGGGAAAAGCATAGATTCTTAAAGGATAAGATTCTGATATGAAAGCATTCAAATCGATTATCCTCAAAAAGTTTTCCGAAGACTGACTTTACCAATGGCATTTGATGGCGATTACACATTCTAATGAACCTGTATGAGCCGAGCCTGTTAAAGTTTAATTTAAAAAAATATCAAAAAATCCTTGACTGATTGCGCTGTACGATATAAGGACAAAATCGAGGCCTAACCAGTTTTTCTTTTCAGTATTTCGAATACTAACTTTCCAAAAACTACAAGGAGAATCTTTACCCCGTCACTAACGGTGTTTACTGTAATTCAGGCTGAGCGGTTTATCGTTCTGCGTTCCGGGTTAAAACCCACAAATGTCACATATTAAATGGATGCCTAAGCGTTGCAGCATAACCTTATTTAGCCCATTTGTTTATGATGAATTTTCTAGATTTGGCTCAATATCATGGGCGGTTTGAACTGGTTGAAATCCTCTAATCCCGAACCCTGAACCTGTAACCGATCAGTTTAGGTGTAAGTTTTCCTCATAATGTATCTCGTATCATTATTAAACTTTCGACGAGGCGGGTCTGTCAGCAAAAACATTGGCGGCTTATCATGGCTGAGATTTAAACCCATCTTTTCATTCGTTTGGCAAAAACGGCGTTAATTTCATAAGACAAAGCCATCTGGCATGTTGGATTCCCACTTTCCGGTAAGGGCACTTACAATTATGAACCTATTTATGAAAGGGAGGTGTAACATGCGGAAAGAAAAGCAGCTGTTTGTTGTGTTTTCACTGATCATTGTTTTTTTGGCTGTGAATGTAATCGCAGTGGCACAGGAAATTGAAAAGATCAATATCAATACGGCAACGGTAGAGGAACTGGCCAGGCTTGAGAAAGTTGGGCCGAAAATTGCTGCTAAAATCATTGAATACCGGGAAGGAAATGGTCCTTTTGAAAAGCCCGAAGATATCATGAAAGTTAAGGGCATTGGGGAAAAGATCTTTGAGATGAACAAGGATCGGATTGTTGTTGAATAATGTGATCGAAAGGCTCGGCTGGCTTTTGTGCGGAACTGTCCGAATCTCGTCAATAGGGTCAGTTCCGCATAAACCAGCCATCGTCAATCTCGCTTGTGTGTTGATTCGATCGAACAATCGATTATAATAGAGTCTGTTTCAAAACGATTCAGTTTGTTCATGCTTAAAGAAGGCGAAAAAGATCAGATACCCGTGGAAATAAGTACTTTAACAAATAACCTGAAGGATTTCTTGCTAAGCTCAGAGGCAGGGAACAGTATAGCAAAAGTTGTGCTTTTCGGCAGTTACGCGAAGAGACAGGCTACAGCTGATTCAGACATAGACATACTTGTTCTTACGACCGAAAACGGCGATATCGAAAAGGTCATTATGGAAAAGATATATGACTTCATTTTGGAATACGATGTGCCCTTGGAAGTTTTAATCGCCAATATCGATTCTCTTTACCTTCATAAGGACTATTTCACCTGTAACGTGTTTCGCTATGGACAGGAGATTTACTCGATGGAAAAGAACGAGATAAAGGCCTCAATGCTTATGAAACTGAAGGATTTGGCTGAAGAATATCTTGATTCCGCCGAGGAGGTGCTTGAAAATCAAAGGATTCGATTGGCCGTGGATGCCGGCTATAATGCTGCTGAACTCGCTGCCAAAGGCCTTATACTGTGCAAACAGGACGATCTTCCTGGAAGCCATGGGGGAATCATAAGCACATTCGGTCAACTGTATGTGAAAACCGAGGAGGCAAGCAAATCCATCGGAAGAGATTTGAACAGAGCCCTTCAGCTGAGAAATCTGGCGCGGTATAAGCCTGATGCGCTCCTGCAAAAAGCCGATGCCGAGGGGGTTATGAAGCTGGCAAGAGGGCTCATCGCTCTACTTTCCGATAAGATAGAGGCATTGCGATGATTAATGATGGTATCCTGGATCATTTCGAGCTGTTGTTGTTGCACCGGCAGGGTTTGATTACAATATCCTGATCAAAAAAGAGGAATGGAATTGGAGTTTTCCCCAGAATCCGAGAGCTTAAGCAGTGTGAGCTTGCTTTAAATTGAAGTGTGGAGGTATTTTCAGCATCCTCTGACAACCAGAGAGCGGTTAGCAGGATAAAAAGGTCTCAATTTTTGAGGCCTTTTTTGATTTTAAAATGAAAATTTCAAAATTTTTCCTTGACATGTTATCAAAAAAGTGTTCAATAAGTGAACGTTCAAGTTTTGAACGCTTCTGTAAGATTACAACCCATTGAAATAAATGGGTTATGGTCAACACCTCCATGTAACCCGCAAAGCGGAGCTATCCTCTCAGAGCCTTCCCGTACACAATAACTATTGTCAGGTGAACAATCATGAATCCAGATGACATCCGAACGCTTAAAATTCTCGAGCAAATCGATAAGGATCATCCACCGAGCCAGCGTGATCTTGCCAATGAACTCAACATCTCCCTGGGTCTGGTCAATTCATTCATAAAGCGCCTTGCCAACAAGGGTTACTTTAAGATGGTGAACATACAAAAGAATCGGGTTAAATACCTGATTACACCCAAAGGGATGGCAGAAAAAACCAGATTGACATACGAGTTCATCAAGCTCTCATATAAATTTTACAATGGTGCACGCCAGAAACTTAGAGAACTTTATAAAAACCTTGAAGCAGAAGGATGTTCTCGTGTTGTGTTTTACGGTGCCGGAGATCTTGCTGAAATTGCATACATTTCAAGACACGGCACATCCATCAATGTGGTGGCCGTTATCGATAATTATATGAAAGGCAAGAGACTGTTTAATACAATGATACTTGCACCTGATAAGTTACACAGCCTATCCTATGACAAAATCCTGATCACCACGGTTGACTCTGTTGAACATGTGTATAAGAACTTGATGGAACAGGGTATTCCTTCACACAAAATCGTAATGCTTCAATGACGGCATTAAATCAGTATTCAGTTGAGCTAAAAATGAATGAACATCTTGAGTAAAGGACAATAGCATGAGCTTTGCTAATAATAAAAAGCTACCTTCCGTCGCTGTTGTAACAAAAAATGTTTCAGATCATGCCCTGGTAGCGGGAAATCCTGCAACACAGATCGGATGGGTGTGTGCTTGTGGTGAAAAACTTGCTGATGATTTAAGTTGTTCATATTGCAACAAAGCTTATCGAAAAGCAAAATTTGGTTTCACTGTATGCTGATCTTCCCTTTGCCCTTCGGTTTGTGGACTGTTCTGGAGTTGCTTCACCTGATTTGTACCTGTTTACCGCATCTTCGAAATGAGGGTTTCCGGGTATGGCTCGCGAAATAGATGCGCGTGTTCGATTCGGGATGTACAGGAGCTTTGTCAATTTCATCCGGCTTCTGATTGAAAAAAGGGACCTGATCGCCTCCATGGTGAAACGGGAAGTGGCCACCCAGTATGTCGGGTCATTCATGGGGTTTTTATGGAATTTCGTTCACCCGATGGTGCTGGTCATCGTCCTCTGGGTTGTCTTTGGATTCGGCTTCAGAGTGAAACCGATCGAAGACGCCCCCTTTGTCGTATGGCTTTCGGCCGGCATGTGCGGGTGGTTTGTTTTTTCCGATATCCTGAGCGGGTCGGCCAATTCAGTAGTCGCCAACGCTACGCTGATCAAAAAAACCCTTTTCCCTTCACAGATTCTGCCGGTCGTTAAGGTGGCATCGGCCTTTATCGCCCACTCGGTGTTTATCCTTGTCCTGCTCGGGCTTATCTTATTAAACCGCCTGAGCCCGGATGTATATTATCTGCAGTTTTTGTATTACCTTTTCTGTCTTTCAGTTTTGGGAATCGGGCTCGGCTGGGCTGTATCGGCCCTCAATGTTTTCATCCGAGACGTCGGCCAGATTGTCAGGGTGGTTTTACAAATCGGTTTTTGGGCCACACCGATTCTCTGGAACATCGATCTGATGCCGGGCAGGATTCAATTCCTGTTCAAGTTGAATCCCATGTTTTACATCATCCAGGGTTACCGGGAGTCGTTCATCTATTTTGTTCCCTTTTGGCAACATCCCCTTCAGACCTTCTATTTTTGGGTGGTGGCCATTTTTTTCTTTATTGTCGGAGCACTTATTTTCCAGAAGCTGAAGCCGCAATTTCCGGACGTGCTGTAAAACATGGAAATATTCTGCAGATGGTAATCCTGGAAGGGTATCCTTTATCGAATAAAAAAACGGGGAGACAGATATGCAATTGTATGATGTGTGTATCATTGGTGGGTTGGGGCACATGGGACTTCCCTTGGGGCTCAGCCTGGCAAATACGGGCAAAAGAGTATTATTATACGATATTGACAGAAAAGCGATGGACATCGTCTCCCGCGGCAGGATGCCGTTTATGGAGCTGGGGGCTGAAGAGATTCTTTGTAAAGTACTTGGCAAAACCCTTTTCCTGTCTTCAGAAAAA
>JAFDFZ010000012.1 GCA_019309565.1 Deltaproteobacteria bacterium
GTTACCTGCCCCGAGATGTGGCATCACTACGTATCCGACACGAGCAACTGATACGGCTGGACTTTCACCAGCTGGATTGCAGCCTTGCCGGCTGCTCCGACGCCCCACATATTTACAGTTTCCAATATAACATTCGAATGCCATATGGATGTGATGCCACGAAAATCCCGAATAGATGCTCCCGGAGCACTTCATCACATCATCATTCGAACAATCGAGCGGGGAAAACTCTTTAATCGATGATACTGATCGTAACAACTTTTTAGATAGAATCTGCGGTATCATTACCGAAACAAATACAAGCTGCTATGCATAGACACTGATACCCAACCATGCTCATCTGTTGTTGAAAACCCGACGGGTTCCCATCGCAACCGTTATGAGACGCTTGTTGACCGGACATGCGGGTTATTTCAACAAACGACACCGCCGCACCGGGCATCTTTTTCAGAATCGATATAAATCCATTTTGTGCCAGGAAGACACCTACTTATGGGAAAATATCCATATTCCGCTCATAGCGCTTTGATGGGCAGGATTAAAAGAGAATGGCAAGAGGATATTGCATGGGTATTGAAGCTGCTTGATGAGCGGATTCTTGGGGATGGAGATTTTGTTAAACACGTGTTGTCAGTGGTCGAAGAGCGGATGGAACGAATAGATCTATTGCGATCTGAGGGATACAATCTTGAAAAGATCGTACAGCGGGTCTGTTCGGTGATGGAGCTTGAACCATCGGAGATATTAAAACCAGGAAAAACCCGCAGCCGTGTAGCTGCGTGAAGTTTGCTCTGCTTTTGGGCCGCCAGAGAACCTGGCATCAACATGACCGAGCTTTCAAGAAGGTTGAACCTTTCATTAACCGGTGTAAGTCTTAAGGTTACCCGAAGTGAGAAAATAGCAGAAAGCAACGGTTTTAAGCTTTTGGACTGAAAACTGTAAATATGTTGAGCGTCTCGCATCCACAACCCAGAAAGCGTATACAATGATACCACGTTGTTGTATGAATTGATTTGACAATACGCCATCGTTATGGCAATCGAAACATGATATATGTTTATCGAATCTTTGGCAGATTCGGTGGCAGATTCGGTTACCTTCCCAAAAGAAAACAGAAAATTAAAACAGTGATGTTCTTCAGACCACAGGGGCGCTTTGCGCTTATGTTCGATAACCTTTACTATCCAATAAAGGAGGGATGAGATGAAAGCAAAAGGTTTAAAAGCCATGGTCGTTCTGTTTACGACAATATTTCTGATGCTGGCTGGCGATCATGCGCTGGCCGAAAAACCCATTACCCTCGGATGCCCGCTGGCAACAGCCTTTCTCTATGGCTGGGATGCGGAAAGAGCGATCAAGCTGGCCGTTGAAGAGATCAATGCAGCCGGGGGGGTGAACGTGGGCGGAATAAAACGCCCGTTTAAGGTGGAGGTGATCGATACAAGGGATCTTGAACCGGGAGTTCCTGTAAGCGAGGCCTTGCTTGCCGTTGAGAAGCTTATTCTGGAAAAAAATGCGGATTTCATTATCGGAGGGCCCATTCGATCCGAGGCTGCGCTGGCTGCCATGGATCTGCTGTCCAAGTACAAAAAAATATCGATACTTACCACCGGGGTTCTGACGCCGAAATATCATGCGCGGGTTGCTGAAAATTACGAAAAGTATAAGTATCTTTTCAGAATTACAGGCGAGGCCAAATGGATGGTGGGCGGTGAGATTATTCCGTCTCTTGTGAAACTTGGCAAGAAATACAATCTCAACCGGCTGTTCATAATGATACAGGATGTGGCACATGCCAGGGCAGGGGGAGGAATCATCGCAAAGGTGATGGCAAAGAAGGGGTGGACCGTCATTGGAAAGCCGGAGATATATCCCACGGGCGCCACCGATTTTTCCATGGGACTGCTTAAGGCCAGAAGGGAAAAAGCCCAGGTGATTGTAATATGGATGGATATGCCGGAAACCTCGATACTCTTAAAGCAATGGCATGACTTGAAGGTACCGGCTCTGCCGTTCGGTTCCATTATCGCTGCTGCCGAACAGCCCGGATTCTGGAAGGCAACCGAAGGAAAAGGTGAATACACTCTGGCAAATGTGGTAAATGCCGGAAATGCACCATCCAATGCAACGCCATGGACCATGAAGTTTGTAAAGGCATACGAAAAACGATGGGGCATCGAACCGGAGGGATATGGAACATCAAGCAGCTACATGACCCCTTACGTGTTGAAGGATGCCATCGAGCGGGCAGGCTCGATCCAACCCGATGCGGTTGTTGAAGCACTTGAAAAGACCGATATGATGGGAGTTTATGGTCGCATCAGGTTTGATCCCAAAAGCCATCAGGTAATACCCAGCCTGGATCCGGAAAAGGGGGTTGTGGGAACCATCTTTCAATGGCAGGCCGGAAAGCGGGTGGTTGTCTTCCCGGAGAAAATCGCAATGGGAGAAATTAAGTTGCCTCCCTGGATGAAGTAGCATCTTATTTAAGCACAAGCCAAAAAATCACAACCGGCCGTATTGGAACATCCCTGCCCACGGAGCAGGGATGTTCCACGTGTCGACCGGTGGCTGAAGAATTTCCTGCAGATAGGCGCTTTTCATGGAAATCATAATTTACGGTACCATCAATAGCATCAGTCTTGCGCTGATAGCACTGGGGTTTGCCCTGGTTTACGGAATCAGCCGGATTCCCAATTTCGCGCATGGAGCGCTTTATGTGGTAAGTGGTTTCATCACCTGGAGCCTGCTTCGGACACTGGATCTCAATTATCTATTAAGTATTCTGCTGTCTATGATCATCACGGGAAGTATCGGTGCTCTCATCTACCAACTGGTGTTGATTAGAATCCGGGGAATGGCGATCTCCGAGATTATCGCCTCTTATGCGATCGGTTTGGCCATCTTAGAGGGTTTGCGCTGGAAAGGGTTTAAGGGGATGACCTACACATTGCCTGTATTTGTTCGGGGCAGTATATTTATTGCAGATGTCCCGGTAGATCTTCACCGGGTACTGGTGGTTCTTATCGGATGTGCCGTTGTAATTTTTTTGTGGCTTTTTACCCATCACACCCGAATTGGGCTGGCCTTAAGGGGTGTGGCTCAAGATGAGCGCGCCGCCATGATGCTTGGAATCGATTCGGATCGAATGGCCGTTGTGGCAATGGCATTCGGCTCCATGCTTGCGGCGCTTGCAGCGGTTATGTTGCTTCCCCTTGGCAATATCATTGTCGAGTCAGGTTACAACGTGCTGGTGCAAGCGGTTGCGGTCTGTATTGTCGGTGGGCTGGGAAGCTGGGTGGGGGCTGTGCTTGCAGCGTTTCTGATCGGGTTTGCTCAGATTCTCACGGTTGTGTATCTGGGAACCCATTTTCAGATGGTGGTTGCATTGCTGGCCATTATCATTACGTTGATCCTTAGACCATCAGGACTTTTTGGTCTTCAAAAAGAGCTGGAAGAAAGAGTTTGATCAATGCATGAGCAACCACGTCGCAAGGAACGGCTGGATCGCGGCATAAAGGCTAGAACCGATGGGATCTATGCCCTTATGTCCTGGCGGGAGATCGCTTATCTTATAGCACCCCGCCTGGTGTTGATTGCTGGCATGCTGGCTTTACCGGTTTTCGCACCCGGCATGTACTGGCAGCGTGTTGTTTCCATTGTTTGCATATATGCATTGCTGGCATTGAGTTTCGACTTTCTGGCCCATTATGTCGGCCTGGTTTCTCTTGGAGGTGCCTTTTTTATCGGAACCGGCGGCTATCTTGCCGCGATTCTTAACACTGCGGGAGGAATTCCGCCCCTGTTTTCCATACTCATCAGCACGATACTGGGTGCTGCCTTCTGTACGTTGTTCCTGCTTCCCTGTTTGCCCCTGCGTGGTGTTTATTTTGCCATTGTAACGCTGATGTATCCGCTGTTGCTGGCAAGGGTATTCGAGGCGCTTGATATTCTGGGCGGTACAGACGGCATCGTTGGAATCGACAGCTTTAAAAACCGGTGGGTCGAGCAGTATTTCGTCATAATCGCACTGTTATTGTTGTTCTTCGGGCTGCGGCGGCTCGTTAACACTGACGTGGGACTGGTTTTAAGAGCGGTTAAAGACAACGATCAGGCCGTCAGGGCATCCGGAATGAGTGTCACGTTTTATAAGGCTCTTGCGGTTTTTATCGCTTCGGGCATGGGATGTTTGGGCGGTGCGTATCTGGTACACCTGTACATGTGGGCGGGTATTTCCATGTTTGCACTTGATTTCTCCATTCTTCCCATTGCCGCAACAGTCATCGGGGGAAGCGGCACTCTTACGGGGCCGGTGATCGGGGCGTTCATTCTGGTGCCTGTTTCCGAATTGTTGCGGGCATTTGGAACATTGCGAATCGTTTTTTATGCAGTCATTCTTATTGCATTCATCATTCTTCGCAGCGAAGGCATCATGGTCTACGCCCAGCGCAAGTATCATCAGTTTGAAAAGTGGGTCAAGGTATGAACACAGGCCATCCCATCTTGCAGGTACAAGGTCTTTCCAGAGCCTTTGGAGGTATTTTGGCTTTAAACAATGTTACCTTCGATGTTCAAGAAGGTGAAATTCTCGGCATTATCGGTCCCAATGGTTCTGGGAAAACAACCCTTATCAACTGCATAACCGGATTTGTCAAAAAGACATCCGGACAGGTGTTTTTCAAAGGAAAGGATATCTCCGGCAAGCCTCCTCATAAAATAGCAGATATGGGAATTACCCGCACGTTTCAGATCATGCGCCCCTATTACAGCCTTCCAGCTTACAAAAACCTGGTCATTCCTCTTTTCTCCCCGCGGGCCAAACGCACCGGTGGCTGGAGAGGAGGCGGCAGGCTGGGCGACCGGAACACGGTGGGAATCGACATTTTGGAGGAAATGGGATTTGAGCGGGATTCTTTCGTTCCTTACAAGATGGCCTCGAACCTGCCGACCGGGTACTTGAAGCGTCTGGAGCTGGCACGGTGCCTTGCGCTTAAACCGGAGATCATTTTATGCGACGAAGTATTCTCGGGCCTTAGCATGAGCGAGATCGCCAGCATGGTACCGCTTATCGAACGGTTGCAGATGGATGGGATTACTCTCATTATGATCGAACATCGGCTGCGGGAACTTTTTCTGGTGACCGATCGCGTCATGGTGCTGAATTTTGGAGAAAAGCTTATGGAGGGCAGTGCCGAAGCCGTAATGACGGATGATAAAGTAAAGGAGGCATACTTCGGATCTGAAAAAATCGAGGAGATCTTGGGGGATGCTTGAAGCAGATGGCCTGATGGTATTTTATGAAAATATGCTTGCGCTTAACAACGTGAGCATACGATGTGAGCGCCACCAGATCGTGGGTGTTTTTGGTGCAAACAGTGCCGGAAAATCAACCCTCATGTATACGCTTTCCGGTATCGTGAAAGATATCCAGAAAAAAGAGGAAATGTCCGGTGGAGAGCGGATAAGCGTGTTGGGAAGCATACGTTATATGGGCATGGACATCATGCAGGACAAAGCAAGCCAGCGCGCAAGAAAAGGGATCGTGCTTTGCCCGGAACGGCGCAGGATCTTTAGCGAAAGCAGTGTGTTGGAAAATTTGCGCATCGGCGGATATATGGCTTCCAGCTCCCAGGCAAGGGATATGCTGGCATATGTTTTCAAAATCTTTCCGGCACTGGAACCCATTAAAAAGCGCATCGGCGGGTTTTTAAGCGGGGGAGAACAACAAATGCTTGCCATCGGCCGTGCATTGATGGCTCAACCCAAGCTGCTGTTGCTGGATGAACCCTTGCTGGGTCTAAGCCCCCTGGTGCAGGCAACGCTGGTGAAAGCGATAAAAGAGATTCGAGACGAAAAAGGGATTTCTATTATTGTAACAGAGCAATATGCTCGGCCCATTTTTCCAATTATCGATTATGGGTTTATTCTAGAAAATGGGGCAACGGTACTGGAAGGAACGCGTGAGGAGTTGATGAACAACCCGGATGTGCGATCGGCCTATTTCGGCATATGAAGGTTGCATGATTTAAGAGAACCTCAACGGTAGCTGGTATGAGTATCAAAACTGATTTGGAACATGAATTGACCTTTACCCGGTTTGATCTGATGAGCGAAAAATATCCAGATCGAACCGCAATCATATATTTGGGAAAACGGTTTACTTTCTCTCATTTAAAAGATTTAAGCGAGCGATTTGCCGCTTCTTTGATCGACATGGGAATTCAAAAAGGCGACCGTGTTTTGCTCTACATCCCCAACAGCCCGCAGTGGGTCATCTCATTTCTTGGCATACAAAAAATCGGAGCCGTCCTGGTTCCCGTATCCCCCATTTACACGGCATATGAACTTGAATACATGATTAAGGATTCCGGAGCGGAAACCGTCATTTGCCAGGACACCAATTTTTGCTATGCCCAGGAAGTGTTTGCCGCCACAGGGCTGAAACGGATCATAGTAACCAATCTTGCGGATCTGTTGCCGTTCTGGAAACGGTGTGTAGGTTTTCTTTTTGACAAGATCCCTTCCGGTAAGTGCACAAAAAAGGGCAATATTTTTCCGTTTCGCTCTCTATTACATCGCGATCCCTTGCGCTTGCCGGTGCCGCTGGACCCCTTAAAGGATCTTTCCTACATTCTTTATACCGGCGGCACAACCGGTTTTCCAAAGGGAGTTCCAGGCAATCACGCGGGGATGACATCTTATGTAAACGATGTTACCGAAGATGTGGCAGGCAGCCATCTCAAAGAAGGCGAGGATGTCTATATAGCCATAAATCCCCTGTTTCATATCATGGCGCTGGGTCTTTTCATGTCTTTGGGATTGAACAAGGGCAACTGCACCGTGCTGATGCCGGTACCTCAGGTGGATGCCATACTGGAAAGCATTCAGCGCTACAGGGTCCGCTGGTTTCTGGGGGTGCCGGCGCTTTACCGAATGATTCTGGAAAACGACAGGCTTGACCGGTACGATCTTAATTCGTTAACGTACTGTTTTTCCGGAGGAGACGTTCTGCCGCTTGAGGTTTTCAAGCGGTGGAAAAACCGGTTTAAGATTCCCATCTACCAGGTCTATGGTTCTACCGAAGCCGGGCATGTAACCTACAGCCGGCTCGGTAAGGAGCCTAATCCGGAATCCATCGGACGGCCTTTAAAAAGCAGGGAGTGCATTGTGGTAAACCCGGCTACGCTTCGGCCTGTCGGCACCGAAGAGACGGGGGAGTTGCTGGTTACATCACCATATACGCTGAAGCAGTACTGGAAAAAGCCTCAGGAAACAGAGCGATCCTATGTTACGCTTAATGGAAAACTGTACTACCGCATGGGCGATTTTGTCCGCCAGGACGAAAATGGAGAACTGGTGTATGTGGAACGATCCGCGGACATCATCAAGCATAAGGGATATCGTGTGGCCGCCTCTGAGGTGGAGGCGGTACTTCAGGATCATCCCACCGTAATCGGGGCCTGTGTTGTGGGGATTCCGGATCCAAGAGCGGGTGAGCGGATTAAAGCCATTGTGGTTTTAAAAGAAGATGCCAGAGGAGTAACTGGAGGGGAGCTGATCAAATGGTGTCGTGAGCGCCTTGCTCCTTACAAGGTACCAGGTTATATCGAGTTTCGAGATATGCTTCCCAAATCTAAAGTCGGAAAACTGCTCCGCCGGGAGATTCGAGATGAAGAACGCCGGCGCATTCAAAAAGAAAGGAAGGCTATCTAACTCACAGACCCACTCGCTGTGTCGAGCCGATGGGCGTTAAAGAATGGGTTTTGAGACCCTCAGGGTTGACTCTATTTCGAATATTGTTCGCGATGAACACTGGGATCTTTGCGAGGGGGTGCTTTGGCGGCTTCCCTCGGTTTGCCCATAGGAATCACGGCAGCTATTTCAAGATGTTTCGGAATGCTCAGCACCGATTTTAATTTTTCCGGCTGGAAAAAGGTGAACCAGAGGGTTTCAAAACCCTGATCTGATGCTGCCAGCATCATGTTTTGAACGCATGCCGAGGCGGCCTGGATAGCACCTGTTCTTTGTCCGAAGAAATCTCCCAGCCCCCCTTTAGAAAGATCCACCGTCACCACTACCAAAACGGGGGCCTGCTGTAAAAACTGCATTTCATATTTTTTCACCCAGCCCGGTCCGTTTTTATCGATGACTTCCTGTCTGGCCTCTTCTGCAACCTCTTTTATTCTGGTCTTGATTGTAGGGTCGGTGATGATGATAAACTCCCACGGTTGAAGGTTCAAGGGGCTTGGCGCCCATTGGCCCGCTTTTAAGATCGCCTGGAGGTGTTCTTCCGGGATAGGTGTTTCATCAAAGGATCGGCAGCTTCTTCGTGATTTTACCAGTTCAGAGAATTCCATAGTATAAACCTCCTTGGTCATTTGGCATACCTTAAATTCATACATGCTGGCTTAAACGCTGTCAACTTATCTTCATTTGCAGCCAGCAATTTTCGGTGAATGTAAAAAGAATTATAATTCGCCGAATTAACCACATTTCTCGGTCAATCTGCCAAAAATCAAAGCGCGATTCAATATATAGTATTTATGATTGACACTAGATACTACAGATTGTATAAGGGAATGAATTTCTATCACAGCTTCATTACCGAATCTAAGGATGATACTGCGCGGAAAAAAGGCAATTCTATGCATTACGTTGGCCCTTCAGATTCTCGTTCTGTTCAATTTCCACCCTGCCCGCTGCCAGGCAAACCAGCCCCACATCCAGGCGCTTGAACCGATTCAGGTAGGGTTTCCGAAATTTCGAGACGATCTGGGCTTTAAGCTTTTGGCGCTGGCTATCCGGCGAAATTTATCGTATCTTGAGCGACTCGACCCGGATCATGTGTTTTTCTACGGGCCTGATCAAATTGCCTGCCACAGAGTAATTGATACCCAGATGCTGTTTCTTAAAATACTGTCAAGCCGACAGCCCTTGGAGCAATTGAACAAAGAGATCCGCAGACGGTTTAAAATTTACCGCGCAGCAGGCACCGGCAGCGACAGAAAGGTTCTTTTCACAGGCTACTACGAACCGGTTTATGATGCGGCGTTGAAGCCTAACGATATCTATAAGTATCCGATTTACCGAAAGCCCCGTGACCTGGTAAGAGTGGATCTTTCGCTTTTCGATGCAAAATATGGAAATGAAAGCATTGTTGCCAGGATCAAGAACAATCAGGTCCTGCCGTACTATACACGATTTGAGATCGAAATCGAAAAAGTACTTGAAGGGAAGAATCTGGAGATCGCCTGGTTGAAGGATCCAATGGATGTCTACCTGCTTCATATTGAAGGGGCCGGTCGTTTGAAACTTCCCGGGGGTCAAACGATTCTTGTAAGCTACGATACCTCAAACGGCCGTCCTTACCGGAGCTTCGGAAAATATTTGCTGGAAAACGGTCTTCTTACTCGTTCCGAATTATCCATCAAGAGAATTCGCCAGTACCTGTCCAGGCATCCGGCTGCTCTCACCGCCATACTGCGCCACAATGATTCCTATGTGTTTTTCAAGCAGGTCAGGGAAGGACCTCTTGGAAGCATTGATGTGCCGTTGACAGGCGGCAGATCCCTTGCTCTTGATGCAGCCCTGTTTCCGAAAGGGGCTCTGGCCTTCATGAGTTCAAAGAAACCGGTTGTCAACCGGCAAGGCGAGATCGCCGGGTGGTCTAAATTTTCCAGGTTTGTGCTGAACCAGGACACCGGCTATAGCATAAAAGGCCCGGGAAGAGCCGATCTTTTCTGGGGAAATGACCACAAAGCAGAGACCATAGCATGGCGTTTCACGCAACAAGGGGATCTTTATATACTTATCAAAAAGCCTTGAATCTATTATAAGGAGAGCATCCGCACGCTAGAGGTGCTGGAGAAATCATTGGAGAAACACTTGCCGGAGGCAGAGCGCCGGTGGCCCGCTGAACGCTGAACACTCGAATAACCTGCGGCCACGAAAAAGTAAGCAACGTGATTCACGGTTGAAACAAATTTCAAATATTTTTGGCTAGATTTTAAGATGCTCCCCTATGAACTGGATCTTGGGGTTCGGGGAAAAAAGGTGGGGATTGAAGATATTGCAGGGATCATATTTCTGTTTTAGCTGGCTTAATTCCTCTCTTCTTTGTGCATCAGACAGTTTGAACAATTCTAAGCCCAGACCATGTTCTTTGCGTTTGATGGTACAATATTCTTTGTTGTTAAGGATCTCTTCGGTCAGTTTCTGGTTTAACTCCCATGCTTTCAGGTACTCTTCCCTGGTAACCAGCGCTTGAGGCCTGTAATGGATGACGATACCGTCGATATACTGGTGTCCGATGGGGCGTCCAGGAAGGTTTCCTTCGCAAAGTTCAAATATCTTCCTTAAGACCATTCCCAGCTTTGAAGGCTTGGTTACATAAATATCCTCAAAACCCGGAATTGCCACTCTGCCCGTGGATTTACCGGTGGCAGCCTTTCTCACTCCAAGCATGATATTCATGTTTTCATTCGAAATGCTTCTGTATCTTACGCCCTGGTATTTTTTGACGATGCTTTCAAGATGACGCATCCCTTTTTTTTCTCCCTGGTACAAGAGCAGCATCTTTCGGCTGCCCTCTTTGACCCGGAGCAAATCGGCCAGTTCCTTGTTTTCCCATAAAGCGTCATCTTCGTTTAAAAGCAAAGGATCAATGAACAGAAACTCGGCATTTAAAAAGGAGCAGTTTTTCTGCGTATCTTCGATAAGCGTCCCCATTTTTTCTCCGATTTCAGATATGTCATCCGATTCATAAGACAGCACCACGTTTTCCGTTTCAGAAGGTTTCAGAATGGGAACGATGAGCACACCGATTTCCAGTATCACTCCCAGAGTGCCCTGAAATCCACCCATCTTTTCAATTTCTGCTCTATCCTTGATTTCTATGGTTTTAACTCCCTGTTCATCGGCCACCACCATCTTAAGATATCCCACGATATCCTTGAATGTTCCGTATTTAGGGGTTCCGTTTCCCCCGGCGTTGGTGGCGAAATTACCGGCAATGCTCGACCAGCCCGAGGAGGGCACAACGGCTGTATGGTAATTCATTTTTTTCAGGTACCTGTCCAGCTCATCGGTTGAAAGACCACCTCCGACGATGGCGTATAACCGCCTGTCGTCGTTTTCTCTGATTTCCGTTGGTTTAAGCTCTGTATCAACAATCGTTACTTTCGGCTTTCTTTGCCGCACGCCCCACTGATCGCAAACCCCAAGTCGATCCACTACCATCAGTATGGCGTGCCCATCGGCCAGTGCCGCTCCTGCCGTGCTGGAGCCCATGGCGCGAGGTGTGACGGCCAGCCGGTGCTCTAATGCATAGGTGATGATTTTTTTTACCTCTGCCTCGTTTTTGGGGAACACAACGGCAAATGGATCGCCCAGCGTAAGGAAAGAGGCATCGCTGCAGTAATGCCGGTCATGCTTGTCGGTAAACAGAATATTTTCTTTGCGACAATATTCCAGGAATTGTTTTTTTAAGTTCATAAATATTCTTTCTAGAGTGCTTTAGCCATGATTTCCGTAATATCTGTAATTTTCAACGAGGGCAGCTTACCGATGGGATTGCCGTCCAGGTAACAGTTGAAATGGATCCGGCACTTGGGACATGCGGTGACCACATGCCCTGCCCCGGTTTCCGCTGCTTCTTCCAGCCGATCGTTCTGCAAAAACTTGATGTATTTGTCACAATTTGAGAAACCACCCACCCCGCAGCAGCGTGAGTTTTCCCGGACAAATTCCATCTCCGTAAAGTCGAGTGCATCGATATTTTTTAGAATGTATCGGGGCTCATCGCAAACGTGACTGATTCTGCCCAATCTGCAGGGATCGTGATAGGTCACCTTCTCCTCTACCGGTGTATTCAGTTTCAGAGAGGAGTTCCGAAGCGCCTCTGCGACAAACTCCGTTATGTGTTGCACCTGCCATTCTACGGCCTCGATGGCAGGGTATTCTTCTTTAAGGGTCACCAGGCATTCGGCACAGCTTGTGATGATTTTCTTGATTCCAAGCTTCTTGAAAAGCTTCAGATTCGAGGCTGCCAGTTTTTGAAAGGCATCGGTTTCTCCATTCCACAACAAATCGTAACCACAGCATTTTTCGTCATTGGAAACCACCGGCTTGATGCCGGCTGCGTTCAATATTTTAAGCGTGTTGTGTGCCGTGCTCATGCTGCTTGTATGGGGGAAAACATAATCGAATATAGGCAGGCAGCCTACAAAATAGAGTATCTCTCCCCGGTCTGCAAAGGTGCCGGAATTTAAATGAACAAGCCGGTTCTGGGAAACACTCAACTGTGCCTGAAACTGCTGAATGGTGCGAAGAATAACACCGTGCTTGCATTCATCCATGCGACCCTTTTGGCGCGCCTTCTGCCGCGCTTTCCTGACGGTCTCGATGAATTTTGTCCTCGAAGGACAAGCTTCTTTGCATTGAAAACATGTAAGACAGCGAAAAAGATCCCTGTCTTCTGTAAATTCTTCGTCCCCTTCAAGGAGCAATTGCAACGTGTAACCCCTGGGTGAGTAAGTGGGATCCACCCGATTCAAGGGACAGACAAGTTGACATTTGCTGCACTGTATGCATTCAAGTTCACTTGCGTTCGGTTTTTCCATCGCTTGGAAACCTATTTCTCAAGTTTTTTACACCCCTGGTCCTTTGAAAAACTTTATATTCAGGCGGCGAATGAAATCTCTAAAGGAAAAATACATTAATACAACCTAAGAGTTTCTGTCGTTATTTGTAATCAAAGAAAATCAGCAAGCGGCGGCGTTTACGGCTTCAGACAGGGGGCTCGGTCCAAGGGCCTTTAGTTCTTCGATAAATTCCGTGACTACTTTCACAAACAATGGGCCCTCGCCTCCAGATACCTCTTCGATCCTCAACCTCTCAGGTTCGATGCCAAGCAGGTGCAAGATGTTTTTTAATCGTTCCACCACAAGAACAGCGTTTTTGTTGCCGGATATATAGTGACAGTCGCCTATATGACAGCCGATGAGCATCACTCCGTCGAATCCTTTGCGAAAGGCTTCCAGCACCAGCCTCATATCCACCCGGCCAAGGCACATGACCCTTGCCAGCTTAATGTTCGCCGGATACTGCAGCTTGCTCATGCCGGCCTGGTCCGCACCTGCATAACCACACCAGTTGCAGGCAAAACCAAGCACATCGGGCTCAAAGCTCATTTCATGCCTCCAGTTTTAAGCCATCTATCAATGCCTCTATCTGCTCGTCGGTTGCCGAGCAGACGCTTGCGGCACCGGTTGGGCATATAACAGCACACTTGCCGCAACCCTCGCACACAGCAGGCTCCACGCGGGCACACAGAGTGGTGGCATCGATTTTTATTGCATCGAATTCACAGTTCTCTTCACATCTTCCACACGCACGGCATAGGGTTTCATCAACGGTGGCAATCATCGGATTCAACCAGATATAACCATCCCCCAGGTATGAAACCACGCTGGCGGCCGCGCTGCCCGCCTGGGCGATGGTATCGGGTATGTCCTTTGGTCCCTGGGCAGCGCCGCAGACAAAAACGTTTTTAACCATGGTGTCCGTGGGACGTATTTTTTGATGAAACTCTTTGATAAAACCGCTTTCATCCCTGGCGATGTTCAGCTTTGTCATGAGCTGTGAATTTTCAGCAGGCTCCGTGGCGCTGGATAGAACCACCAGGTCTGCTTCGATTTCAAGCAGCGTGGAGGTATTTGAATCCTCCACCGTTACCACCAGCTTTCCGGTTTCTTTGTCCTTAAGTACGCTGCCGGGCAGTCCCTTGATAAATTTCACCCCTGTGCCCTTGACCGCTTCAAAATACTCCTCATACCCTTTTCCAAAAGCCCTGATGTCAATGTAACAGATGTATATCTTGGCCTTCGGGTTGCAATATTTTTTTACCAGCCCG
Source organism: Deltaproteobacteria bacterium (assembly GCA_019309565.1). Lineage (GTDB taxonomy): Bacteria > Desulfobacterota > Desulfobacteria > Desulfobacterales > SURF-15 > JAFDFZ01. The sequence continues at coordinate 13,913 of JAFDFZ010000012.1, forward strand.
GCATGTTTCAAAGCAGCCATACAGCAAACCCTGGAGCAATACCGGTGTCCTGCCTCAACTCCCTGTTCATCGGAGCGAGACCCTACACACTGGATCATAACGATTGTATCGGCAGGCTCCTTGTTGCTCATCCTCAGTACGGCCCCGTCAGTGGGCCCCATCGGATCCAGCATCCTGGCAAACTGAAGCTGGGTTACAACGTCCGGATATTTTCCATATCCATAATGAAGACCGGAAGGGTCGAATTCTTTATATCCCGTGGCTACGATCACCGCGCCTACTTCAATATTCTCCGTGGTGTCCTTCTGAAAGTGATCAATCGCATCGGCCTCGCATGCAAGCTCACAGACGCGACAATCCGAACAATCACCGCACTGGATACATCTATTGGCCTCAGCCACCGCCATTTCTTCGGAGAATCCGCTTTCAACCTCGGTAAAATCTTTTCTCTCAGTTAAAGGTCTTTCAGGCATTTGGGCCCTGGGGGCGGATTCGTATAATCCCTTTTTTGCCTTGATGATCTCTTGCCTGTCATATTCGGCTGACCGGTAAGGTTGCGCATTTTCCTGAAAGCTCATACCGTTCAAATAACAGTCGATCTCATGAGCCGCCAGCCTTCCTTTGGCTATGCACTGGATGACCGTGGAAGGCCCAGTGGTAATATCCCCACCGGCAAAAACCTTTTCAAGTCCGGTAAAGGTGCTGTCTCCTTTGGTTTCTATTAAGCCCTTACGGTTTATTCCCAGCTTATCGGTGCCCTCCACAAACCCCAGGTCCGGTTCCTGGCCGATGGCTGCAATCAGCATATCCAGTTCCATTCGGGTCTCGGTGCCCTCGAGAGGCACCGGCCGCCGCCTGCCGCTGCTGTCGGGCTCGCCCAGTTTCATGCGGATATATTCCAGGTGAGTTAAGCGGTTTTCCGATTCTGACAGGATTCTAACCGGTGCCGCCAGGAAGTGAAATTTTACACCTTCCCGTTCCGCTGCATCGATTTCAGATTCGATTGCTGGCATCTCCTTGCGGGTTCTTCGATAAATAATGAAAACCTCGTGCGCTCCCAGTCGGATCAGGGTTCTGGCACAGTCTATGGCCGTATTCCCCCCGCCGATAACGGCACACCTGCGACCAACCGGAACCGATTCTCCAAGGTTGATCCTGGATAAAAAATCAATACCGGTGTAACAGCCCGCAAGATCCTGGCCTTCCACTCCAAGTGAAACGTCCTTCCATGCACCGAGGGCAAGGAAGACCGCATCGTATTTTCCGGATAAAAGGAAGTTTAGATCAATATCTCTTCCCAGCCTTGTGTTTGCCCGTACACTTACCCCAAGATCCAGGATGCCCTGAATATCCCACTGTAAGATCTTTTTGGGAAGACGGTATTCGGGAATTCCGTACCGCAACATTCCGCCAAGCTCCGGCATCGCCTCGAATATGGTAACCTCATAGCCAAGGCGGCGGAGAAAATAGGCACAGCTCAGCCCTGCTGGACCGCTTCCGATAACCGCAACGTGTTTTTTGTTTTCGGCATTCTCGTCTGTTTTCCGAACAGCCGCAGGCCTAATACCATGCTGTCTGGCATAATCGGCAAGGAAACGCTTGATGCCCCGGATTGCGATAGGATCGTCGATTTCATTTCGGGTGCACTCGCTCTCGCAGGCATGATCACAGACCCGGCCGCAGACAGAGGGCAGGGGATTATCCCGCAAGACCACGTCAAAGGCCTCTTTAAACCGTTTTTTTGCCACCAGGGCAAGGTATCCCTGGGCTGACTGATTAACCGCACAGGCCGCCTTACAGGGCGACATCTGTCTTTTCTGTATGGTATACAGATTCGGCACTGCAGCGGCAAAAGGCCTGTACACGGCTGTTTTGGTGGAGAACAATCCCTGATCATACTCGTTAAATACATCTACCGGGCAGACCTCGGCACATTTACCGCAGCCGGTGCACTTTTCTTCATCCACATACCGCGCTTTTTTAAGGATCTTAAGCCGCATGCCCTCAGGCGTTTTCTCAACATCCTGCACTTCCGAATATGTAAACAGTTTGATATTCTTGTTTTTTGCCACTTCATCCAGTTTGGGAGACAGGGTGCACATGGCACAATCATCGGTGGGAAAGGTCTTGACCAGTTTGGCCATGTTGCCGCCGATGGTTGGTTCCTTTTCGATAAGGTAAACCTGATGCCCCATCTTTGCCAGCAAAAGCGATGCATGAACACCGGCAATGCCTCCACCGATGACGGCCACATCCCTGTTGACCCGGACCTTCTCTGTTTTCAAGGGCTTTAAGAGACGAACTTTATCGATGGCGGCCTTAAGCAGTTTGATTCCCTTTTGAGTGGCTTTTTCCGGTTCAAAATGGTGGGGATAGGAACACTGCTCCCGCAGGTTGACCATCTCAAGCAGATAGGGATTGAGCCCGCTTTCCTTAAGACATTCCCGGTACAGCTCCTCGTATTGCTTCGGCGTACAGCAGCCTATGACTACTGAGTCCAGCTTTTGTTCTCTGATGGCCTTTTGGATGACGCCCTGTCCCTCGCTTGAGCAGGTAAAGGACTGATAATCTGCAAAAACGACATCCGGCTGCTGCAAGGCGAAATCTTTCAGGCGATCAAGATCGACCACCTCGGAAATGTTGCCCCCGCAACGGCATAAGAAAACCCCAATCTTCTTTCTGTTTCCCATTTTTTATCAAGCGTTATTTTTCTTTGTGCTTCTATTTTTCTGCCGAAGCCTGGCTTCCACTTCGGCTTTTGTTTTATATTGTTATTCAAAAATTTTATTTGACTTGGAACAATTCACCATTTTACGAGATAATACTATATAATTGGATGCCAAACTTGAGCAGTTAACCCCGCGGAATGTACTTTTCCATGCCAACCATGTTCTTATCCACACCCAATTTCTTTGGTGCAATCCCCAATGCCAGCCCCAGCATTTGAGCCAAATGCAAAACCGGGATTTGCAGCCGCCGAGATCCGGATGCCGGTTTTTGATAGCCGTCAAGGCTGAGATGACACAGGGTACAGGGGGTGACCAGCATGTCGGCCTCAGCCTTTCTTGCATGAGACAGGCATCTTTCGGTCATTTTCAACGCTGTGGCTTGATCGTTTAGCAGAATGTGAAAACCGCAGCAGTTGTACTTATCCTCGTAATCGGCCTCTTTGGCGCCGCAAATTTCGATCAATCGACTCAAGAAATCGGGTTCTTTATCGTCGCCGATAACCTCAGAGGGCCGAATGATATGGCAACCGTAAAATGGTGCTATTCTCACGTTGCTGATAGGAACCTTAATCAATTCTTTCAACCTGTCAAGCCCGATATCATCACGCAGAAGCCACAGCAGATGTTTTATGTTAACCTCACCCCTGTATTCGAGGCCGATCTTCTTTAAGTCGGCGTTTATCTGCCGGTACAGCAATTGGTTTTCCGCAAGGGTCTTTTTGGCTTTCAGCATTGTCAGCAGGCAGGTATTGCAGATTACCACGATCTGCCGCTGCTGCTTTTCTGCCAAGGCGAAATTTCTGGCATTAAGCGTGTATTCAAATTCAGGATCTTCTTCTTCAACAACACCCGCGCCACAGCATGAGTATGCGTTGTTTTCGGTAATATCCATTCCCAAAAACTTAAGAACACTTCTGGTAGCAAGCAGCGCTTCCTTGGCTGTAGCTTCACCGGCGCATCCAGGGTAAAGGGAGTATTTCATCGTCGCTTCGCTCTTCTGTTTTCGATCATTTGATTCAGTGCTTTAAGCTCGTTTATTCGTTGAATCCTTTTGGGGAGCAAAGGAGGCAGCTTCCCCTTAAGCAGCATTCTAATCGATTGGGGAATCTGCGAGACAACACCCAACCGCAATGTATGAAGGGGAAGCATCATCTCGTTGATCTTGCCCGTGCTTAAAATGCTCTTCTTAAAAAACAGCGCATGCCTCACGCCCCTGTAATTAACGATCCCTTCCTTCAGGGCTATGTGTCTTAGAGCAATGATGATATCGCCGGGTTTGATTCCTTTCGGGCATTTTTCCAGACAACTGTTGCATCTGGCACAAATCCAGATCATTTCCGATTTCAGCACTTCGTCCCGCAAACCCAGAACCGCTTTTTGAATCAGTTTCCTTGGGTTGTACTCAGAGTTGACCGAAAACACCTGGCAGGTCGACGAGCAGGTGCCACAGCTCAAACACTTGGTAATCCCCTGTCCTTTCGGTTGCCTGGATATCTCTTTATAAAAATAGTAATCTATTCCATGGCTCTTAACCGTTTTCATCCTATCCACCTTTTATAAGTCGATTTGCTGACGGCTGACTCTATGCGCCGCGGATGAAATGATAAGATGATATGGAACTTGAATCGAGGGCCACACTCTTAGTAAATGGACCTATATACCATTTAAAAGGCCAGCAGGGTTGTGAAGCGAACATGCTGTATCCTCAAAACCCTTTATCCGGTGTAACCTGCTCTATTGGTTATAGTTCCATAAAAAAAATACAGGAAGCGGGAGGAATTGTCAATCTGCTGTTTTCTCCAAAACAGGCCGCTCCTGCATCCTTGCAAGTCTGAGCACTTTATGGGCCGTTGTTTCTCCCAGGCCGGAAATGGTGATTTTCTCGGGTTTTGAAATGATCCGGTTTTTTACCAGGCGATAGGTTTCACCATCGATAAGCATGCATTCATCGCTGGCATGGCTTTCGAGTTTTGAGGCTAAATTGACGGAATTTCCCAAATATGTGAACTCGGTTTTGATATAATTTCCAAGCAACATGGCATAGATCTCACCCGTGCTTAAACCGATACGCACGCGGATGTTCCTGTCAACTCCATAGGCCTTTTTCAATTTTCGGTTTTTATGCTTAAGGGCGCGATGAATATCCATGCCTGATTTGACGGCGCGAAACGTTTTATCCGATGATAGGGTATGGCCATGTTCAAAGATGGCCATAAATCCATCTCCAAGAAACTTATCGATGTATCCGTCGTACTGGTAGATAATGAGATACATTCGATCGATTAACTCATCAATCATGCCAAGGGTCAAGCTCTCATCAGAGCGTCTCATCATTCTGCTGAAATCTACAATATCGACGAACAGGGTGGAGGCAAACAGCTTTGATTTCACTCTGGATGCTCTAAACGGACTGATTCTTCTACCAAAACGGTTTTTTACAAATGCGGCATCTTCATAAACGAGATCCGAGGTGAGCAGATCTCTGGCCTTGTACTTATCAATCAACCGGGCAGCATGAAAAGCCCGTATTATGATATCCTTTATGCCGAGCACCATTCCTATCTTGGCCGATTCCCTGAAGTGGGCATAGGCCTTGGTTTCTTCATTGATATCGTAATAGACAGCTCCCAGCTCATATTGTGCATCCGCCATTAGCTGGTTGTTTTCGAGTTGATATTGCTTTGCAAGCCTGATGAGTCCATTAAGTTTCCTTTCTGCCTCTTCGAAATCAAGAATCTTCCGGTAAATTTTTGCACACAGAAGTCCAATCTGGATGCTTTCTTTGAGCATCTTTTTTTGCTGAAAGACCTGTTCAAGGTTCAGGGCGGTTTCCAGGGAGCTGTCCACGCGGTTGATCAGGAACTGGAACTCGGCTTTTTCCAAACGGGACAACAACTGGCCTTTTTCATTATTACAGTGGCTGAAGATGCGAATGGCCTCATTTAGATGTTCCAGGATTTGATGATCCACAAGCCCGACCAGGCGGTTTGTTCGGCTATAATTGACCAATGCGTAGGCATAAATGCTGGACAAGGATTTATCAGAAGGGTTGGCAATGTGATTTTGATAGCACACTTCTTTTTCCAGCGCTGTATATTGTTTGGCCTTGTGGTGATTGCCAAGAGCTCGATTCACCCTGCCCAGCAGCGAGTATATCTCTCCTAGATACTTTGTGAATGCGGTCTCTGAACTGGCTAAAGCCAGTGCTTCTTTCAAATAAGATTCTGCATCAGAATAATTCCACTGGGCCTTGTGCACATATCCCAAGGAGATATAGACTTTTATTTTCCACCGCTTGAATACTTGTTCTGTCAGCCCCCCTAAGACATCAATTGCTTCATCCAGCAGTTGCTCAGCCCGAGGAAACAACGATATTTTCTGTAGAAAAAGGCTCTTATGCCATTTGATGATGGCCGCTAAGGGAGGAGATTTCATGAATGGGGCCGTTTTATGTTCAAACCGAACCAGGAAATCGAGAATGTGTTCTTTTGTATCCGCAAGATCGAAAGAGTGGAATATATCTCTTATTTCATTGATATTTCTTTCAGTTTGTGAGGTATCAGGCATCGGTTGTCTCTTGCATCATCGACAAAATATTGGCGATAATATGTTTATAAGCGGATACTGGTCTTTATGATCCAGATGTCGCGGGAATAATATGCAAAAAACATACCCAAAACCAGAGTCTTTCATTTTATATCAGGACCCATTCTCTTTCGATTCGCGCCAAATCCTCCAACAATTTTTGTTTAAAAGCATTTTTGTCTTCCTCCGACTCCCCGGGGGGTTGGTCTTTCTCAACAGCTTCAATTACCAACTGATACAGATGGGGGCGTAACTTTGCGTACACTTCGGTTTCCCGGAAGGTTTTTCTATCAATATCAGTTGTAAGCAGCATTCTACAGGAATCGATAAGCTCCCTTCGCTTCGCCTGGCGGCTTCGGCGCTTTTCAATACCCCAGTGAACCCACGGAGCGATGAGAGAGCCGACAACACCCCCAAGCAGACCCATGACCGCGGGAACAACCAATTTAAGAATTGTTTCTTGCATTTTTAAATCCCTTTCTATTTTCCTTCCCCGATGATTTCAGTCTAGCTCTTCGCTTAAAGCTCATCCTCAATGACATGGGGTTGGTTGAAGAATAATACCAGTAAAATCCATGTAACTTAATGAACAATAACATAAGCAGCTTTGGAGCAAATTTAAAAGTAGTTTTTTTGAAACTCAAACCATGATTGCCCTAATTCGAATACAATACGAGATTCGTCTTAAGCTTGTAGAAGCGATTGGGCTTCGCCATCGGCTACGGACCAACACAACAAGGGCGAAGATCTCTCTTAAGCGGGGCTGCAGGGCCTTCAAAGTTGCGGAGGGATCAAATTTGCAGGGTTTAACCGTTCAGCTCTTCATCATAGATCTTACGATACTTTAGAACTTTTCTAATGTATCTTCTGGTGGTCTTAAACGGTGGAATACCTTTATATTTTCTGACTTTTCTGCTTCCAGCATTATACGCTGCCAGGGCAAGCCTCACATCGCCGTTAAAGCGGATTAGAAGTTGTTTAAAGTACCGGACACCGGCATTAATATTTTGTTCTGGATTGAAAATATCATTCACCCCAAGAGCCTTAGCAGTGGTCGGCATCAATTGCATCAACCCCATGGCACCTCTATGGGAAACTGCCCTGGGATTGTAGTTTGATTCTGCCATGATAATGGCTTTTATTATGGCGGGGTCCACGCCGTGGCGGCTTGCAGCCTCAAGAATAATCGGAATAAAAGGATCTTCGGGATTTTCTTTTTGATCTGTTGTAACACCGGTGTCTATCTCTATTTTTTGACGCACTTCAGGAAGACTGACAATGGAATAATCTGAAACATGATCGATGGTGATGCTGTAAGCAAGATAAGCATCAGCCGGAGGGCTTAAAATGATGGGTTGTTTTTCGATCCAGGATTCGGGTGAAATTTCAGTTAATGTAGTTTCCGCAAGCAAATCTTCGGTGACGGTCCCACCTGCTGAAGCGGCAAGATGTGGGCCTGCCAGAAGGCTTACCGGAATTTCAACTGCAGATAGATTATATGCACGGGTTAGGGTAAACAAAAAAAACAGCAGTGCCATCAGTCCGACAAACATATATAAGCAGCGCAAACGGATTCCGGTTATCAAGCATGTAGGCATGGTTCTGTGTACCATATCCATGGAAACCTCACGGTCAGTTTTTTTAGGGTCTGTGTCCATCATTAAAATGCCTAACCGTTAATGCCCCGAACGGTGCCGGTTATCCCAAAGTGGTTAAATGAATCATAGGTACGAAAAGAGTTTCAATAACCGGATTGCTAAATATACTCTCGAATATTGGGATTGAAAGCAATACGTCAAATGTATGGTTTTCATTCGTATTTTTTGAAAAGCTCTTCTAAGAAAAGACTAAGCAAATCGTATGAAACGTGCAGATAAAATAATACTTTTGTATTAAGGAAGATTTCTTAATGGGAACCCTGACTGTCAAAAATATTAGGAAAAACAGCTAATTATTTTTCTTTTTCAACCGGGGGGGCATCAGTGAATTCCAGTGAACGATCACCGCCGGATAGTCGGATCGACGGGCATACCGGGATAAAGCCTGGTTAGCTTCCTCAAAGGTTTCATATTTCCCTATGCGAACGGTATACCAGATGCGGTTTTTTTGGTCTGCTGCACTGAAAATATACGGTTCATAACCCAAGGCCCTGAGTCGTTCGATGCGAACAACGGCATTTTCTTTAATCAGAAAGGCGCCCACTTGAATTTCAAAAAGATATTTTTTGTCCGGCAACACCCCAATCTGGTTTTTGATAACCGAAGCAACACCCTTATCAATGTCTGTTGCTTCTTTATCTTTCTGCTCGGTTTTGGCCTGTAATGGTTGAGGTTCGGTTTTGTTTGACTCACTAAAAGGCGATGGTTTTTGAGGTTGTTTTTCACCCGGGGTCTGATCGGTACCGATCTGTTGTTCAGGTTTATCTATTTCTGTTTCCGGAACTGATGCAGAGGTACTGAAGGGTGAAGGCATTTGGATGGTTGTAGTGTCAACAGGCGGCTTCGGAACGCTTTTTGTAATAACCGCAAAAGAAGAGGAGGTTTGTTGGCCTTCGGACTGGTTTTCAGTGCCAGTGATCCGGTTGATTCCCATTGACAAATCCATCATGTGCATTGCAAGCCAACCCGCAATGCCGATAAGAATCACCAATCCTAATAGACCGCCCGCAATGAATAGAACTTTCCCCTTTTTGGGTTTCTGCATGGCATTATCCCATTTGGCAAAGTAAAATACTTTCCGCGATCACACCGAGAATTTTTAAAACCTCCTCTCCCCACGCCTTGGGCATCTACGGTAAAGCGATATTAAGCAGTCCTTTAACGCGCATAGCCGACAGCAGCGGTCGGAATAACACAAACCAATATCTTATCTCAACCGTAAGGCCCGTTTTTTGGTGAAATATATCAGATTATTACGGTATTCGCCAGCGCTAAGCCCGCAGTTGCGTAAAACAATGACGTAAATCAACCATTTTGTAATGGACTATCCTAATTTTTCAGTGTTATTTCTATCATTCACCTTTTTTCTTTTGCCTGTTTTTCCAGGAATTCCAAAAGGCGCTGATAGTCTTTGTCTTCCGGATTCAGGGCAAGGGCCTTTCTTGCGTCTGCAATGGCTTTTTGCAGGGCCCCTGTTTGATAGAAGGCACGTGCGCGGTTGAAATAGGTTTCATCAAACCGTGGGTTGATGGTAAGCACTTGGGTATAGTCTGAAATAGCCCTGTCTAATTCATTTTTCCCATCCCATGCACGGCCCCGGTTATAGTAGGCTTCAACAAATTTCGGATTAATCTTAAGAGCTTCCGAGTAATCGGCAATGGCTTTATCGTACTCACTCTTTCGTACCCATAAATTGCCTCTGTTGTGATAAAAAATTGCGTTTTCAGGATCAAGCTCAATTGCTTTCGTATAATCCTCGATTGCTGCATCTAAATTTCCCTGCATTGCCAGAGCATTTCCTCGATTGTAATAAAAATCCGCATTTTGGCCGTCAATTTCTATAGCCATTGTGTAGTCTTTAATCGCCAGATCCAGTTTACCCAGTTTAACCAGGGCAATTCCCCGGCTTTGATAGCTTTCAGCATCGTTGGGGTTCAGTTGAAGACTTTTTGTAAAGTCCTGCACTGCTAATGCATATTTGCCTTTATAGCTTAAAGCGATTCCCCGGTTGTAATAGCCATCTGCAAATTGCGGGTTTATTTCAAGTGCTTTCGTATAATCAATAATGGCACGATCATATTCGCCTTTTCTGCTCCATGCATTTCCCCTATTGATATATGCCCTGGCGAAACGAACGCTTAACTCCAGTGTTTTGCTGAAAGCTTCAATGGCCTTTTCATACTGCTTTGACTCGAAATATGACATACCCTTTCGATACCATTCCTCGGCGCTGATATCTTTTTGAGAAATACCGTAGACTGCATGACACATTAGCATGATCAGGGTAAACACAGTTAAAAAGGATATTTGGTTTCTCATGGCCTATAGCCCTCCTTTCTTAAGTAACTTGATCTATTGTAACAGTTTAAAAACCCTTTGATGAAAGACCGCATTTTTTTAAGCGGTTAAATTGATACTATCTATTTATAAAAAAATGAAAGAGCAGAACGACATCTAAACTTTAGTCACTTTAGATCACCTAAAACTGAGTCTTTATTTCAACTGCCCAAAAGGGGCCGCTTTTTCCCAATCTAAGTCTCGGAAAGGGCGTAGTACCTTATTTGTTATCTTGATTATTCAGCAATATGAAGCAAAATAATCGGGGTGTAGGGAAGTTTTTCTTCCTAAGCCATTAAAATTACACAGTGAATTATCAGCAGCCCGATCGCTACAATGTCCCTGATGATCCATGGAGCGATCAATTTTGAACCGAAACAGCGAGCGCATTCTCCGCCCACTCAAATAACAATAAAATTGACAGAACGATAGAATAGACAGTCACTGAGGGTAATATCTTGATCAACCGATAAGTTTTTGTCCCTTTTTTTTCGTTTTGTCAAGCCTTTTGATCTACTGCATCGGGACGTAGCCGCATACGAATGGAATCCTTAGAAATCTCCAACGACTGCTCTGTCCGGGATCACATAGATATTGTATTGAATTCTCATTTCAGGTATTGGAATACATGCTCGCAAAACCAGCCAAACCCTGGTGAAAATTCCAACAAAAGGAGGATCAAGATGAGTAACAACGGAAACCTGATGGATGAAACCTCCCATTTGGTTCTGCACCGAACTCCCAGAAGCGAGTTGCAAAAAGGTATTACTGTCATTTCCAAAGCAAAGGGCGCTTATGTATTTGACAGAGCCGGTAACCGCTACCTCGATCTTAATGCAGGGGCTACCAGACCGGTCCATGTGGGCTACGGTCGAGAAGAAATCGCGCAAGCCGTATACGATCAATGTTGTGAACTATCTTATTATACACCCTGTATGTTTGCGAACGAACCGGCCATAAAACTTGCAGAGCTGCTTTCTGAAATCGCCCCTCCGCCCATTGACCGATTCACATTTGAATGTGATGGTTCCGAGGCGGTGGAATCGGCCATGAAACTTGCAAAACATCACCACTATTACAATGGAAATAAAGGCCGCTATAAAATCATCTCAAGGGTTGGTGCATATCATGGCGTAAACGGTATAGGCGTAAGGGCCCTGGGAGTTGTATTACCGATGCGTCAGATGATGGAACCTATCGCACCTGGGGGTGTTTTTGCTCAGTCCCCATACTGCTATCGGTGCCCGTACAATTTGAGCTACCCCAACTGCGATATTGCATGCGCACGCGCGGTTGAGAAGGTGATTGAATTTGAAGATCCGGATCTTGTATCTGCTTTTATCGGAGAGCCCATTCAACAGGGATTTGGTGCATACAGACCCCCCAGAGAGTATTGGAGCATCATCCGAGAAGTATGTGACAAGTATGGCATTCTGCTGATCATTGACGAGGTGATCTGCGGGTTTGGAAGAACGGGAAAAATGTTTGGAATTCAGCATTTTGATATCAAACCCGATCTGCTCACGATGGCAAAGGGGCTTACCAGTGGGTATGTACCTCTGGGAGCCGTTGGATGCAGCAATAAAGTGATAGAGCCGATCGAAACGTTTATGCATATTCATACTTATGGAAACCATCCTGTCTCCTGTGCCGCTGGGATAAAGAATCTGCAGATTCTGAAGGAAGAAAAACTTGTTGAGAATTCAGAAAAGATGGGGGCTTATTTTCTGGAAAAATTACAAGAATTCACCTCGCATCCCACGGTTGGAGAGGTGAGGGGAACGGGACTTTGGCTTGCGGTGGATTTTACAACGGATAAAAAGACGCGTGCCCCATTTCCGGCCGAACGGTTAAATAACATTATCACGCGGGCCAGGCGAAAAGGGCTGCTCACACGATTTATGGGGCCGGCACTTGAGTTTGCCCCTCCGTTGATTATTCAAAAAGACGAAATCGATGAGGCCGTTCGAATTCTCAATGAAAGTATTTCAGAAGAAGAAAAAGATATGGGCCTGTAATTTTCCCAAAGGCGGGCATTGCAGAAAGGGATCAGCATAATACATAAAGCATCCAAATTCGACTGGTGGCTGACAGGCTTTTGCCTTTCTCGAACGTTAAATGCTCTGGTATTCATGACCTATGCGGCCGCCCTGCCAATCCTGCAGAAACAGTGGTCGATGTCCGCAGCGGCAGCCGGATTGATCTCCAGCGGTTTTCAGTTCGGCTATGCAGCCTCTCTGGTGCTGTGTTCAGCCTTGGCGGACAGGATGGGTCCTAAACCTTTGTTTTTAGGATCAATGACATCAGGGACCGTCTTTTCCTTGGGGTTCGCGCTGCTTGCACGAGATTATCTCTCGGCCCTGTGCTTCTACACGCTTGTGGGAGTTTCCCTGGGAGGAACATATACCACGGGTATTATGATCCTGGCCGATCAGTACCCACAGCACAGACGGGGGATGGCTATCGGTTTTTTCATTGCCAGCGCCTCCCTGGGCTACGGGCTGTCGCTTATCATCAGCGGGTTTGCCATACCGGTGGGTGGTTTTAAATTGTCTTTTTTATTGACCTGTATAGGCCCATTGTTGGGATGTGTGGTAGCCTGGATCACCGTTTGGGGAACCCGTATTCACCTTGTAAAACGGCAGAGGAAAGAAAAATATTTTCGGGATCTGCTTACCAATCGGCCCGCAATGCTATATATCGGTGGATACGCCTTTCATTGCTGGGAGCTGCTTGGAATGTGGGCGTGGACCCCTGCTTTTATGACAAGCTATTTGATGTTATCCGGCGTTTATGGAGAAAGAGCAACAGGCATCGGCTCTTATATCACAGCTTCTTTTCATGGCATTGGGTTGCTGGCGTCTTTCACCATGGGAACCTTGTCGGACCGCATCGGACGAGCCCGTGTTATTCTGGCTCTTTCAAGTATAAGTGTCCTGTGCTCCTTTTTATTTGGCTGGACCATTCAGTGGCCATTGACCGCTGCTATCGGAGTCGGGCTGCTTTATGCATTCTCTTCCCTGGGGGATTCGCCGGTTCTGTCGGCTGGCCTTACGGAATCAGCCGAATCCAGGTACATGGGCTCTGCCTTCGGCCTTCGATCTTTACTTGGATATGGTGCCGGTGCTGTGTCGCCGATTGCTTTCGGTGCTATATTGGATTGGAGCAATTCTGCTGCTTACGGTTACACAACCTGGGGCTGGGCGTTCAGCGTGTTCGGGATGGGTGGAATGGGTACCATCTGGGTGGCGCATCTGCTTAGAAAGCAGTCGGCAGGTTGCTCGTAATATTAAAGAGGTGCTTCAGCTGTTTTTGAAGCTCCTTTAAATTCGCCTCCATCATGATCCCAAGTACCGCCATTCGGTTTTCGAAACTTCCCGCGCATTTAAGACGCCAGTCGATTTCTTTTTGAAATGCTCTGAGTTCGGGACGCTCTTTCAGAAGGGCGTCCCGCTCCTTGCTGGCTGTTTCGCCAAGCTCACGAAGCTGCTGTTCATCGAGTTGGACATCCTTTTTAAGGAAGTAAATGCGATTTCCCATAATATTCATCGTCCCCATCGGGGAATGTGAGAAAAGCCCTTGCCTTTACCCCGTAGTTGCATAAAACACATGGCAAAATGCCGCTAATACACAATCAAACCCAACTTACAGGTTTCAGACAAGAGTTGTTCTTCAACAACGGGGTTTGGCGAAGACTTCAGTTTAATTGTTAGTATTCCAAAAGCTACCGATTTGAAGCCCTTATGTAGTCTATTTATTACACCATGATTGATGGCCGCGTCAAGTGCATGCTCACAATCCACTCCGTAAGCCTTTTATTTGTTTTCTATTTTTAAATCCTTAAGAGCCGCAAACTTACTGTTGAAGGTTGAGCGCCTGCACCCACAGTTCCCTTCGTTAAGATCGGCACCACATTGAGGGCAGAGCCCTTTGCAAAGATCATTACATAAAGGTCTTTGAGGAAACATCATCACCACTTGCTGTTGGATGGCTTCTCTAAAATCGATTGTGTCGCCCTCAAACAGAATTAAGCCCATGTCTTCAGCACGAAGCTCGATTTCCGTTGTATTCGGTTTTTCCAGTGAATCGGGTAACTTTCGGGTGTATGTGAAACTAAACCTATCCGTCAGGGGTGCTCTGAATTTTTTAAGGCAACGGCTGCATGTCAAACGCACTTCTGTTTCAACAATCCCTTCAACTTCAATAAGTTCTCCAGCTTTATGGAGGATGGCTCTGGTTTTTACAGGTGAAAAAAAATCGCATTCACCGCTTTCAGCCATTTCAAGAAGAACAGGAAATCCCTTGGCGGATTCTTCGAAATGAACCGTCAATCCCTCGGCGGTTATGTTTTTTATCTTTATCAGCATTGGCCCCCTCACTGGTTTCTGCCAATAGATTGAATAGCTCTATTATATTTGATTTATTAATACATTTTTGAGAATGTCAAGATTTTCAAGAACTTTTCCCGATCCGACGGCAACCGTGGTCAGTGGATCTTCTGTGACGGTTATGGGAAGGCCGGTTTCTTCCATGAGCAGCTTATCCAGATTCTTTAATAATGCTCCTCCACCTGTCAACACGATCCCCCGGTCGACAATATCCGAAGCCAACTCAGGAGGAGCCTGTTCAAGACCGATTCTAATCGTCTCTATGACCGCATCGATTTGTTCTGAAATTGCATTGCGGATTTCTTCCGAGTCAATGCTCAATATTTTTGGAATACCGGAAACCAAATCCCGTCCCTTGACTTCTATAGATTCCAGGTAGTCTCTATCCGGATATGCATTTCCAATGGTGGTCTTGATAATCTCCGCGGTTCTTTCTCCAATGAGCAAGTTGTAGTTTCTTTTGATGTAGGATGCTATTGCATCATCCATTTTGTTGCCGGCTATTCTTACTGATCTGCTATAAACGATGCCTGCCAGTGAAATCACCGCCACCTCGGTTGTTCCACCCCCGATATCCACTATCATGTTGCAAATCGGCTCTGTTATCGGCAGACCGGCTCCGATGGCTGCAGCCATCGGCTCTTCGATGAGAAATACCTCTCGGGCTCCAGCCAATTCTGCAGATTCTTTTACCGCCCGTTTTTCTACAGGGGTAATCCCGGAAGGAATCGCAACAACGATTCTCGGTCGTATAAATTTTCGGCGCTTGTGTGCCTTTCGAATAAAATGGCGAAGCATCGCCTCGGTGACTTCAAAATCTGCTATAACGCCATCCTGCATTGGACGAATGGCAACGATGTTGCCGGGGGTTCTGCCAAGCATATTTTTAGCTTCGGTTCCAACAGCCAATACCCTGTTTTTGGACCGCGAATCCGTGCGTATGGCAACCACAGATGGTTCCCGCAGCACGATTCCTTTTCCCCTCACATAAACCAGGGTATTAGCCGTACCCAGATCTATGGCCAAATCATCCGAAACAACCCCTAAGAGTGAATCAAAAATAATGCCCATGGTGGTCTGCCGGCATCACCGCATGTTGGATACTCCAATCAGGTGGATTTGCTCGATTTCCGCCGTAACTTATAAAGAGGATCGACAAAATCGTCGAAATATGACAAATGGAATCTGATTGGATAAATTCTGTTTTCTAAATAATCAGATGAATCTCTGTGATGTTTCATTTTAAAGATGCCCCGAGCCCTCAATATTATTAGGATTACCTGAGGTTATGGATGAAGTCAATTAATAAAATTTCAAAGAGAACTTGATAAGCCATTCTTGGTGAATTAAGACATTTTCCGGGCTCGCCGAGTATTCCTGGATTTTGTTGTTGAATCTTGCATTGTGTTTTGGGATATATGGATGGTAATTTAAATATACGAGCCAAACGATCCTATTTAATTTGCTGTCGGCAGCCGGTGAAGTTTGATTGGAGCAGATGACCTATCCTTCAGGAGAGTGCCATGACGGTTGAGATTCGATACTTAGGGTGGACGGCATTTGAGCTTACCACCGAGCAGGGTACCCGTATTTTACTTGATCCATTGCTTGAGGGCAGATCCCATGATGGAATCCCCCCTTCGCCAGTACGGGCAGAGGAGTTATACCATGTTAATTTTGTGCTGATAACCCATGGGGCAGAGGATCATGTGGGACAAGCTTTTAAGATCGTAAAGCACTCCAATGCCATACTGGTGTGCGATGCGTCAACAGCTTTTTGCGCGGAAAAAGAGGGCGGAATCGCTCCTGAGAGGATTTATCGGATGGTTTCCGGAGTTCAGTTCGCATTTGATGAGGTCACCATTAAAGCCCTTCCGGCAAAACACCTGTCGCTGAGGAAAACAGGCGATGGTTTCATCAGCGCTCAGCCATTGAGCTATCTTATTGGTATATCATCAAAAGAGCAGATAGAGCAGCGGATCTTTTTTGGAGGCGACACATCCATTCACAGCGACCTTAAGCTTTATGGAGAGTTATATGAGCCGCAGCTTGCAATGTTGGGCGTGGGAGGTGTGGATGTGCATGGGCAGTCACTTACCGAGCTTTATCCCAACGAAGCGGCATTGGCTGCGAAATGGTTGGGTGTTCGGGTTGCGATTCCAATGCATTATCGGTTCGGCGAAGGGAAAGAATTTATCGAAGAATTGAAAAAACAGCAACCCGATATCAAGGGTCTTCTGCTGGAACCAGGTGAACGATACATATTCGCTCTATGATTCGGAAATTGCAACTTCTCTGAACCACCCGAGAAGTGTTTGATGCAAAATGCCCTTAAACCATATGTGGCTCAATCGGTGATTCGCACGTACTTCGTTGTGCTGCGGCGAATAAACTCCGGCCAGATATCAGACGCATCTTTATCAAAGATAGTTTCCGGATCGGCTTGAAAAATATGCCAGTCTCCCCGGTTTACTTCCTGGTCAAGCTGCCCTGGTGACCATCCAGCATAACCCGCATACACCCGAAACCTTTCCTTTACATTCCCTCGCTCGATTATCTGCTCAATCACCTTGAGGCTTGAACAAACGAATACATCGTCAAACACTTTAAACGAAGCCTCAGGCTGTTGGCTGCTGCTGCGGACAAGCAGTATCATTTGGTTTCCTGCAACAGGCCCTCCTATATAAACGGTTTCGGTTCTTTGCTTAAGACCTTTTATTTCCGGTAAAATCTTTGACAGCTTTACATCCGATGGCCGATTGATCACGACTCCCATGGCACCGCTTAAGACATATTCCAGTAAAAGAACCACCGTTTGGGAAAAGTTCGGATCAACAAGATTCTGACTGGCTACAAGGAATTTTCCCTTATCGAGTCGGGATATCGAAATATCTGGCGGCAGCGGCATGGATGTTGGATCTGTGCGTTGTCCTGAAATCGCAGGCGCTGCCGGAGGTATGCACAACACCACCGCAAGCATTGTACATAAGATGAAACTGTGCTTTTTATCATTCATCGGAACCTCGCCTGTTTTGTTCCTCTATTCATTCTTTTTGTTCAAGGCCGGAGATGGGTGGGTCCCACATGACACCCTGAGGCAGGTCCGGAGCGGGCCGTCCCCAGGTTCCACGTCTTGTTCTGCCGGTAAAATGACTGACGATCAACCTGTGGATGAGATTCATCTTGGGAAGAAGCCCGTGTAATCCGGATTGGCCTTCAATCAGCCGATCTCCAATCTCCCAATATCCAAAATCGTCATCAAGAACGCATATGATTTTGGCAGTCGGTATAAAATTACAGCGAGCCCCAGGATAGGCAACCGTTCCATCGCCTGTATATATACGTTTTTCAGGCTCGTTTGAATTCCAGAAATTTTGCCGATCCACTGAACGCAGCTTGAATTCAGGTTTACCGCGGACCCTGTCGATTTGAAGACGAATCCTGGTCTCTTCCCCCACGCCCACAATACAAAGCCAGTCGTTTTCATCCAATCCTGCTTCTTCAAGGCGAAACGATTCCAAACGATTGCGGTGTTCTTTGGCCTCCTTGAGGATGCTGTCGAATATGGCTCGTGCTTGGGCCTTGACACCTGTTTTCTTAAGCCCATAGAAGCGAACGTATTGTGCGATGGTATCAAGCACGCTCGGTTGCCATGCGGTTACATCATAAAGATCGTTTGAAAGTCCTTGCACAGCCTGCACTGCTGATTCAAAGCTTGGCAACAGGTGATAAAGAGCCGGAGTCAGCCGGGCAGCCTCCCGCTCGCGGGAACTTGAAGGTCCTGTTCCAAGATCCGCTGTTCCTGTGACCATCTTTACAGCGGCTTCCAGCGATCCTCTAAATGGACTTCCGAGGCTGACCACCTTGCCTACCCTCGCTGAGCGATTCTGACGTTGCAAGTACCCTGCAATGATAAGACCGCCCATGGAATGGCCGATCAAGTTCACTTTAGGGTCTTCTGCATAGCCCGATTTATGATAATGCGGTAAGAGTTTGGTGCGTTCGATTACCTCGTTTATAAAACATTCTAATACCGTTTCTGTGTCTTTTAAAGGTTGTCTCCAATCATAAGCAAACGGATATACCGGCACAGGTTCCTTTTCGGACGGCCTTAAGTTGTATCGAATTTCCTCAATCAATTCCCTGTAAGGAATTCCCAGAAGCTTATCCGGCATGACCCTTGCCGGCTCGATGCGCTCATAACGCAAATTATCCGGGTGAAGAGCAATACGTTCATAAAGTTTTCCAAACAGCTCAAAGACAGTCTCTGGATCTAATTTATAGGTATCTCGTAGTTCCGAAGCGGTAATACCAGGGATTACGATCACTGGATCTGGAAGCGCCATAGCTGATATCTCCTGTTTTCAAAGGAATGCCTGCTCTTTCTTTACGAGTCCTTATGCATGAGTTTTCATCTCGCAATAAAGCGGCACTGGCGATTAAAGAAGCGATGAATTTCTGAAAATACTATCCCATCGGTTAAGTAAGCAGATCAAGCAACCCGGGTATGCGCTTTGCGATCGCCATACCGACCTGTCCCAGTTCCATTATGCGGCTTCTCAACTCAGCCTGAGACACATTGGCAGCAGAGGCTTCTTTGACAACTGTTATCAGTTGATCATAAACTTCAAGATCCGTTGTACCGGGGGTGATCTTGTCGATCTCTTGCCGGGACAGCCCAAGAAGGCCCTCTATTTCTTTCTTGTAAATCCCGTTGAACGCCTTTCTGTTCGCTTCGGCTCGCTCTTTCAGCTTTTTTCGAAACGCATCGATATCCATTTGACTTCCTCCTTGAGGAATTTTATTTTCAGACTATTTTTCCGGTGTTTTGAGGTCTTTTATGATCTTGTCCAGCTCCCTGGTGAATTTATCAATATATACTTCCATTTTCGCTGATTTGACATCGATTTTTTTCGCCTCTTCCACCAACATTGCCACCTTTTCTGATGTCCTGGCAAGTGTCTGCCCAATTTGAGGGCGCAAGCCTTCCATGCCAAACTCCTGTAACAACTTTTCTTGTGCATCGTAAACCTTTACAACGGAAGCCAGATGACCGGCGACGATGGAGTTGGCATAATGTACCTGAGTGTAAGAGCGATCAATGGCCGCAAGCAGCGCCTTTTCTTGATCCACCACGGGTTTAAGCCGCTGCTCGCGGTAGAATTCCACTTCCGCCCGTATCTCCTCAACGAATACTGCCATGGCATCAAGCGCATCGCTCTGTAAATCTGCACGTTCGGGATGCTTGACAGCCTGGTCCAGCGCATAAAACAATGAAACTGGATTGCCCGATTTGAAATCCCTGTAGTCTGCCTGCAGCAGATTGCTTATTTGGTATGGTGCATAAACTTCATCTACAAACCGATTCACGTCCTTTTTGATGCGATCATACAGAATGACCGCCAAATCACGATGCGAGGTGTGCAGTCGTGAAATATCCCTGCCTACGGTTGTAGACAGTTCCACCGACTCTTTCGGTACCTGAGCACATGCAACCCAGAGAAGAAAAACGGTAAGGATTGAGAGAATGCCGTAGCAGGGTATGCCATTTATCGTTCTTATAAAAGGCCTGACGCTCCATACATTTTTCATTTTTCCTCCTAAAGGATTTCCAATCATGACTATATGGGTTGAAAAATGTGCTCATCTGAGTTGGTATTTATCTGGATGGTATCTTCCCTTTGATTTTTATGATAGGTTTAATTAAATAGCAACGAGAAAATCCAGATTTTACCGAGAGCAATGACAGTCAGAAAAGGACAGTGCTTAGAGTTGAAAATATCGGATATCGCCTATGGCGGCAGCGGGGTGGCAAAATTAGATGGATTCACTGTATTTGTTGACAAGACCATCCCGCAGGATCGCATCATTGCCCGAATCATCAAAAAAAAGAAAAACTTCGCCCAAGCCCGTATCTTAAAAATCCTTGAACCTTCAGCCGATAGGATAACTGCTCCCTGTCGTTACAGCGGTATCTGCGGGGGTTGCACCTGGCAGTTTCTCAAATACGAAAAACAGCTTCAATACAAAAAAAAACATGTGATCGATTGCATAGAACATATCGGGTTGGTAAAGGCGGCGGTCAACGACACCACCGCCTCGCCGCTGACCTTTGGATATCGAAACAAGATGGAATTTTCCTGCTCTGATAGAAGGTGGCTTACCGAAGAACAGATGGGCCAGAAGGATATTGACAGGACTTTTGCCCTTGGGCTTCATGTGCCGGGAACCTTTTATAAAGTTCTTGATACAAAGGCCTGCCTGCTTCAGCCATCTTGTGGCAACCGGATTCTTGAAGATGTTAGAAGTTTTATGAAAGAATCCAGCATGCCGGTTTACGGACTTAAAAGCCACCAAGGGTTTTGGCGTTTTTTGGTTTTAAGACATTCTGTAGCATATGATCAGTGGATGATAAATATTGTAACGGCTTCGCAGAACAAAGAGGCGGTTTTGCCTTTAGCCGAACTCCTTATGAACAAGTATCCGTCGATCGTTTCAGTGGTGAACAATATCACGGCTCGGAAATCCGGAGTTGCCATCGGTGAGAAGGAAATTCAGCTTTTAGGTTTTCGGTTCTTGAAAGATAAGATCGGGCCCTTCGTTTTCGAGATATCCGCAAACTCTTTTTTCCAGACAAACACTCTTGGTGCCGGGCGATTGTATGAAATTGTCAAAGCATATGCAGGTCTGACAGGCACTGAAACGGTCATCGATCTTTACAGCGGTGCGGGAACCATTCCTGTTTTTCTATCGGGCTCTGCCGAAGAGATTATCGGCATGGAGATTTCCCAGGGTGCAGTGGCAGATGCGGTTCGGAATTGCAAAAGAAACGGGGTGACTAATTGTAGATTTATTACTGGAGATATCAGAGAAAGTCTTTCTGAAATCTCGGTAAGCCCCGATGTAATGATTATCGATCCTCCCCGGGTCGGGATGCACAAAGATGTTGTGCAGCAGGTCTTGGGATTGGCGCCCGAGCGCGTGGTCTACGTTTCGTGTAATCCTGCAACACTGGCAAGAGATCTGGCCATGATGAAAGAAAAATATAAGTTGATTGAAGTGCAGCCGGTGGATATGTTTCCCCATACGTTTCACGTTGAGTCAGTTGCAAAGTTGGTAAGAAAATAATGGATTGTTCTGATACTGAAAGAAGCTTGCAGATGTTTTTATCGAGGCCTATCGCAAGGTGGGGCAGGATCTGCTGTGGACAGGGGCGGGATTGCTGAACTATCCTGTTCACTTCCTGGGCTGTCCTATTGAAGACAATACTACTGATTCACCTCGGCTGGTTGGAACGGTTGTTCGGGGTCTTGATTCCGTAAGTGATCTCGATATGGATAAGGTGGTCGATCATCCTACGATGCAGGCCATCCTTCTCTCTCACCATCTGGTGGCCGATGGTATCGGGAAAGAAACGCTAATCATGTCAACCCAGTGGGGGCCGTTTACCGTTGCGTCTCGAATTGTGGGTATCAAAGCGCTGATGATGGCAGCGGTGGAGATGCCAGATAAACTTTTCGATCTAATGGCTTTTACCACCGAACTGGTTTGGAGAATCGGGGAGCAAACACTTAACCATCCGGATATCCTGGGTATGAATGTATCAGAACCCGTTGCATCGGGGGATATGATTTCCCCGGCTCTTTTCCGTAAGTTCGTCGCCCCCTTTCTAAAGGATCTTGTAAATAAAATAAAAAGCAAGGGCAAATTTGCCGGCATTCACATCTGCGGAGATTCAACTCCGATTCTTCAGGACATTCTTGAGCTTGCGCCTACCTGTTTCAGTCTTGAATCGAAAGTGGATCTTCGAGCGGCAAGGCAAAAACTTGGAGGTAAAGTTTGTGTGCTGGGAAATGTTTCACCCACCGGAAAATTATTGTCAGGATCGCCCCGGGAAGTGAAAGAAGAAGCGATAAAGTGTGTTAAGGCCTGGGGAGATACACAGGGTTATATACTTACAGTGGGATGTGATTTTCCGAAGCAGGTACCACTGGAAAATGTGACGGCGCTGATGGAGCTGAAATCATTCCGCAACTTTGCCCCGTAGTTGGATTAATAAAGCTGTTCCACCTGACCGCCAATCCGCTGTGCCCTTTGCCCTTGCTCCATAGCGGCAGGCGAGCAAAACCGTTCTATAAAATTGATGTAAGGCTGCCGATCTCACTAGATTTAAAGATCAAGATTCTGCTTGGGACTTGGACTTGCCAAGCGAAGCACATATGACAATCCAAAGAGCCATAGAGTCGGTTCTGCCAGTACAATTTAAAGTGCATGACCTTTCAGCACGGTCACTGCTTGTCGATAGAAAAGAGTTTGAAAAAACTGACTTATTCTGCTCAACATCATATTTGACTTTCCTTGCAATCATGGTATCTTTACCCCGTTAGAGAAAGCCACCGACTCCTGTCGTATGTATAGATAATTCCTTATAGATGGTGGTTTACTTTAAAATTTTGCAAGCAATACGGTTAACAATGAAACGTGTTCCCATAATCGGTGTGATGGGCGGGGGATCTGTCTGTGCTGAAGATGCCGACAATGCATATCGGCTGGGTCGTCTTATCGCCAAAGAAGGTTGGATACTGCTTAACGGCGGCAGAAAGGCCGGCATCATGGATGCCTCGGCAAAGGGGGCCAAAGATCATGGGGGGCTTACCATAGGCATTTTACCTGATGATACCTGCCACGGTGCTTCCGATTATATTGATATTCCCATTATCACAGGCATGGGCAATGCCAGGAACTGCATCAATACGCTTACCAGCGATGTGGTGGTGGCATGCCCGGGCGGTGCAGGCACACTGTCTGAAATCGCACTGGCACTGAAAAACAACAAGCCGGTGATACTTTTGAATTTTCCTTTGAATACTGCCTTTGAGAGGTACCGCCAACAGGGGCTGCTGTTTTTTTCACCAACACCCGAAGATTGCATCGAAAAAATCAAAGCAATCTTAAGCCAATAATGATTTTTTTGATCTAGTCTGAAGAATTGCAGAAGCAATGACAAGATCCTCGGCAGTGGTTATTTTCAGGTTGTACCGATCACCCCGAACAATCTTAACCTTATGACCAAGCCGCTCCACTAACAGCGCATCGTCCGTCGCCCGGTAGCCATCTCTTCTCGCTGCATCATGGGCCTCTTTGATGATTCTGTACTGAAAGGCCTGTGGTGTCTGCGCCAACCACATGGTTTCCCTGTCTAAGGTCCCGTCGATAAAACCGGAGGAGGAAACATTTTTTATTGTATCCGAAGCAGGGATCCCCAGAATGCAGGCACCGAATCTCTTTGCATTTTCAACACAGTCAACCAACGACTGTTGTTGAATGAAGGGCCGCACACCGTCATGGATGACCACGATGTCATCGCTTTCTTCTACGGCTAAAAGTCCACTGTAAACGGAATCCTGGCGCTCTGGCCCTCCTGCAACCAGTGTGGTCTTCTTTTCCAGCCCGCTTACGGGCAGAATGTGCCTGCGGCAATAATCAAAATCCTCTTCTGGAACCACCAGAACAATTTCATCGATAATATTACAGCCACCTATGGCCTCAAGTGTGTGACATAGAATCGGCTGTCCTTCCAGATTTAGATACTGTTTTCGGACAGTCCGGTTCATCCGAACACCCTTTCCGGCTGCAACAATAATTCCCGATATCATATGAGTGATTGGATTTATTTTAAATATTTCAGTTCCCTGGGCAGGGGAACTCCCTTGCCCATCGTGTCTTCTCCATAATTTACACTTGCAAGGATCTTAATATCCTCTAAAGCACGGATGTCCCCTTCAAAGGTGACTTGCTGGATATTTTCTTTCTGAATTTTCCCACCTGCCCATTGAATATCCAGCACGCTGCTGGCATCGAACCGGTCATTGCCGATACAAAGCTCCACCTGTCCTCCGTGGTGCTGGACGATTTTAGCCACCAGAAGACTGGGGCGGCTGTGAAACCCGAGTTTCACAGGCACACCAACCGTTATAGTCCCTCTTTCGATGTTTTCGTTAAGGATCTTCCTCGCCAGCTCCCTGCCGGATGACATGAAGTGGCACACATAAAACAGCCCGTAGTTAATGGTTCGATCCAGAAGTGTTTCAGGATTGATCATTTTTGAAAGGCGACCTTGGACGGTTTTGTAAATGTTTTTATACCCCGCCTCATGAAGATGCCGCTCGTAAAAATGCAGAAATCTTCCCACTATTTGGAGCAAATGAAACACTATTGAAAAGTAACTTCGAAGCTGCTTCAGTTCTCGATTTCCAAACCTGTAACCTCCATGGATCACATAGGTATCGAAGGAAGACTGCAGATTGTGCACAAGCATTTCGAATCTTCGAATCTCAACTTCGTTTATGGTCTCAGGAACGATCGATAGAATGTGCTTTATGTCGTATGGCTCGTAGAATCTGTATTGATCAAAGGTGGTGGCGATTCTTAAGAATTCACTTGCGATCTTAACGATATTCTGTTTTTGTTCATCCTTGTTTTCGTCGTCGATATCTCCCTCAAGAATTTCACTTGTTGCGATGCCTGGAAAATCCGAATCATCAAAGCTTTCCTCCGGGACCTGAATATGCAACCTTCTCGCCTCTTCGATGATGACCGGAGCGAGCTTCATGAGTGAGTTTTTTAAAAAATCGTGTGTTGCAACTCCCTCCTTTTCAAATCGGCTATTCTCACCAAAATCATAGAAAACAAATCGATCCTGAATATGACGCTGAGAGTACCCTCCTAGGCTTAGATGCCGTACCGCTGCTGAAAGTTCTCTATAAAAATACCAGTTTTTATTATTTTTTGCTCCGTGAAAATCAAGAAAATCTTCAAGAAGCTGGGACGAAGATATAAGTGTGGAATATAACTTCTTGGAGAAAATATGCTCTGAAGACTGGGATCTTGAGATATACTGACAGCATTTTAGGTAGTCCTGGGAGAAGATCCTGGCTTTTTCGGCAAACGGAATATCGCACACCGATTTTAAGACGTCCATACTAAAAATTATCTCCTCTTCCGGCCCGGCCGGAAGTAAACTACGCACTGACTTCAAGCCGGCAGCTTTAGAGGCTAAATGGAAGAAATCAAACTGAAGTCTTCGCCTAAAAGGCGAGTCTTTTTCTGCCGAGCCCGAATAAGGCAATAAATAGGGCCAGAGCCGCCCATAAGCCGAATTCTGTACCCCGCTGCAAGCAGTTTCACAGCGGGCAACGATCATTCATCTCAGGGCAACGGTTACCCGTTGCCTCTTGCGACCTACCCTGGAGCTCGGACGGGCCGCCCTCAAGTGCTCCTCTATTTGGTCTTGCACCGGGTGGGGTTTGCCAAGCTTCTCCGGTCACCCGGAGAACTGGTGCGCTCTTACCGCACCTTTTCACCCTTACCCTGGAGAACATCCCCTTAACAGAGAGTCATCCAAGGCGGTATGCTTTCTGTTGCACTTTCCTTCGCGTCACCGCGACTCCATGTTATGGAGCACCCTGCCCTTCGGTGTTCGGACTTTCCTCCAGATGAATTCCTCATCCAGCGATCGTTCGGACGACTCTGGCCGAATGCCATTTCAAATGACGGATAATCGGTTAAGAGGCTTTCCAGTATATTATTCGCTGGCAATGCGGGCAAAATCTCAAGCTATCACAGCGCTGCAATTCATTGTACATCTGCGGTGGAATATTGAGATGGCATCCGCGGCAGACTGAATCATTCACTGCAGCAACGGCTGTTCCCCTCTTGTCTCTTATGTTCAGATAGGTTTTCAGTAATCCCGGTTCGACCTGCTTGGAAATTTTGTCCCATTCGGTATTAAGCTCCATAAGCCTCTTCTTGCCTCGTTCGTATTCCTCCTGGATAGAAGCTTTCTCGCTTTTTACATGTTCTTTGAGTTCCTCGAATTCGTCTTTTCTAGAAAGCAAAAAATTTTCCACTGCTTCCATTTGCTCAAGATATTCAATCATCTCGTCTTCGATTTTGCTGTTAATAGCTTCAATATCATCAATTTCCTTTAATATGGATTGATACTCCTTATTATTCTTTACGGATCTCAATTTTTCCTGACTTTTCTTGATTCGACCCCGGTTCATCTCCACATCCATCTCGCGCTGACGATATTTCTTCTTCAGCTCATCCAGCCTGGTTTGCTCCTCTGTGAAACGCTGTTCAAAAGTTTTTAGTTTTGTATCCAACGCCTGAAGCTTTTGCGGCACACCGCTTAGCATGGAATTGAGCCCATTTCGTTCTATTTCGATAGATTGAAGTTTTAAAAGAGTATCAATCTGAACTTGAGTGGTCGAGCGCATTTGAATTGCCCTGATTCTAATTTAAAATTACCAAATATTTCAAGTTATTATATAATCATAAACGGATCTTTTTCAAGCCCGCACGCCTCAACCTCCACCGTAGCACCCAGTTGCTGGAGACGATGGTGGAGAAGATCGGCAAGTACCCCAACCATTAAGTGCTCTGACTTAAAGTGTCCGATATCGATCAAACCACGACCTGCAGCCTCTACTGTCCGAGCATCATGATATCGCAAATCCCCGCTGAGAAACACCTGAGCCCCGCAATCAAGAAATGCATCCAAAAGACTCGATCCACTGCCGGCACAAACCGCCACCCTGTACACTGCAATATCGGCATTACCCGCAACTTTAACCGACACAAGATCTAACTTTCGCTTGACCAATCGGATAAAACCCGAAAAATCCATCCCGCTATCAAGATCCCCTACCCGGCCCAGACCTTCCTGTTCATCTGACGGTAATAGAGGATATAGATCGCAGGAAGAATTTACAAGTTCCCTGTCTTTTCTTATTTCACCCAGAATACGTCCGATACCGTCTTTGACTGCGGTAACTTCAATCCGTAACTGGATATCGCCGGTTGCGCGCAGGGCTTGGTTCGAATCTTTTGATGAGACCTGCAACACCTTGATTTTATCCATTCGAAATGATCCGCCGGCCGCCACCTCAACGGGTTCACGGGTCAGCTCTAAAAGAAGATCCAATAGCTTCTTTTCTAACCTTACAGGAACGTGCATAACCAGTTTCACCATATCGCGATTCAGGGTGCCGGACAAAACTTTAATATTTTTCAGTCCGATACGCTCCGCAAGCACGTCATTTACTCCGCCCCTTGTGATGTCCAGATTGGTGTGTGCGGTATAAATGGCCATTTTGTGTTCGACAGCCTTCCTTAAGATGTATCCTATGGGTGTATCAAAATCCAGTGCGTGCAGCGGTTTGAAAATAAGTGGATGATGGGTGATTAGAAGATCAATATCGTGTTTGCAGGCATCTGCTACCACCTCTGGCAGAGGATCCAGCGCCACACGAACAGAGCGAACCGGCCAATCCCGTTTCCCAATTTGCAAACCAACATTATCCCATCTCTCTGCAAGCGCAACAGGGGCTATCGCATCTAAAATTTCGGCTATATCAGCAACCGTCACCTTCATAATGAAACGCACTTGAATTTATACAACATACTGAAATTATTTAGTTATCATGCGCATATCGAAATCCGCTTCAAATAAAATTCCTTTCCACCCGCCACAAAACCACCAACTTTACACGCCCCTCCTATTTCAATGATACGTCTTATTAGCACATATGAGAAAGGCGTGGAGGCTGAATTCTCCACGCCTTTCTCATTCCAACGAATTGGTCGCATCAATTGACCCGTGGTATCATTCAATTGTATTTGGTCATCCTCCCTGAAACCGGCTGGACATTCTGTAAAGCCCGGATGCTTTTCACGGTTTTGTTCCGCGTATGGGCCCACCTGGATTCGAACCAGGGACCGACCGGTTATGAGCCGGTGGCTCTGCCAACTGAGCTATGGGCCCGCAAATTGATTACCATTTCCAGTTTCTCTAACCTCCACGCGGGGATTTGTCAAGCGTTACATTTCGATGAAACTTTTCAGCTTACGGCTTCTGGTCGGATGTCTTAACTTTCTTAAGGCTTTGGCTTCGATCTGGCGAATCCGCTCGCGGGTCACCGCAAAATCCTGGCCCACTTCCTCTAATGTATGATCCGCCTTTTCCCCGATTCCAAACCGCATCCGCAACACCTTTTCTTCTCTTGGGGTCAGGGTGGCCAGTACTTTTCGTGTCTGTTCGGCCAGGTTTAAATTTACGGCAGCCTCCGATGGAAGCATAAACTTCTTGTCTTCGATGAAGTCTCCCAGGTGACTGTCTTCCTCTTCGCCAATAGGAGTTTCAAGAGAAATTGGCTCTCTTGCGATCTTTAACACCTTTCGAACCTTCTCCACAGGGATTTCCATTTTCTGCGCAATCTCTTCAGGAGTGGGTTCCCGTCCTAATTCCTGAACCAGATATCTTGAGGTGCGGATCAACTTGTTGATCGTCTCAATCATGTGTACCGGGATACGAATGGTTCTTGCCTGATCCGCTATGGCACGGGTGATGGCCTGGCGAATCCACCACGTTGCATACGTGCTGAACTTGTAACCCCTGCGATACTCAAATTTATCGACGGCCTTCATCAATCCGATATTTCCTTCCTGTATCAGATCCAGAAATTGCAGCCCACGATTCGTATATTTCTTTGCAATGCTGACAACCAGGCGAAGATTGGCCTTGACAAGTTCGCTTTTCGCTTCTTTCGCTTTTA
Source organism: Deltaproteobacteria bacterium (assembly GCA_019309565.1). Lineage (GTDB taxonomy): Bacteria > Desulfobacterota > Desulfobacteria > Desulfobacterales > SURF-15 > JAFDFZ01. The sequence continues at coordinate 43,228 of JAFDFZ010000012.1, forward strand.
ACCTTCCTTCATCTGCCAAAGCGACAATACGTTTCAGAGTACGCGGGCTTGCCTTGATTTCATTCTCCTTGTCAGCAATTTGTTTCTGGATTTTTTTCACTTCGGAATACAGAATTTGAAGATCAGGCTTCTCCAAATCACAGCGACCCTTGGCCCACCTGATAAATTTGCTCTCGGATGCAACGTTGGTCAACAGATCCGATACTGATGCATGGACCGTATCGGCGCACATCCCAAGCATCCGATTCATGGATTCGAACCACTGGATGTGGTCGCGAATGACTTTCTCGATCCTGTCGATGATATTTCCCTCTAGACGCCACTCTCTTAGGAGTTGAAATATTTTCCTGTTCCTGCGTGCAATGGATCTTCGAACCCGGCGCCGTTCATCAGGTGTCAGGTTCGAGAAAAACAATTTGTCTCGAAGTTGCTGATTTTCTTCTTCAATTTCTCTAATAGATCGTATTGTTGCCAAGAATCTGTCGATCTGTGCCGTCTCATCTACATATGTATCTCCCTCGTCAACATCCCGTAAAACATGTTTGGGTCTAAGAGTACCGTTTTCAATCTGCTGGCCGAGCTCTAGAATGCTCTCGATACCGATGGTCGTCTCCAACAGCGCCCTCAACACTTCTTGTTCCCCGGCCTCTATCTTTTTGGCGATTTCAATCTCACCCTCTCTGCTCAACAGCGTAACAAGCCCCATTTCACGCAGATACATCTTGACCGGATCGGTTACGGTTCCAAAATCAGAAATACCGCCAGCGCTTATGCGCTCTTTTTTTTCGGCAACTATCTTTTCTTCCTCTTTCGGAACGAGTTTTCGTTTTTCCTCGGATAGAATATCGATATCCAGTTCATCGAACATCATGAGAGTATCATCAATTTGCTCAGATGAAAGCAGATCGTCGGGTAACACCTCATTGATTTCATCGTAAGTCAGATACCCCTGCTTTCGCCCCTTTTTGATCAGATCGTTTAAAACTTTTTTGTCTATTTTTTTTGAACTCTTCCGCTTTGAATCGGACTTTTTTACCATTTGAGCAAGCCTCCTGAAACGTTGCTAACGGGAAGTAACCTCCACCTGCTTCTGTTTCAATAACTTCAAAAGCAGTACATCATCTTTGCTGCTTTCTGCCTGCTTGATTTTCTCTAACAAGTCATCCTCTTGCCGTTTTCTGCTTTTCTCAAACTGATCCATCAGCTTAATGCACCCTTCACGATTCCAAACCTCCTCTCCCATAGCCAGACCAGCCGAAATACTTTGCAAACGTTTATCCTCCATCAAATCGATTATTTCCGATACGGATTTTTGTTGATGTGTTATAATCATCTGTCCGATGGTTTTCAAGGTTGCGTCTGTAAAATAGTTCAGCAGATTCCGTTCTTCCACTTCCTGTATCATTTCCGGAAACTGTAACATCATGGCTACTATATGCCGTTCAAACCGAATTTCACCAGGTTGCTTCTGTCCTCCAGGTTGAAAGATTGTCTGTCGGTCAGTTTCTCGAAGCGAACCGAAAGTCTTGCCCCGGGATTGAGCCGTCACTTGCCTGGCTTTTTCCATGATTGCTGATTCATTCACACCGATTCGTTCCGAAAGCATTTTTATGTACAGCGATCTGGCAACACTGTCTCTTATGGCCATTATCGGTTGTATAATATCATTGGTTATTCGAATCTTACCTTCCACCGAAAGGCCATGATCTTTCACTGCGGATTCTATGAGAAAAGGAATGATTCCAAGCGCCTTTTCCGATGACTCTTTAAATTGCTCAAGGCCGTGTTGTAATAAAAATGAATCCGGATCATGACCGGAGGGTAGCACCAGAACTTGGGCTTCCATCTCCTGTTTCATGAAAATGTCGATGCTCCTTCGGGCGGCCCGAAGACCGGCGGCATCTGAGTCAAAAACCAGAATGACTCTTTGTGCATATCCTTTCAGTAGACGGACGTGCTCTTCTGTCAAAGCCGTTCCCAGGGTGGCAACCGAGTTTTCGACACCGAACTGGTGTAACCTTAGCAGATCGAAATAGCCTTCGACGATATACACCGTGCCCGTGTTCCTGCAAGGTTGCCTTGCCAGGTGCAGCCCGTAAAGGGATCGGCTTTTATTGTAAATAGGTGATTCCGGCGAATTAAGATATTTTGGCGTCCCATCATCCATCACACGCCCGCCGAAACCGATGACCTGCATATTCAAATTCAAAATCGGGAACATGATGCGATTTCTGAATCGATCGTAATAACCGCTGCTATTTTTTCGGGGCACGATCAGTCCGGTCTTTTCCACCAGGCTCGGTGATAGCCGTTTTTGAAAAAAATATCGAGCAAGGTTATCCCATCCTTCAGGTGCGAACCCAAGACGAAAGTCCTGGATCGCTTGATCCGATATCTGCCGGTCCCTGAGATAATCCAATGCCTTTCTACCGGCTTTATCATGGAGAAGTGTGTGGTGAAAAAATTCCATTGCCGTGCGGTTGATGGAAAAGAGCTCCTCCCGCTCGTTAAGTCTTCGTTTCTGCTCGGATGATAAAGACACAGTTGGAATTTGAACTCCATATCGCCTGGCAAGCCTGCGCACCGCCTCCGGAAAGGACAGGCCCTCTATCTTCATGAGAAAGCTGAACACATTTCCCCCGGTACCACATCCAAAGCAGTAAAAGATCTGCTTTTCTGAACTTACCGTAAAGGATGGGGTTTTCTCTGAATGAAAGGGACAGAGCCCAATGAAGTTTCTGCCGACACCCTTCACCTGAACAAACTCAGAGACAACATCAACAATATCGGCTCGATTCTTTATTTCTAAAATTTTGTCTTCCGGAATGAACGACATCAAATTCGGAAAACCTCCTGTTTCCAATCGGAAAATAGAAAAAGTACAGTGCCTCGAAAAAAGTCCCTCAGTTAAATATGTGTGACCAGATGAGCCGGAACATTTTTCAAAACCATCGCTCCATGAGTCCAAACAATACACGCTTCAACTGTTGATGGTTCATCTTGCAATTCTATAAGCTTTGAAAAAACGCCTTGAGCTGTCATTAAACGTCATTGGTCACATCATGTTGTCGGACGAACTTAATAACCGCCGAAAGATCTAACTTTCCAGTGTATAATGCCCTTCCAATGATTATCCCCTCAACACCAATTGCCTTTAGAGACATCAAATTCTTGATATCCTCCATTTTAGAAACGCCACCGGAAGCCACCACCGGTATATCGATGGCTTCTGCAAGGCGCCGGGTTTGTTCAATGTTTGGACCGGTTTGCATCCCGTCTCGATGAATGTCCGTAAAGTTAACGGCAGCCACCCCGACATCTTCAAACCGTTTCGCCAGTTCAATTACATCCACTGGCGAGGTGTGCGTCCAGCCGTCAATAGCAACATACCCGTCTCGTGCATCAATTCCGACAACGATTCGACCCGGATAGGTTTTCGCCGCTTCCCTCACAAGTTTCGGATTTCGAATGGCTTCGGTTCCGATCACCACCCGCCTTACACCAAGTTTCAGATACATGTCGATGGTTTCCCGGTTGCGGATTCCCCCACCTACTTGCACCTCGGCAGACACAGTTGCGAGTATCCTCCGAATGGCCTCTGTGTTATGCGGCTGTTTATTAACAGCACCTTCCAGGTCCACCACATGAATGAGCTTAGCTCCAGCAAGCTCCCATCTTCTGGCCATCGTTGCAGGGTCATTTGAATATACGGTCTCAGTATCCAATCGCCCCTGCAAGAGCCTGACACATCTGCCATTCTTAATGTCCACTGCCGGTATTATCTTCATGTACAGGAAATTCCTCAAATATCTTCTTCAAACCTTCCAATGCCAAGGCTTCGGCGGTAATCCACTTTCCTTCTCTTTTGAAAAAACTGTTCAATTTAAAAATGTTTTCAAACAACGACTGCTGGGTTTCGTCATAATGGCCGGTCCACATAATGCGACCATCCGATACCCGAAGCAGCGTTAAGTCAAACGCAACGGATGCCGGAGAATTTGTGGAATAATCCGTCCCATTACGCTCAACAAATCGATAGACTTTCCCGGTTAAAATGGCATCGGCATTAAGCTGGCGGCCTATCTTCACCAGAAGCTCACGCTCGGAAAGTTCCTGTTGAGAGCCAAGCAGTATATCCGACATAGCTCCTTTGGCCTGGCTGATGGGAACAAGTTCAAAGTCTTTTCTTCTTTCCTTAAGCAAGGCCTGCACATGATGAGTTAAAAAGGCATCGGCACCTTCAGTTACTCGGCCCGTAGTGAACATGTTCCCGCACAATTGGCATTGAATCGTTTTGTTTTCCCCGTAAATTCGAGCCATATCCTGAATTGGAAGAAAAATTAGTCGACTGAACTTGAATGGCTCGGCAGGTTGCTCGGGCACCACTTTTTTTAGACCGCACGAGATGTAAACTAAAACAACCATCATTGCGGCAGCCCAAAGACTTATCATGAAAATTGGTCTGTTTCTATACATGTTGGCCTCGGCAGGAAGGAATCTGTATTGTATCAAGTTTATAGAATTAGAGCGTCCCTTTGCTGGAGCGCACAGAAGTTATCCGTTTGTCGATTGCGGTGGCCTGATCCAGCGAACGAGCGGTGGCTTTGAAAATCGATTCAATGATATGGTGTTCATTTTGACCGTATAACAGGTTGATATGAAGATTCATCCCACCTCTGGTGGCGAATGCTCTGAAAAACTCTTGGGCAAGCCCGATATTAAAAGCAGCTGCGGTGTTTACCGGGCACGAAACATTGTACACCAGAAATGGCCTGTTCGACAGATCGATGGTAACCGCAGCCAATGCATCGTCCATAGGGATCTCAGCGTGGCCGAAACGGACGATTTTCTTTCGGCCGTTCAATGCCTCACTCAGCGCATCGCCAAGCACAAGCCCAACATCCTCAACGGTGTGATGCCAATCGACTTCGAGATCCCCACTGGCATTGATGAAAAGGTCAAAAAAGCCATGGACCGCCAAAAGCGTAAGCATATGATCAAAAAACGGCACGCCTGTTGAGATGTCATGCGTGCCGTTTCCGTCAATATGAAGCTTCACGCTAATGGATGTCTCTTTTGTTTTTCGTTCGACCGCAGCAGAGCGCTTTAACATCCTTTAAACCTTAATTCAGCTCATCGAACCCTTATATGCCATATACCGCATTTGCTTTTTTGCAACCCACACTGCGAAAATATTTTTTATGTAACTTGTTGAATTTATTAAGCCTGAAAAAATTGATTAAATTAGTCTTTTACACTCTTTTTTTTGAATAATCAAGAAAAAAAACATAACATAATAAAAAATAAAGCATAGATCGGCGGCGTCAATATAAAAAGTGTTAATATTTGATTATCCAGAAAACCCTGGTTCAACAGATTCGGCGCTTATGACAACATGACTTATTAGACGACAAGATAATATCAACTTTCCATTTGGGCTCTAACATTGCAGGGTATGAATAGCGGCGATTTTACAGATATGGAATTTGGTGGAGATGAGGGGGATCGAACCCCTGACCTCGGCATTGCGAACGCCGCGCTCTCCCGGCTGAGCTACATCCCCAGTTAATAATTTTTTTATCAAATCTTTTTTAAATGGTCAATTCAAAAAATCAAGGTTTACTTTTTCCATCATTATCGTCTATTATTTTATATGACACATCGTGGGGTTTTTATTAAAAATCCTTGAACACATACTCATTTACAGGGAAGTGACCGTGAACTCACGTCGAATTATTTTAAGAGATGCTTATAAAACATTCACCTTGGACCAGGACAAGGTACTGCCACCTGAGCAGACCGTAAAAAAGTTCAAAGAAAAGCTAAAAAAGCTTGATTCAAATATACTTGAAAGAACGGTTCGAATCGACAACGGCCGTTTGGGCATTCCCGTCTATGTCAGCATCTGTGGTGCTGATGCCAAGGCAGTGACAGGTACGGCAAAACAAATGGGAAAAGGGGCGACCCCCGAGCAGGCGGAAGCCAGTGCTGTCATGGAACTCGCCGAGAGATATAGCTTTTTCTGTTTTCGTATGAACCAGGACAATTTTTTTGTGGACACCTTTCAAAATGTTAAAGACAAAGCCATTTCCTTTGAGCTGATTGCCCAATCCGTCCATGATGAGTCTGAGTCGCTTTCTATAACAAGAACCATTTTCGAGCGGCTCCCCTTGAAATGGACAGCAGCATTTAATCTGACGCGTCAAGAACCGGTACTGATACCCTTTGACTGGTTTTTCACCATAAACCAATTCAACGGTCCATCGGCTGGAAACTGCCGGGAAGAGGCTTTAATTCAAGGAATATGTGAAGTGATCGAGCGTCACGTCTCATCACTCATCAGTGAAAACCGAATTTCGGTTCCTTCAATCCGAGCCGAATCTGCTACCGACCCGATGGTCATAGAGATGCTTCAAAAATACAAGAATACAAACATAAAGCTATATCTATCCGATTTCACAATGAATATGGGTATTCCATCGGTAGGAGCGCTGGCTTACGACCCATCGACATTCCCTGGAAAAAGCGAAATCGTCTGGACGGCAGGCACCACTCCCAGCCCTCAAAAAGCCTTAAGTCGCGCATTGACGGAGGTTGCACAATTGGCAGGGGACTTTAACACAGGATCGAATTATGTAGCCAGCGGACTTCCGAAACTCAAAACCCTGAAAGCGGCAGAGTATATCATTCGTTCCGCAGGCAACAAAGACATTGCCGATCTACCGGATCTGTCAGACACGAACATCAAGACGGAAATCGAGCGATGCGTGGCAGTGCTGTCAGAAAGAGGTCTTGAGGTGATTGTGGTTGACACCACGCACCCTTTGCTTCAGATTCCTGCTTTTTATACAATCATACCGGGCGCCCATTTTCGCGAACGCGCCTCAGCAACGAGCGTGGGATTGTTTTCAGCTAAGCTGATAGCTGAAAACCAAAATCCCCAGGCGGCTATCGAAAATCTTGAGGCTTTTGATAGAACCCTGCCGGGCCAATACTATACTATGTTCTATTTGGGTACCTGTCACATTGCTGCAGGGAATCTAGAAAAGGCACTGAGCTGCCTTCAAAAGGCGATAGCGCTTGATCCGGCTGAACAGGATATCCCCAGTATCTATTCATATATGGGGGTGTGCTTGAAAGAAATGGGTAAATACCGTAAAGCCATTGAAATACTCAAGCAGGGGGCGGCATATGACACCGAGAGGACTGACATCTATAATTTGATGGGGTTTTGCTATTTTAAACTGAAGAAGCATATGGAAGCCATTGAATGTTTCAAAAAGGTGATCGCTTTAGATTCCGGCTCTGCAATTGATTATGCCAATATCGGGTCAAATTATCGAGAGATGGGAGAAACAGAAAAGGCAATCCAATACTACGAGCTGGCGTTGGGCATGGATCCATCCATCGATTTTGCCTGGAAAAATCTCCAAAAACTAAAGCCCAAGATTTCCATATAAACGAAGGTGGTAAGCTCGGCCGGAACATTTGTTCCTACCACAGGATAGACGGCTGAAGGCTTTTTCGGTAAAGCAATCAGCTGTGAAATTCAGGCTTCAGGCCCCTGGTTGCATTTTGAAGCAGGCGGCTGTTTGAGCCAATCAGCAATCAATTTCGTTTTGTTCGCCACAAATTCAACTGGTGTTGCAGATCCTGAATGTCCTTTTCAATTTTACGGGCGGTGTTTATCATGGAATTAAGAGTTTTCAACACCTGTCGCCGATCAATCTGTTGAGTATTAACCAGTTCCACCATTTTAGACAAATCGGTATCCGAGGCCTGAAACTGGTCATTAAGCACTTTATATAGTGCATCCGATACCGCATCTACCAGACGGAAAAAGTATTGAAATTTCAGATTTTCTCTATAATTTTTGAAATGGGATACAATAGAAGTTTGCGTTTGCTTTTTCATCCGCTCAATTCCATACCGTAACGCGAGGACGGCTTCTTCCATTTGGTTTTGAACCGGCTTCTTAAGAAGACGCTTCAATATTTTTGTTGCAGAATAGAACCCAAGGCGCAAGGTTGCCTCGGTTCGAATTCTTATCGAATAATTCATGACCGCACCGGGAGGTGGCACAGACAGGCCCGCCATCGTTTTTATTGCATCCAAGCTTGGAAGTTCGATTTGCCCAGTGTTTTCAGGATCGATGGAAATGCCGAACTTAACCATGTTGCTGTTGTACTCTAGCAATGCTTCTCTTGCCATTCCGGCAAAGGGGGCTCCTATGGATTCAAGATATTCACGGATTCGGTTTTCTACCCCCAGGGTGAATCGAGCGATTCTCGGGGCAATGGTTTCAGATATGTGGGTGTCGACAACCTGCTTAAAATCCCTAAAGACCAGATAAAGTGTATTCGAAAAACCACTGGTTTCAATCCTCTCCTTGTGCTCGGCGGTGGAACCTTTGAAATTTCTAATCACTTCAATGAGATCTACCATGATCTCTCCATACCGGATATCGAAAAACTGATTGATATCTGCCTTCAATTCAGCTTTGATTTTTTGGGTCGCGCCATCAAGGGTGCTCCGGATCATGGTCCTTATGCTGTCCATCCGTATCCGGTGCTGCTGGATCTTATGAAGAATCTCCGCAGCACTGTTGGAATCTCGAGTAAATATCTCCTCCTGAAGTCTCGTCCAGTGAGTCATCGCTGAAATCATTACGCCCAGCCGCTCTATGTTGTTAATAAAAAAAAGCGCTGTTCTATCTTGGGTGACTTTTTTCCGAAATTCCGTTTCAAACCAAACCGTATTGCGATCAGAGACTTCCACCAACTCGGTTTCTTTTTCCCATTGCTCAAATCTCCTCTGATCCTTAACAGGCAGGTTATCATTGTGGGTCTTAAACAGGTTGTATAAAGCGGATATCGTATAAATTTCCGGGTTTGGCCTGATTGACGAGAGCTCCTCTCTGAGCTGAGCGATCAAACGATTCAGCTCCTCAAGCGACTCGTGCTCGCTGAGGTCACAGTTGAGAATAAACAGCGTATTATCCAGTATTCTCATTTTCTTGATCATGGCCAAAAACTTTATGTCCCCCTGTCGTAAACCCGTTCTGCTGCTTATGACATAAACAAGGAGATGGGCTCGCAACAAATAATCCTGGATCATGGTAATATGAAGCGGGTTGGATGAATCACTTCCCTGGCAGTCTGCTATCTCGATATTGAAATCCAGGGCGCCGGTAGGAATCTCCAGTTCAATGTCTTTTAGATAAACGGCCAAACTGTCATTTCCCACAAACTTCCTGTGCTCTGAAAAGGTTTCATTTGAATACCGCAGCGTCTTCGTATTGCTTCCGATTATCTCTTTCACTGTTTCATACCCTTTGAGATAGCACGTCAACAAAACGCTGTTAATATTCCGGGTATCATTGGTAATCCACTCGTCTGTCGTCAGAGCAGACAGTGTTTTTTGTAAGGCCATTCGTTGTTGACTGTTTCGAATATCGAACCGATCATTATTAAAGCCACCGCCTGCGGCCGGGAACAGGACCAGGGCATTTACAATTTCTTCGTTGATCTCATCCCAGGACTTGAAGTAAAGCGTGGCATTCAGGCGTGGGCCGGTGCGTATTCTGGTTACGATAGATGTAATAACTCCTGCTCCCCGCATAAGATAGTCGCCCATGAGCAGTGAGTTCACAAATGTGCTTTTTCCGGATTTGATGGCGCCGACAACGGCTACCCGTATAATTTCCGAGGATAACTGCCTTTCAACCTCCTGACAGGTTCTCCGCCACTGGCCCAGTGCTTCCATCGACACGCCGGGTAACAATCGGGCCTGTTCAATCCAATCAGACAGGGATCGGCAAATTGTAAGAAGTTCGTTTTTTGCCTGCTGATAATTTTCCATTCCTGGCAATATCTCCTGTATTTTATGACATATTAATAAGATACAGTGCACATGATTTGAAAAAATCGTCAACGTATGATATTAAAGAAAAGCGAACCCGCAAAGCCCATGTATAAAAAAACGCCGGTATTCATGTTTTGCGGGAACCAATTTCGGAAGGGAAAAATAGGTTTATGTCAGAAAAACATCCTGAATGTCCGCTATATAATCCCTTAAACTGCAAGGAGTATTATAATCCCAAGCTTTGCGCATTTGTGAGGAAAGATAAAGTCTGCATGAAGAAAAAGAAACCCAAAACAACGACAAAAAAATAGGCATCTGCACTTTAAAGTGACCGATACCTGCTTGAACCCTGCATCGGGCCGTTCGGGTATTTGTTACGCATGACCGGCAGTGTTCGACAGCAACGTCGGATCGATTCCCATTTTTTTTACGGCTGTCTGCCAACGCATCTCAACCGGTATGTCAAAAACAATCTCCTTTAGTAAAGCGCTTGTAAGCCAGGCATTTTGTTTTATCTCATCCTCCAGCTGGCCCGGCCCCCACCCGGCGCATCCCAGACTAATCAAGAAAGATTTCGGGCCGCTTCCGGAAGATAGGGCTGACAGAATATCAATGGTATTGCTCATGGCTATTGATGGACCCACCTGAAAACAACCCTCCCATTCAAAGGGAGGACCATGCAACACAAAAATCTCATTGATACTCACCGGGCCACCAATATGAACGGGAATGGATTCCGCCCCCGGCCCCGCCTCCAGTTTCAGCTCCTCAAATATATCTTTTCCCGACAGCAAAGAATGGATACGGTTCAAAACGATCCCTATTGCTCCCTCTTTCGTATGCTCACAAATAAAGGTGACGGTTTGATGGAAATTCGGATCCGTCAGCCCTGGCATGGCGATCAACAGATGTCCCTTGAGCGAACCCATTAACTGAGGGGTATTATGTTGTCCCGGCATAGGAATCCCGCTTAAAATTAACACTCAAGTTTCGCACCCTTAAATGCGTTGTAAAGCCTTATAATGATGGCGTCGAATGAAATTTTTGGAAGGCAGAATACACTTTATCATCCTTCGATGACGGCACAATGGAAGTCAACAAAGCGCTTAAACCAGAGGTATCAGGATCTTCCACTACTTAGCAACCTTTGCCTTGTGCCTTTGTTCGATGTTTCCGACTGGGTGCAGCCTAAGGGCTTCGGTGTAATTATTTTGCCTTCCAAAATTTTATTCGACTTAAGATCTATTTACAATTTTACGGTAAAACAGGGTGCGAAACTTGAGTTAACATCCCGGAAATTCTACAAGTTTCCCAATGTATCCATTCGGAGCCAAACCCCTGAGCCCCTTTTTGTCTTTAAGCTTATATTTATTAGCAGGGACTTGTCAATATACGCTGTCGGCAATCCAGTCTAAAAAAGCCTGGTTTCCACCCGATACTGGAAGGCTTACGATACATGGACATTCATATGAATGGAGAGATTTCACCCTGTCTACTATCTGTGGAATCTTGGCCTCAACCGTCTTTGCGATCACGATCACTTCGTTATCTTGCTGCAACTTCCCTTGCCACATATAGATTGAGCTCATTTTATCGATAATGTTCACACAAGCTGCAAGCTTTGATTCAACCAGAGCTTTTCCAATGACTTCAGCCTCCTGCATACTGCCGACTGTGATGTAAACAAAGTTAATCTTCATATTATCACCTCCAGAGCATAACGGCGTTATAAGTTGAGACCATGGATTTTAGCACCCCAGCATGCATGAAAGCCTTTGATCGTCTCTCTGGGGGCTAATCCACATCCCACCTAGATTGGAACGGTGGCACCACTTAAACAAAGCCGTTTTTTGAAAATACCTTCGGTGGTGAGGGTAAGGGGATGATGAATCTTGATATTTCGGGAGATAAAGATGTGGCGGCCTTCCGCCTGGAAATAACGATACCCGGAGGCGTTTTTGGGCGCCTCATATACCGTTTCAATCTCTTTGGCAATCCCCACACAACATCCGCTGACAGTGATTTCAACTAGTTTGAATGTTACATCCTCAATTCCATTTTCATCAAAAAATCTTCTTGCCGATTTAGATATATGAATTTTCAAACCTTCCATGTGATACCTCACATAACAAATTTCCCCATTTCATCATATAGATGCTTTTTACCAAAACCCAGATAAAATTTTCATATTATGTTTCAATATAATTCCCTTTGTTTTAAAACTCAACTGGGATGGTCGTTTGTCATCAATTCTCCTTTATCTTAATGGTAAAGATTTTCTTTTAATTTGACAAAACGGCACGGTAGTGGATATTTAATGGCATATATCATAAAAAGCCTGGTCTAAAGCGGGGCACAACAGGAATTCTCGGTTAATTTGCTGTGGAGCCGGGCGATCGGATTTTGGAGCGGTCAAACTGTTTGAAGCATAGAAGTTACCCTTAAACCGAGCCATACAAAGGCTTTAGTTGGCCCAAAACAGCGAGCGCCCCCCGCAGCGTGCCGAAGCGTAGCAAAGATCCCCCTTAAGCGGGGCTGCGAGGTTTACAATTTAGCTTCTGCACACGAATAGAAAGGAGAACGAACATGACATATGATCTTGAAAAAATGCGCAAAGACGCAATCAAGATATTTCACAGAGGGCTTGAAGCCGTTGAGCCTGCCGCCGCTGTGAAAAGAAACTGCAGATTGACAGATGGCATGTTGCGAATTGGAAAGTCAACATTTGATCTTTCAAAAATAGACAATATCTATGTTGTCGGAACCGGCAAAGCTTCTGCACCAATGGCAGCGGCCATCGAAGATATTCTGGGGGAGCGTATCGCGAAAGGCATCGTTAACGTCAAATACGGACATGTCGCACAATTGAAAACCGTTAAACTCATCGAGGCGGGCCACCCGATCCCGGATGAAAACGGCCAGGCAGGAGCACAGTCCATTCTAAATCTGGTAAACGACGCCGGAAAAAATGATTTAGTAGTATGCCTTATATCCGGGGGCGGATCTGCACTGCTCCCATTGCCCTTTCAGGGACTCACCTTAAAAGACAAACAGGATACAACAGATGTCCTGCTCGCCTGTGGGGCAACCATCCATGAAATAAACGCTATCCGAAAACACCTTTCGGCTGTTAAGGGCGGTCGTCTAGCCAAAGCCGCATTCCCTGCCACCATCGTTTCACTGATGCTATCCGATGTGATTGGCGATAATCTGGATGTAATCGCATCGGGGCCTACGGTCCCAGATTCTAGTACATTCAAAGATTGCATGAACATATTTTCCAAATACAGCATCATCAACAGGTTGCCCAGAGCTGTTGTTGATCATATCGAAGCAGGAATTTCGGGAACCATACCGGAAACCCCAAAGCCAGATGACCCGGTATTTGAAAAAACCCATAACCTGGTGATCGGAAGCAATATAGACGCAATCAGAGCCGCGAAAAAAGAGGCAGAAGCACTTGGATATCGGACTCTGGTTCTTTCCTCTATGATCGAGGGAGAAACAAGAGAAGTCGCCCTGGTACATGGGGCGCTGGCAAGAGAGGTGCTTAGAACGGGAAATCCTCTTCCTGCTCCCGCCTGTATTCTTTCCGGAGGAGAAACAACCGTAACCCTAAAGGGCGACGGCCTCGGGGGGCGGAATCAGGAATTTGCCCTTGCTGCTGCTCTTGACATAGCAGGTCATGATAGGATCGTGGTTCTCAGTGGGGGAACGGATGGAAATGACGGCCCCACGGACGCAGCGGGTGCAATAGCAGACAACAACACTCTTAAACGGGCAGAAAAAATGAACCTCTCACCACATATGTTTCTTGAGAAAAACGATTCCTATCACTTTTTTGAAAAATTAGGTGACCTGTTCAAAACCGGGCCCACCAACACCAACGTGATGGACCTGAGAATTATTCTGGTATCAAAACCATAGCGGTCGTTTAAAAGCTACTTATGAAACGCTGAAACTTCCTTGCAACAATTCTCGGTGAAATACGGGCCGCAGGCCGGAGAGTTGCATTTTGAGCCAAGTGGCTGAGAAAGCGCTCTCTTTTTTATTTCAAGGACTATAGGGAATTGGCTCTCCCCACCATCCCTGCTCAATTGTTTTCCGATAGGTTTCCTCGGAGGGCTGTTTGTACCCCCATAGACTGAATTTCAAATGATCCCAATTTCTAAACAGGGTGTTATGTTCGGCAAATTGGGTTTCCTTTGCAACCGTACAGGAAGAGAGCAAAACCACGCAAGATAGGAGAAGCACTAGATTTCTCATAAACCTTATCCCCATCGCCTTTTTCTGTTTTAATTTTGTACACTTTTTTTCTCAAAAATTCAAGTACTTTTTGATTCATCTATTGCTTCTTTGTAATCAATATAATTCAGTATTTTCCCTCTTCTTACGATGAACGGATCGGCTAGTATCACAGGCTTATTCATTTTTATCTTTTCCCTTAACCGCAAACTTGTTATGTGATATGAAACAGTGTAGAGGGGAATCAGCAATTCTCGGTGAAAGGCGTAAATCCCGATCTTTCTGGAAACCAAAATACAAAGATCTTAAAATTTGCGTTTGCACCATAAGAGGCAAGATGCTGGATGCTGGTTTCTGGATACTGGACATTAAAAGGTAACAATCCTTATTTTACCCAGCATCCAGCATCATTCCAATAAGGAGATCACAACGTCTTCTTAAAATTTTTTGCCATAAAAAATACAATATTTATATAAGAAGCTAACAATTGCAAGATAAGAACATCTTTTCGAAAGCCATGGCCTTATGCGCACAGTCGTTCAAAGGGTAAAGGAATGCTCTGTTTCGGTTGGAAATAAGGTGGTTGGGAGAATTGGACCGGGGCTTCTGGTGTTACTAGGAGTCGGTGCCGACGACACTTCATCGGATGCTGACTATCTATCAGAGAAGATCGTTAATCTTAGAATATTTAGTGATGAACACGGTAAAATGAACCGATCGTTAATTGAGACCGGAGCCGAGATGCTCGTTGTATCTCAATTCACCTTGCTTGGAGATTGTCGAAAAGGAAGAAGGCCTTCCTTTATTAAAGCCGCAGACCCACAGAAAGGTAAGCGTCTTTATGAATATTTTGTAGACCGGGTTCGACAAAAAGGGGTGCCTGTTAAAACCGGCCGGTTCGGAGCCTTAATGGCGGTGTCACTGATAAACGATGGCCCGGTTACGCTGATATTAGAAAGTCAATAATGGAAACAGCTAAATGACTTTCAATAAGCGGTTTAAATATCACAACGGGAGTAACCAACCAACAAGAAAATTCCGCATATTCCTTTTAGGGCTTTCTTTTATCTTAATCTGGGCAAATCCATGGGGCCTAACACGGGCAGACACACCGCCCGCCGAAATGCTCCGAAAGCACATTACGCGCCATGATGCGGTGTTGATTGCCAACCCTTCGGGCAAGATCATTTTCGCAGAAAATGCTGATACTCCCCTCATTCCGGCCTCTACACTGAAGATTTTCACCGCCTTTCTAGGATTCAACATCCTTGGTGATAAGTTTCGCTTCCCGACCCACTTCTATTTGGATGATAAAATGAATCTAAAAATCAAGGGATACGGCGATCCGCTGTTGGTGTCTGAAGTTGTGGCCGATATTGCCAGGCAATTGAGCCATCATCTGAAAACTTACAACGATCTTGTCGTTGATGATTCCTATTTTACGCGTCCATTGACAATACCCGGAATCACCTCATCTTTTGAGCCCTATGACGCCCCTAACGGCGCACTGTGTGTAAATTTCAATACCGTATATTTCATAAAAAAGAAATCGGGCAAATACGTCAGTGCGGAACCACAGACCCCGTTGCTGCCGTATGTGATAGACAAGATCAGGGCTTCTGGATTGGAAAAAGGCAGAATAATCTTCTCACAGCAAAGAAATGAGATTGTTCTGTATGCGGGACACCTGTTCCGGTACTTTCTTGAAACTGCCGGCGTACGGGGGGGCGGAAAGATACGAATCGGCAGAATCGATGTCAAAAGGGACCGCTTGGTCTATCGATACATATCCCGGTTTTCTCTCAAAGAGCTGGTGTCAAAATTAATGGAACATTCCAACAATTTTATGGCAAATCAGATACTCATTGCAGCTGGAGCCAAAGTGAGGGGAGCCCCCGGCTCGCTGGACAAAGCGCTGAGCGTGGGTCGTTCCTTTGCAACTGAGGTGTTGAATATCAGGAATCTGAGAATTGTTGAGGGTTCGGGCATATCCAGATCCAACCGAATGTCCGCGCGCATGATGTTGAAAGTATTAAAAGCGTTTCGGCCCTACCATTACTTATTGCGCCATGAAGAAGGCGAGTTTTATAAAACAGGCACCCTGCAGGGGATCTCCACCCGTGCGGGCTATGTCGAAAGTGAAGGCGGAGGCCTGTTTCCCTATGTTATCTTTTTAAACTCGAAGGGGAAAAGGGCAAAAAACCTTATGTCCTGGGTCCGACAAGTAATCGATCAGCTAAAATGACTAATCGCTTGTGATGCTGGCATACGCGCTATGGTTGTGAATTGATTCAAAATTTTCTGCACTTACCGAAAACCATGTAATGTTATCATCTGCTTGAAGCCTTTTGGCGATGTCTCTGACAATATCTTCCACAAATTTTGGATTTGAAAACGCTCTTTCAGTAACGATCTTTTCATCCGAGCGTTTCAGTACCGAGTAAACCTCGCAGGAAGCCGCCTCTTCGACCAGTTCAATGGCATCCTCCATCCATATGAATTTTTGAAACCTTGTACTGAGACGAACCTCCCCTCGTTGATTGTGGGCACCGTATTTGCTGATCTCCTTTGAACAGGGGCAAACCGAGGTGATGGGCACGATGACTTCGGAGATGAGATCAACCTTGCCCTGAGCATCACTGGAGCCGATGATTCTACAGGTGTAATCCATCAGCCCTCTTGTTTTGCTGCTGGGAGCTTTCTTTTCAATGAAGTATGGAAATGTCACTTCAATATGTGCTGAAGCGGCATTCAAATGTGTTTTCATCTGCTCGAGAATGATTGAAAACCGCTTAAGCGAAACTTCTGGCTGGAGCAGATGAAGCATTTCAACGAACCGACTCATGTGGGTTCCCTTATATTTGTGAGGTAAATCGACATACATGTTAATGGTTGCAACAGTGTGTTGATAACCGTTTTTACGATCCAGTACCGTGATGGGGTATCTGAGGTTTTTAATTCCCACCTTGTTGATGGGGATATTTCGATGGTCTTGCTGGTTTTGGACGTCTTTCATGGTTTTAACAGATATTCATATCTTACGTGGCTTAAGGCCCTGAAAATGTTGCCCTTTATTTTCCTATTGCTACTGTAAAGGCGGCTTAACAGATCTCTGATCTCCGAGCGCTTTGAAACACTGGCAGTGGGGCATGGATTGATAAACTCTGGAAACCGTCTCTCCGAGGCAAATCTCTGGATGACGCCCGCCTCTGCGTAGGCAAGCGGGCGAATAACCGTGAGCCTGTTTTGAAACATGCGCTGAGCAGGAACCATGGTGCTGATTTCTCCTGCATAACACATATTGATGAATAACGTCTCAATGATATCATCCTTGTTGTGCCCAAGTGCGATTTTGTTGCATCCATACTCATCGGCCAATTGGAAAAGACGCTTTCTTCGAAGTCTTGAGCACAAAAAACAGGGATTTTCTTTATTTTCAGCCCCGTGCCCGATAAGACCATAGTCTGTGTATTCGACTTTTAAATCATAGCCCTTCTTTTCACAGTATGCTTCGAGGGGTTCGCTGAATCCCCCCTCAAAACCAAGGTCAATGTGCAGCGCAATCACCTCGTAGCGGATCGGAACGTAGGCCCTTCGTTCACTCAAGATCTCCATCAAGGCAAGACTGTCCTTTCCGCCCGACAACCCCACTGCAATCCGATCTCCATCTGATATCATGTTGTACTTGTGAAGGGCCTTTCCGACCGCCCGGTTCAGCGCCTTGTATGTATAGCTGTGTTTCGGCACCAGGGGCTAAGTCTCTTTAATTTCCTTTTGTTTTTCTTCTTGTTTTTCTTCCTTTTTCTTAAGTATCACTTTGCCGGCAGCAATCTCTCTTAATGCAACAACAATATCTTCATTCTTAGGAGAACTTACAAGGTACTCAGATCCTTCACGAATCTGTCTAACCCTTTTTGCCGCCATATTTACCAGCAAGAAACGATTTGGTATTCTCTTCATACAATCTTCAACGGTAATCCGTGCCACGATACCTCCTGTGATAATTGGATTTTTTGATTATTTTGGTCCATACCCCTTAAGCGGATCTATTTACCCAGACATTGCAAAGCAAACTCAAAAGGAGCGGTCATCAGGTACAGAAAAATCATGCATGCAGGCCATTTTGATATGTGATTTACGCAACTACGGTGTTTATCCTGTTTTCAGCAAATATCAACAAGTTCATATTCGCGTTTCCCACCGGGTGCCTTCAGAACAATCTCATCACCGGGTCTTTTCCCGAGCATTGCCTTGCCCAGGGGTGAGGAGATGGAAATTCGCCCTTTTGCGATATCCGATTCATCGGGCCCTACAAGCTGGTACTCAACTGTTTCACCCGTATCCAGATTTTCAAGCACGACCGTGGAGCCGAATGCCACATGATCCTTTGGCAGTGAATCGGTATCCACGATTTCCGCGTGGGCCAGTTTATACCCAAGCTCATTTAATCGGCTTTCAATGTATGCCTGTCTTTCTTTGGCCGCATGGTATTCGGCGTTTTCAGAAAGATCCCCATGAGCCCGTGCCTGCTCAATGGCGCTGATAATCCGGGGTCTTTCAACGGATTTCAATCGTTCAAGCTCTTTTCTAAGAGCTTCATAGCCCTGTCTTGTAATTGGTATTCTTTCAGCTCCCTGGTTCATTACTCTGTCGATTTATTCCCTGAAAAGCTCACTTTTAAAGCCACGCTTAAATTTCTTCGCCTTTTTCCTGCACGCTAAACATATGCCCTATAGGTATTTTCTTGCCAGAATCTCTGCAATCTGAACGGCATTGGTGGCTGCGCCCTTTCGAATATTGTCAGCCACCACCCACATGTTGATACCGTTTGTAATGGATTCGTCATCCCGGATTCTCCCATTACCTTTACTGCAGGTTCCTTTTCCAGAAGACCTCTTACTTCCGCAGCGGAAACAGGCCGTTTGGTTTCTACATTGATCGCCTCTGAATGGCCATAAAACACCGGAACCCGCACCGTTGTAACCGTAACCCCAATCGTATCATCCTCAAAAATTTTTCTCGTCTCATTGACCATCTTCATCTCTTCTTTCGTGTAGCCGTTATCCAGAAACACATCGATATGAGGAAGACAGTTGAAGGCTATCCGGTGCGGATAGACCCTGTTTTCCCAATTCAGAAAATTGATCATGGCGCGGGTTTGGTCAAACAGTTCATCGATTGCCTTTTTTCCCGTACCGGACACTGCCTGGTAGGTGGAAACCACGATTCGACGAATACCATAGTTCTTGTGAATCGGGTTCAATGCGACCACCATCTGAATCGTAGAACAGTTTGGATTTGCAATGATTCCTTTCTTGGTGTACTGGGAAACAGCATGGGCGTTTACCTCTGGCACCACCAGCGGCACCTCAGGGTCCATCCGCCATTGGCTGGAGTTATCAATAACAACACATCCTTTTTCCGCTGCAGCAGGAGCGAAGTTTTTGCTTGTTGAACCACCTGCAGAAAAAAGTGCAATATCTACATCTTCAAAACACGACTCGTTGAGTTCCTCTACGGCAATCAGCTCTCCTTTAAATCGCAGTTGCCTTCCGGCGGATCGATGAGACGCCAGAAATTTGATGCCTTTTACCGGAAATTCCCTCTCCGCAAGACAAGATATCATCTGGTTTCCCACAGCGCCAGTAGCTCCTACAACTGCAACTGTAAATTGTTTTTCAGACATCGTAAACCTTCCTTCTCATATAACATTTTTTCAATTGAAACTGCTGTCTGAATCGACCGATTGAAATGTATCCTAAATCGGACTTTTTCGATGCTCGTCTGTTTTTCGGGCATCGGCTTTCTTTCGCTTCAACTTCCTGTATCTCAACAGAAAATTGAAGGGACCCGATACAACATAGGAAAGACTTAAAAGAAAGAGTGCTATTGCCGGCTGTGCGGCAATAAAAATCAATATCAGCAGTACCGACACCAGAACATTGAAATTCATCTTTTTGAATAATTCGGGCTTCTTGAAACTATTGTATTTTATGGAACTCACCATCAAGAACGAAAGGATGTAAAGTTCGATCAGTATATAGATCTTGTTTGCGGAACTTCCTAGACCCATACGGTGACACAGCAAAACCGTTGTTGCAACCATCCCGGCTGCCGCGGGAATGGGAAGCCCAACGAAGTGATCATTTGATACCGAGGCGGCCTGAGTATTGAACCGCGCCAGCCGCAGTGCACCGCATGCCATAAAAAGAAATGAAGCCAGCCAGCCAAGTCTGCCAAGGGGCTGCAAAACCCACAAATACATCATCAACCCCGGGGCAAGGCCAAAGGAGACTAGATCGGCCAGCGAGTCGTATTCAACCCCGAAGCGGCTTGTAGTGTTGGTTGCGCGGGCAATTTTACCATCCAGCGCATCGAAAAGAAAGGCTATCAACACCGCGATGGCCGCGGTCACAAAATTGCCGTTAATCGAAGAGATGACAGCATAAAATCCAAAAAAAATATTCAACGATGTAAATAGATTCGGGAGTATGTATATACCCCTGGGTAGTCCGTCATGTTTCACTCTATAATTTTTTTTCATCTCAAGTATCCTAAAATAGAGGTTCCCGCTTTAACACGGCTGCCTACCGAGACATTAACATCGATATCCATCGGCAAATAGACATCGACACGAGATCCAAAACAGATCATTCCAAAGCGCTCACCTCGAGCAACCGAATCTCCCACCTTGATACTGCATAAAATACGTCTGGCAATCAATCCTGCGATCTGTACAAAACATAACCTAATCCCATCTGTTGTTTCAAGGGAAATGAAATTCTGTTCATTACGTTTCGATGCTTTTTCAAGATATGCGGAAAAGAATCTTCCCGGGCGATATTCAATGTGAGTTATTTTCCCATCACAGGGAATACGATTCACATGAACATTAAAAACCGACATGAAGATACTAATCTTAATGCAGGTTTTATCATGAAGCGGTCCATTTTCAACCCTTCCAGCCTCTATGATTCTTCCGTCTGCAGGGGCAACTACTGCGCGCTGATGATTCGGAACAGTACGCTCCGGGTCTCTAAAAAAATAGCAGATAAATAAGGTTGCTAAAAAAGCCCCAATTGCCGGCAGCACCCAAGCAAGCCAGAAAAATAGCACGGTAAGAAACCAACCGGCGGCAATAAACGGATATCCGGCCTTTGCAAGCGGTAATCCAAAGTGACGCATCGGATTGGAAGCAAAATGGTTGCTCATCAAAACATCATCTAAGATTCGATCGTAAAAAGATTAAATTTTTTTAATTATCAGACATAAATAAAATGGTCAACATCATTTTTTCAATGTTTCTTTTTGTTGTCGGAACTTATCTCCGCATCTGATTTGCGAACATAATAAGGGACAAAAGTTTCCGCGCAATCAACCTCTCCTTTGAGCAACCGCTCAATTCCCATCAACGCTACAGTGGAGCCTCGAATTGTGTGCTGATATGATGGGGCAAAACGGGCAACATCTCCAAGCCTTTTTGATATTTCTTCCCGATACAGCAGCGCTCCATCTCCAATGAACACACAGGATTCTTCAATGCCTTCAATAGCTTTTTCAATGGGCAACGCTCTGACGGCCGTTTCGTTTTCAAGCGAGCCATTGTGATATCGATATCGAGAAAAATAGACCTCCTGTCTCCTGGCATCAATAACCGGAATTATCAGCGAATGGACAACCCCGGTCTGCCTGGCAAGCACATCCAGAGTGGGAACACCAAGCAGCGGTTTGTCGGTTGCAGCAGCAAGTCCTTTGATCACACCTATGCCAATTCGAAGCCCTGTAAAGCTGCCCGGGCCTTTTGTCACGGCAAAACCATCCAGATCCTGAATTTGAAGCTGGGCCATTTGAAGCACCCGATCGATCAACGTCATTAAATGCCTGGAATGCGTCTGGCTGCTGACAATTGTTGCTTCGGCTATCAACGATTCTTCGCTTGCTATGGCGACGCTGCAACTTTTGGTGGCTGTATCTACTGCAAGAATTTGCATTTAAGTTATCGATTTTTTGTTACGTAAAATTCTTTAACGGTTTCTATTGAACACAGGGTGCCTCGATTCAATCGGGATGCTGGAACAGCAGCGTCATTTTTCCAATGCAATGGAAAGAACCTCATCCATATGCGAAACCGGTATAAAATTCAGTTTTCGTTTTAGACTGGCGGGTATCTCGTATAGATCCTTTTTGTTTTTTTCCGGAATGATAATGGTGCGGATACCTGCACGCAATGCGCCCAATGCCTTTTCCTTCAGCCCACCTACCGGCAGAATACGTCCCCTGAGTGTTATTTCCCCGGTCATGGCAACGTAGTTTTTGACCGGCATTTTGCTTAAGGCGGAAACCAGCGCTGTTGCGATGGCAATCCCTGCGGAAGGTCCGTCTTTGGGAATGGCTCCTGCGGGTACATGAATGTGCACATCCATGTTTTCAAATATATTTTCCTCAAAATCAAGGGACTTATGATTTGCTCTCGCATAACTCAATGCGGCTCGAGCCGACTCCTGCATTACCTCTCCGAGTTGTCCGGTTAGAATCAGCTCACCTTTACCGGTATACAATGACACCTCCACATATAAGACCTCTCCCCCTGCCTGGGTCCAGGCAAGACCGGTTGACAAACCCACCTGGCTGTGTTCCTGATCCATTTCCGGCAAATATTTGGGCACTCCAAGAAACTTGTGCAGATTTTTCCTGGTGATTTGAAACGGCCCCTTTTGGCCTTCTGCGATTTTGCGAGCAACCTTGCGGCAGATGGAACCAATCTCCCTCTCCAAGTTTCTTACTCCTGCCTCTAGCGTATATTCCGTTATGATTTGACGCAGGGCGCCTTGACTGAGAGACAAATTCTTGGAACGCAATCCATTTTCTCTTAGCTGGCGTGGCAGCAAATGTTTCCTTGCTATCATCAGCTTCTCATCTTCTGAATAACCCGAAAGCGTCAGCACTTCCATGCGATCCAACAACGCCGGAGGGATTGTATCTGTCAGATTGGCCGTTAAAATAAACATCACGTTTGAAAGATCAAATGGCATATTCAGATAATGGTCGCTAAACCCGACATTTTGTTCCGGATCTAAAGCTTCCAATAAAGCCGATGAAGGATCTCCACGAAAATCCACCCCGAGCTTGTCGATTTCATCCATCATAAAAACAGGGTTGTTGGAACCACACTGCTTTAACCCCTGTAAAATACGACCCGGCAATGCGCCGATATACGTTCGCCGATGGCCCCTAATTTCCGCTTCATCCCGAATGCCACCCAATGAAATCCGCACAAACTTCCGTTTCAATGCTCGCGCAATGGCCTTACCGAGAGATGTTTTTCCCACTCCGGGGGGGCCTACAAAGCATAGAATCGGCCCCTTCATTTTGGGGTTCAACATGCGCACGCTCAGGTATTCGAGAATTCGATCTTTCACCTTATCAAGTCCATAATGATCTGAATCCAACACCTTCCTGGCATGCTTGATGTCCAGAACGTCCTTGGTGGTCTTGGTCCAGGGTAATTCCACAAGCCAGTCCATGTACGTGCGGACGATCGTGGCCTCAGCAGACTCGGAATGCATCTTTTCCAGTCGCTTCAACTGACGTAAGGCCTCTTTTTCCACCTCATTGGGTAATTTGGCCCGTTTAATCCTCTTTTTGTAACCGTCTATCTCCTCTGCCAATTCATCGGTTTCGCCCAGTTCTTTGTGAATGGCCCGCATCTGCTCTCTTAAAAAGTAGTCGCGCTGGTTCTTTGAAATTTCATCTCTTACGTTGGACTGAATTTTCGCCTGCATAGCGGAAATCTCAACTTCCCGGGTAAGAAACTCATTGACCTTCTCAAGCCGCTTCACGGGATCGGCAATTTCCAGAAGTTCCTGGGATTCTTCAATCTTCAGTTTCAGGCTCGATGCCACAAGATCCGCCAGCTTGCCAGGATCATCAATCTCTTCCAGGATATTGCCGACATCGCTTGTAAGCTCACCACGAAGTTCCAGAATCTTGTTGGCATGGTCTCTGACAGTGCGCATAAGCGCTTCGGTTTCAATGGTCATACCCTGAAAAGGTACCTCAGCAATGGGCTCGATTCTGACACGATAATAAGATCGTTTTCGAACGTATTGAAGAATTCTTGCTTTTACCACCCCTTGAACCAGTGCTTTTGCCTGGCCATCAGGCAGTTTCAACATGCGCAGGATTCGCGCAATCGTCCCCACCGTGTAAATGTCTTCTGGTTTGGGATCCTCTGTTGTTGAATCCTTTTGCGTGGCCAAAAACAGAAAACGATCCGTTTCTATGGCCTCTTCCATCGCTTTGACCGACCGTTCGCGACCAACGAACAGGGGCAGCAACATGTCGGTGAAGATCACAACGTCTCGAACAGGCATCAATGGAAGTACGGTGGGTATTTCAGCCTCCAAAGCCTCTCCGTCTATGATGGTAATCAAATCGTCTTTGTCACTTTCAGCCATATGTGTTCCCATCCGATGCTCGATTTCCGATTCATCTGCCACATGAACTCCTAGTGCCGTCGGAAATCGTATTCTCCAAAGTATTGACTTACTATAGTAAAACATATTTTTTAATTGACAACAACCTTTGCACTTTTTAGTTAAAAGAGTGAAATGTTGAAAAATTCCCGAGACGTTTGATTAAGGATGCAATACCTTTCCGGTTTATTCATATTTGTCTTTGGCCTGTGCATCGGAAGTTTCATGAATGTTTGTATCTACCGGTTGCCACTTAAAAAATCCATCGTGTGGCCAGGCTCATCATGTCCAAGCTGCGGGGAGCCGATCAGGTTCTATGATAATATCCCCTTTTTCAGTTACCTGTGGCTTAGGGGAAGATGTCGTCATTGCAGCTCAATCATCCCTGCTCGGTATATGGTGGTGGAAGTGATGGGTGGAGCATTTGCGCTTTTAGCGTATCTCAAATTCGGCCTGACACTCGATGCACTTATTCATTATGCCTTCGTTGTTTCCCTGTTGATCATTACCTATATCGACCTGGATTATCAGATCATCCCGGATCGGATCACCCTTGCCGGTATTCCCATCGGTTTTCTTCTATCTATACCGCTGCCGCAAATAACTTATGGCGAGTCCATTCTTGGTATTCTGCTTGGGGGAGGTAGCCTTTATCTCGTTGCCTGGCTGTATTATGCTTTAAAAAAAAGGGAGGGAATGGGAGGGGGTGATATTAAGCTTCTGGCAATGATCGGTGCATTTTTAGGCTGGAAGGCGGTTCTTTTTACCATATTCATCGCATCGGCGGTCGGGACCATAAGCGGACTGCTGGTTATGATACAGAAGCAGGATGGGCTTAAGACTGCCATCCCTTTCGGTCCCTTCTTATCCATCGGTGCCATTTGCTATATCTTCCTGGGACAAAAGCTGATTGCCTGGTATATAGGCCTGTTACGGTAAAGTAAACTACGTACCGGCTCAAGGTCAGTAGCTTTAGGGATATCAAGGGATCGAGGATTGAAGACCCCGCAGCCACGCTTAAACGGAATCTTCGCCCTTGTTGGGTCGTAGCCTATTGCGAAGCCCAATCACTCCGACACGCTTAAGGGGAATGCGCTCGCTGTTTCGGTTCAATGTCGGAATAGAAGATATAATATGCTGTGTCATAAAAGCTTTCTTAAGGCCGACAGCATATTGTTCATGGCTTTCTCGAGATTTTCATAAGAATTGGCATAGGAGATCCGCAAATAACCGTGTCCGTATTTGCCGAAAACACTTCCCGGCACAACGGCGATCTTGGCTTCATCCAACAAATACCCCGTCAGTTCATCACACGATTTTCCGGTTCCCTGAATATTCGGGAAGATGTAAAAAGCACCCTTGGGGGCTGAAACCCTTACACCGGGCATCTCCTTGAGCGCATTGAAAACCAGTTTCCGGCGCCGATCAAATTCCTCTATCATCCGCTGCACTTCGTCTTGCGGACCCGATAAAGCTTCCACTGCCCCCCATTGAGCAAACGTGGTGGCGCAAACCGTTGTATATTGATGAATTCGAATCATGGCCGATACCAGATCTTTGTCCGCTGCAATCCAGCCCAGTCGCCAGCCGGTCATGGAATATCTTTTGGAAAATCCGTTCACGATAATAGTTCGTTGCTTCATACCGGAAAGGGTTGCTATGCTGATATGCCGGCTTCCATCGTAGACCATCGCTTCATATATCTCATCGGAAATGACAAAGAGATCCTTTTCCTGCACCAATCGGGCCAGGGCTTCGAGGGCATCCTTTCCGGCAACGGTTCCCGTAGGATTGTTCGGGGAAGTGAGCACCACCATTTTTGTTTTCGGGCTTATCAGTGACCGAAAATCATCGATCTGAGGGACAAACTCGTTTTCTTCCTTTGTGGGAACGGACACCGGTACCGCACCTGCCATACGGGCGCAATAAAAATAATGCAGCCAGACCGGATCGGGGATCAGCACCTCGTCCCCCGGGTTTAAAAGCGCCATCATGGCCAAAAGCACCCCTTCGTTTGCCCCGACCGTCACAATGATTTCAGAAGCCGGATCATAGGAAACCCTGTTTTCTCTCTCGGTTTTCCGGGCGATGGCCTCTCTTAATTCCATGATGCCGTAATTGGAGCCATAATGTACTTTTCCCTCGTCCAGCGCTTTTTTAGCAGCTTCCTTTATATTTTTCGGAGTGTCGAAATCGGGTCTTCCGATATTTAAATGAATGATCCTCTCGCCTGCCTTTTCACGCCGTATCACCTCTTCAAAAACCTTGCGAATTCCTGAAAAAGGAATCGATTCCATTCTTTGAGCAATTCTCATTGATCTTTATCTCCTTATATTCTTATTGTTTTTAAAGCAGTTTCCTTTATGCCTAAACAGCCAAGCCCTCTTAAATTGCATTCTTAGTGCCCCTTCGGGCATTCTCAAAAGGGCGAGCACATTTCATGCCCTGCTTCCGGAAGGGCTGCAGGGTTTTCAATTGGGGCTTAAGACATCTATCCTTAACTGTCATAGTCCCCCAAACCTTGCCAGGTTGATCAGGTCCTTCAACAGGGCCGCCGCAGCGCCGAGCGGTGAGCTTTTCCCTCCGGATACCGTTACGCGGCCCATGGAATCTGTCAGATAACTGATTGCCTTTTCGGAGTAATTGACGGCAGCCAGGGGATGGTCGGGATCCAGCTCACTGGGAGCCACCCTGAGTTTCAGTTCCCCTTTTTCAAACCACGCAGCTCCTATGAGTTTCAATACCTTACCGTTTGCAATGGTTTTTTCGATGTCATCTATCGTTACACCACTGATGCCTGTGACCTCCACATCTGAAAGCCCAATGTTCTTATTGAGAACCCGGTTTACAATCAATACCAATTTGTTTCGTGTATCAAAGCCCTCTACATCCAGGGTTGGATCGGTTTCGGCGATTCCCATCTGCTGAGCATCCTTCAATGCCGTCTCATAGGTGCATTTTTCAAGGTGCATTCGGGTTAGGATATAATTTGTCGTTCCGTTTAAAATGCCTTCTATGGAAAGCACATCGGCTCCGGCAAGACATATCAATCCCACATCCAGCGTCGGTAAAGCAGCAGCCGTGGCTGCACTCATATAAATTTTACAAGCCTGTGCCTTTGCCAGATTTAGAATTTCTTTGTAATATAATACCAGCGGCCCTTTATTGGCAGAGACAATGTCCATTTTGTTTTCAAGCGCTGCCAGCATATGGCTCCGGCCCGGCTCACCATCGGACAGATTCGTCGGGGTTGTTTCCACAAGGACGTCTGCCTTTACCTGTGACAGCAATTCCTTAAAAGACAATCCTGGATGGCCGTACCTTTCTATTGTTTCAACCGAACCACCGCTGCCAACGTGAAAAAGCAACTCGTCAACCGGCAGGGCATCATGGTTTGAAACCGCCGCTCCGCCGATGTCAACAACAGCTGTAAGCTCCAGCTTCAACCCGTATCTTTCTTCAACCAGCCTGCAGCGTTCGGCGACAAGCCGCGCAAACGCTCGGCCCACGTTTCCGAATCCGCAAATTATTAACCGTTTTTTCAAAGATGCCATCCGCCCATACTCCCAGCGGCGCTTAAGGTTTTGCATAAGGATTTTCGACGGGTCTTACATCCCCTTTGCTATATACCGTATCATCTGCCCCACAACCAGAGCGATGACCTCCCGGGGAAGAAATCCTTCCGGTGCATTCAACATCAATCTATCGGTAACTTCCTTAACGCTCTTTCGTTCGTCTTGGGTCCTGCGGAAAGAGTTTTCCAGCATCTGCCGGGTTTTCACGGCAGAGTCCTTGGATTTTGCAATAAACCTCCTCGCATCCTCTCCTGTTCTTGCGCCAAAATGTTCTGCAAGCATCACTTCGATTTCATAAGAAGCTATCTTCTTCAAGCTTTCCATATACTGGTCAAAATTGGAGTTTGCTGCAGTAAGGATGTGATTTCCGTAAGGAATACCTGCCGCATCCGATGCGAAAATCGCTTTTTGCTCAGGTACATACATGGCGATAGAACATGATGAATGGCCCGGCACCGCAACAATTTCCATGGCCAGATCACCACAACAAAGACGGTCGTCCTCACCGACCACTGCTTCAACTGTTATGCCCGAAAATGACAGCCCCAGCCTTTCAGCCTCCTTTTCCCGTCCGTACTTGCTGATAATCATCCTGTTCAGTGTCTCGATCGTTTCAATGACCCGCGGGGCCGACAACAGTTCCCTGGCTCTTTCAGATGCGGTTATCACAGCCCACGGCCAGCGCTTCTTGAAAAAGGGAACAATGCCGCAGTGATCAAAATGTGAATGAAGGATGAGGATTCGTTGTATTCGATGTTCCTCTATTTCGTATTCTTTTAACTGTTCCATCACATCAGGCACTATGTGCACCATGCCGCCGCCCACCAGGGCATAATGTTCCTTGCCTTTGAGGATATAAACACAGGATTCCTTACGGCCGAGCAGTAAAATTCTATCTGTAACATATCCAGGCGGTTCATAAATCATTTTTGTTTCCTTTCCAGCCCCGGAGCGTCAGGTTGCCATTTTCATCTTGCATTCCGGTGGATAGGGAAAAAGGATAAAACCATATCCGATGACCCCTTAACATCCATTTTTTAACTATCACATCCTTTAAATCAATGAAAGAGTCGATTGAAGAGATGTTACCACTGGCCTCGCAGCACGGATTTTACCGAAAACAACTGTCATTTAAAAAGATTTTTTTGATTTTGCCTTTATTCTGAGGTAATATCTTAAAGCACCCCAGGCTGTTGATGGCCTTAATCGAAACAGCGAGCCTTATTGAAGTGCCCTTTGGGCTTCCCTTTCGGGGGTTTAACAGGGCGAGCGCATTGCGTAGGCCGCTGGGATAGAAATGATGAGGGGTCTTCAAATGAAAATCCTGTCTGAAAGGAGCTTGAAAGGCCTTGGAAAGCCGCTGGGATATCGAAAAACAAATCGGCACTGATGTTCTTCCACGCACCATTGTTTCGCCTATTGATGGTGCTGAAATGGTGCTCATACCTGAAAGTGATTTTACCATGGGGATCAGCGAGGAGCAACTGGCTCAAATATTTTTGGTGGAGCAAAAATGGAATCCGGTGTTCGCCACTGAAACACCTGCCAGGAAAATCTATCTGGAATCCTATTACATCGATCGCTACCCGGTGACTAATTACCAGTACCGAAAATTTATTGAAGAAACGGGACACCGAGAGCCGATGCTCTGGCATGAATCAGATTGGAACCAACCTTTGCAACCTGTTGTTTTTGTCGGATGGGAGGATGCTAGAGCATATGCAAAATGGGCCGGCAAATCGCTTCCCACCGAGGCACAGTGGGAAAAGGCCGGAAGAGGCATTGATGGAAGACTCTGGGCGTGGGGCCAGGTGTTCTTGCCGGACAGGTGCAATTGCCGGGATTACGGGCTTGAGCGAACATCGGAAATCGGAACCTTTGATCAAGGAGTAAGCCCCTATGGGTGCTATGATATGTGCGGCAACGTATGGGAGATGTGTGAAGGGCGCTGGATCGAAGACCTGCCCGTTATGCGGGGGGGGTGTTTTCTGGGGTCGCCCACCTTTGTCAGGGTTACCTGCCGATGGAGCCCGGAAGATGTCTTTAATGGGGCGCACTGGCTGGGATTCCGCTGCGTCAAAAACCTCGCTTCCGGCCAATATCAATAGGTAAAGGTTTCAGATATCGATCAAGCGCACTGTCTGCCAGCTTGCCGTGGAAACGACCTATAGACCCGGCATACTGGGGAAGAAGCATACGTTGTATAAATTCATTTACCAGCGGAGGTTGTCATGAAGTCATATGAGATTGCCGTTATTCCAGGGGACGGGGTTGGTATAGAGGTTTGCGGTGAAGCTATCAAAATATTACGTGCTGCAGCTGAAAAACACGGATTTTCGGTAAAAACGACCGATTTTGACTGGAATTGCGACTATTATTTGAAACATGGTAAAATGATGCCGGACGATTGCCTGGATATCTTGAAGGATTTTGATTCGATTTTCCTGGGGTGCATCGGCGATAGCAACAAGGTTCCGGATCATGTATCATTGACGTTGCTTCTTAAGCTTCGCAAAGGATTTGATCAGTACGTTAACTTGCGACCGATCAGGCTCTACCCTGGAATTGAAACCCCAATAAAAACAGCCTCACCGCAAACCGTTGATTTCATAGTGGTAAGGGAAAACACCGAAGGGGAGTATGCCGGTATAGGAGGTTTGTTTAAGACGGGTAGTCCTGATGCATTTGCACTGCAGACCGCTGTGTTCACGCGAAAGGGCTGTGAGAGGGTGATCCGGTATGCTTTTAACCTGGCTCGCAGGCGAAAAAAGCTTGGGAATCAATCACCCGTCGGCATGGTAACCAATTGCAGCAAATCAAATGCACTGAATTATTCCATGGTTTTTTGGGATTCGGTCTATTACGACGTTGCAAAGCACTATCCGGATATCAAGACCGATTTCGCCATGGTGGATGCAATGACAATGTGGTTTGTCAAAAATCCAGATTATTTTGATGTTGTAGTGGCCTCAAATCTTTTCGGCGATATCATTACGGACCTGGGATCCATGCTCCAGGGTGGGATGGGATTTGCAGCCGGTGGAAACATTAACCCTGAAAAAATATACCCCTCCATGTTTGAGCCCATACACGGCTCTGCACCCAAATATGCAGGCAAAGACATTGTCAATCCCATTGCTGCTATTGAGTCCATTGCAATGATGCTGGATCATCTGGAAGAGCCATCGGCGGCAAAGGATATTAGAGAAGCGATTTCAAAGGTGCTGCTGGAAGGCAGTATTCGAACCCGGGATATGGGAGGGCAAGACGGTACGTCGAAAATGGGAGATGCAATAAAAAATGCGCTATTAAATTCTTGAATTATTTGAAACCTCTTAGGCCTCGATCCATTTCTCCCGGCGAATCGTAAGAATAACTGAATAAATAAAGAAGCAGCCCTCATTTGGGCTGAATTTACAGAACAGGTAAAGCACTATGTTCAAGAATCGTTTGTTACAACTATTTGCCATGGCCGGATTCCTTCTCATCTCTTGTTTCTGGCCTGCGGAATCTGTTTTGAGTGAATCGTACATGCTTGTTGCCGGAGAGGATGAAAATTTGCTTCCGGTTACGGTCCATCGTATAATACTGGATCCTGCAACAAAAGATCCTGTTGTTTTACTTGTGGATTCGCTTAAACAACGGGCACTTTTTATAGGGATCGGATTTAATGAGGCGCGCGCCATTTATTCCGAGATGCAAGGAATTAAATTTCGTCGCCCTCTCACCCACGATCTTCTTGAGAATATCATCCGCAGGACAAACGCAAGGCTGCGCCATATTGTCATCACCAAGATGCAGGAAGAGATATATTATGCAACCATCGAAATGAAGATCGGCTCTTCCATAGAACAGATTGACGCCAGACCCAGCGACTCTATCGTATTGGCCCTTAAATTCAAGGCCCCGATTTATGTTAGGGAAAACCTGTTCAAGGAGTTGTCTCTTCCCCTCGATAAAAAGCCGCAGATCGGGGAACAATACGGTGTGTTACTTCAAGATCTCACCCCCTCGCTTGCCGAATATTTTTCGTATCACTCCACAAACGGAGCCCTGGTTTCCGAGGTGCGAAAAGGAAGCCAGGCACAGCAAGACGGCATAGAAGCGGGCGATATTTTGGTGGAAATCGACGATAAAAAAATAAAAGACGTACTATCGATGAAAGATGTCTTCAAGCGCGGAATGTCCGTTAAAGCAAGGATATTTCGAAGTGCTCGGTTCATCACCCTTACGCTGCATTTGGAATGATCCTCACAGAAACTTACAAAGACAGAGTACTGGCAATGCGCTGTATAACCAGGTACAAACAGCATATTTATGTAAAATCGGAACCTCTATTTTTTGCTTTTCTTACAGCCCTATCCCTTATGACAAGCAACCCGGGCTGTTTGCAGGCGCAGACCATCACCATCAATTCCGACAAACAAATTCAATATGCGGACAGCTTGTTTTCACAAGGTGAATACTTAAGGGCTATTGACGAATACAAACGGTTCGTCTATTTTTTCCCAAAAGACAGCCGCATCCACCTGGCTCGATATCGTATCGGCATGGCTTATTATGAAATCCGCCGTTACGAGCCAGCCATCCGTGAGTTTAGCACCCTTATAAGTCAAAACCCAGAAAGGGAGCTTTTGATACAGTCTCACTGGCGGCTTAGTGAATGTCATGCCAAAATCGGGAGATATGCTGCAGCCATCCTTGACCTTGAAAACCTGATGGCCATCGAGAAAGGCGTGAACATACGGGATGAAGCATTCTATCGAATGGGCTGGATTTATATGGAAACTGCATCTTTCAAAGAAGCACTTGAAAGTTTCAGGAAAATTCACCCCGACAATGCATCGAAGTATCAGTTGTCGCGCATTTTTGCCGAACTGACCGAACCTCTAAACATCCCTAAGAAAAACCCCAAGATAGCTGGATTTCTCTCAATCCTGCCCGGAGCCGGGTACCTCTATACGGAACGATACAGGGATGCTCTGTTTGCATTTTTGATAAATGCCGCCTTTTTCTTAGCAGCCTACGAGTCTTTTGATAGTGATTTGAATGCACTGGGAGCGATTACAGGCGTTGTGGGATTGGGTTTTTATGCCGGAAATATTTACGGTGCCACATCAAGCGCCCATAAACATAACCGGAGACAAACCAGAAAGTTCATTGAAAACCTTAAACGAAACATAAAAATTCAGCTTTCATCAGATTCCATAAACAGAAGGATTTGGGCTGCATTGCGCTATGCGTTCTGATGGTCCAAAAAGAGATCGTCTATAGAAAAGATGACCCTGTCCCATGACAGTTCCAGATGCATGTGATCTTTGTGGGCTTTCTGTCCGTTACCGGCAAGTCCGCATGGAAACCACGGACAACACCTTTAAGTTCTGCTGCAACGGATGCCGGCAGGTCTTTCAGATGCTGGCATCGGCTTGCGGCACATATGATCCGGCTAGATTTAGAGAAACGGAACTGTTCAAAAAATGCCAGCAGTTGGGCATTATACCCTGTTCGGAAAACGATTTAAAAGTACAAGCTCAAATCCACCTCCCATATCCATCGGCCGTGGTGACCGGGACAGCATCATCTCAAAAGCAGTCTGACCCACAGGGAGATGCTCTTGATCTTATCTTGAGAATAGACGGAATGTGGTGTCCGGCATGTGCGTGGGTCATTGAAGCGTCGCTTAAAAAACTACCCGGAGTCGTGCATACATCCTGTAACTTCTCAACAGACCGCTTACAATGCCGTTATGATCCAATTAGAACATCTTCCGGGAAAATCACCGAAATAATTGAAGGATTGGGGTATCGGGCATTTGCTCCAGAACAGCCTGATGAGACGGCGGAAAAGAAACGAGAGCTCATACGGTTTACCATTTCGGCATCTTTTACCATGAACATCATGATGTTCTCTTTTGCCCTCTATTCGGGCTTTTTTACATCCCTGTCCGATAAGACAATCGGCAAACTGGCCTGGCCGGCATTTGCCATGACAACCATAGTGTTGTTTTACGGTGGAAAAAGCATCTTTCAAAAGGCGGCACGGGGGGTTGTTTTCCCTGCCTTGGGTATGGAAACCTTGATTGCTGCTGGATCCTTATGTGCTTATCTGTACAGTATCTATCGATTATTTCAGGGAAGCGCCCATGTATACTTTGACACTGCCAGCATGCTGATTACGCTTACGCTTTTGGGAAAGATGCTCGACAGTCGTGCCAAAGACCGCGTACAATCGCAGCTTGGAAACTTTTTTGCGTTAATGCCGAGAAAAGTGAAAATTTGCACCGAAAAATATCCGGAAGGCCGATATGTATCCATAGATCATCTCAAGCAAAATGACACCTTCCTGGTCGAGCAAGGAGAAACCGTTGCGGCAGACGGAATGATTCTAAGTGGCAGGGGCACTGTTGACGAGTCTTCACTTACCGGCGAAGCAACACCTGTTAAGAAAAATCCCGGAGATCGTATCAAAAGCGGGGTCACCGTCCTTCATGGCTGGTTTCGTGTTGAGGCCCAGGGCGTAGGCGAGGCCTCCCTGCTCGGGCAGATGATTCGAATCATAGACAAGGCCCTGGCAGAGCAAACAGAGCTTGAAGAAAAAACCGATCGGATTCTTCAATGGTTTGTTCCAGGGATCTTTGTTGTAGCGTCCGCCACCGGTGTCGTATGGCTGTTGTTGACGCGATCTGCGGAAATCGGCATGCTGCGCGCTGTAACGGTTCTGGTAATCTCATGTCCGTGTGCACTTGCTATCGCGATCCCCCTTACCCGTGCGGCTGGTATTTCCATTGCCGGCAAGCAAGGCATTCTTGTTCGGAATTTTTCAGCTTTCGAGCGGGTAGAAAACGTAAATGCCGTCGTGTTCGATAAAACCGGAACCATGACAAAAGGAAACTGGGCATTGCAGGAAATTATCCCGCTTACCCCCTTTCAAAGGAACGAGGTGCTCTCAGCGGCAGCCTGCTTAGAGCAGCATTCGGATCATTACATCTCAACAGAAATCCGCAGGTATGCTGAAAAACAGGGTGTTGTCATACCCGTCATGAAACGGATCGAAAAAGTGGTTGTTCATGATAATGGAATTTCTGGCCAACTGAATCATCAAACAATCAAAATCGGTTCCCGTGATTTTTTGGCGTCTGAAATTACATCCGCTGATCTGTCCGGCATAACCCTTCTTGAAGCAGAGACATCCCTCGTATTCATGAGCCTGGGAGGCAGGTTATGTGCGGTATTTGTCTTTGGAGATCAACTTCGAGAAAATGCCGCTAAAACAGTGGCATATTTAAGATCAAGGGGATTTTTCACCGCACTGGTCTCTGGGGATGGAAAGCGTATCACTCAGAAAATTGGAGAGAGAATCGGTGTTCACCAGGCATTGGGAGGACAACTGCCCAAAGAGAAAGCAGACTTTATCAAACACTTACAGCAAAAATCCCATCGCGTTGTCATGGTGGGAGACGGCATTAACGATGCGGCAGCGCTTGCTCAGGCCGAACTGGCCGTTGCAGTTTACTGCCGCAGCCATCTAGACAATGAGGTTGCAGATCTCACATTGATTCGAAGTGATCCGTATCAGATGATCGATTTTCTGCATTTGGCAAAACAGGTAAACAGAAAGGTTCAACAGAATCTGATCTGTGCCGTTATTTACAACCTTATAAGCATTCCCGTGGCAGTGAGCGGGTTTTTGACTCCCTTGATAGCCGTCAGTGCGATGTTTATGAGCAGCTTAACTGTAATCGGCAACACACTTTGGCTGATCAAAAGGTTTACCCCGTAGTTGCATAAATTGCATAGTAGAATTGACATTTTGTCCTTTAAGAAACGGCATTTGTCTTGGCGTCCATGGATTTTCTTATATCCACAATTAGCGAAGATAAAGAAATCCTATAGCAAAATGGCCCGCATGCACTATTTATAAACAGCTGACGACTGCACCATTTGAGTGGCTTTCCAACAACGGGGTTTAAGTAAAGTTAAGATTACTTTAAAACTCTTCTTGATCGAAAGCAATTTAATGGTTATCATTTAAACGCATATACGGAAACAATTCATTCTGACGTGCGATAACGCAGCTTCAAATTAGAGTTTTAGGCTCCTTCTTCCGTGTTAACCTTTTTGTGAGTATTTCCCTGGCCGTTACGGCGATGCAGGAGGTGCATCAACTGTCGCGGGTGTCTCTGAGACAGGGTATTCCTTTATTAACAATATCATAGCTTCATTGGGGTATGACAATGGAACATGCAACTATTTCTTCTCATCAAATGAATCTGGCATACAAAAAAGCGATCGCAGACGGCAACGATCTTCACTACCATCTCAGCGAGGTCAAGGATGGTCGTCGCCGATTTGAAAATGCGTTTCAGTCCGTTGCCAGAATGATACTGGAGGGCGACATTCAAAAGGTAGTAGTAAATGGTAAAACAACCTATGATTTTAGGATATTCCGAACAGGAAAAAAACATGTCATCGGAATGTACGATGAAATCAACAGCTTTGTCTCCTTTGTGAAAGATGCGGCCGAAGGAGGATCTTCAAAGGAAATGGCTTTTGTACTGGTGGGAGAGCCCGGAAACGGTAAGACCTACTTTGTGGAATACCTATGCGCAAAGTACCGGGAGTTCCTGGCAAAAGACATCAACCGGAAATATACTTTCAGATTCCGGAATATCGACAGGCTTGGAAGCTACGGCAGAATCCAGCATATCGAGTCTCAGACCTATGAAGATCCGATGATTCTGGCCATGAACCTATTTGAAGACCCTGAGGCAAACAAAGCCTATCTTGCCAGAGAAATTGGATTTGCGGAGAAAGAAATTGAAAGATTTTATGAAAATTACCGTCCTCTCGGAGCTTGCAGCGGATACATATGGAACGATATCCGCCTCTACGCGGGAGGAGATATCAATGAAATGTTGAATTTTATCGAAATCATACCGGTGCCGCTGATTGAAAGCCTTGGTACGATTACGGGCAAATATCCGGCAAAAGATAAGATTACCTCATCTGCCGTAGACCTTCTAGGAGAGGAATCGATCCAGCGGCTGTTGCACATAACAGACACCAATAACCCGTACCGCTTCGATTTGAGACGAGGCGCGCTGGCGAGAGTCGCAGGGGGAGGCATTCATTTCAGTGACGAAATCTTCAAAAACAAGAAAGACCTGGTTCAGGTCTACCTTGGTGTTATCCAGAACCGTGTGATCGAAATCGATGGCTTTAAGTGGCCAATCGACACGCTGATCCTCGCCACCAGCAACAATTCCGAGTTCCACCGGTTTTTGGCCGAAAAAGAAGAGGCCCCCATCGTGGATCGATGTCGAATCTGCTATGTATCTCACAACACGAATTACAAACTCCAAAAGGAGCTTACCGCCTACGCCATTGGCACTGAAAAGCGAACCACTCTGTCTCGGGAATATCTGCATCAGGATCCCAATCTCAATTACGCCGCTTCCGTTGCTGTGGTGCTTACCCGGCTTCCTAGGTCTGAAAAACTTACACCCGTTGAAACCATGAAGCTTGCCGCCGGAGAGGTGGCAGGAGAGAAGAGTATAAAGACTCTGGCTGAAGTTATAGACATGTTAAACCAAGATCCTGAAATCATCAACCGTTTTGGCCAAAAGGGCCTGGGCCAGCGAAACCTTGGCAGAGCCATTCAGTTGTTGATTGAAAGCTCAGAAACCAATGAAGGCCAGTGCATGTTTGCATACGACATATTCAAGGCCATTGAACGAATCATACTGGACTATGTCACCGAGGCCAACGACAGAATCAAATATCTTGAAGATCTGAAGACGGCTAAAGGCCTGTATCGGGAGCGGGTAATGACCGAAATGTTCAATGCATACATGGATGAACCGCTGGCCATCCGAAAAGACGTGCTCAATTACGTGAACATGATCATCGGCATCGATGCTGAAAATTTAGGTCCGGACAAAATGTGGAAATATAAAGACCCACAGACAGCAGAGCTTAAGGCGATCAAGATCGATGAAAGGTATATCAAAAGCGTTGAGGAAAGACTGGGGCTTAAAACAGAAGAACAGCGAGAGACCTTCAGAACTTCCATACGAAAGATATACGGCCAGAAGATTTCCATTAACCCCAACTATGATTTCATGGACAACCTGGAGTTGGTAAAGGCTGTAACCGATGTTCGGCTTAAATCAGACATCGCAGGGGCCGGCAGCCTGATCGGAGCGCTTGCCAATCGAACTAACGAAGAAAATCAGAAGTTATATGATCGCATGATTCATACAATGTTGACCAAACTTCATTATTGCAAAACATGTGCCCAGAAAACAATCGAATATTTCTGCACACAGGAAGATGAACAATAAACCCGGTAGTTGAAATGAGATGAATGCACACCGATTGGAAACACACTGCAAACGGCAAGAAGGTGAACTGCATGTCTGAGCTGTGGAAAGGTTTGCTGTTTGAATTGCGTCACGAAGACTCTAAAGTCAGCGTCGAATCACAGGGTGATTCGGGCTTTAAAGCAGGTTTTAACCCATCTGGAGATATCTATTTTCCCAGTGACCTTAAAGTCTTACATGGAATTACTGCGCCTGAAACCACCTATCACAGCCGCTTAAGCTCTATCGATGAACTGCTGGAAAGAGACAATCAACGGGAAAAAGACGGATTTCCAAGAAAAATCAGAGTCGGTCGGCTGATCAAACCGGGCAAAGATTCCAAAGACAAGGTGGTGATAATTCCTACCACAGTAGAGGAAAAATTTATCCACGATACGGTTCTACCCTCTTCGGAGGCCGAGGACGCAACAGGTGGAAGAGGAGATGGACAGCAGGGAGATGTTATCGGAGAGCAGCCTGTTCGGGATCCAACGGCCTCGGGTTCAAGTACCTCAGGTGAAGGGGAAGGCGGTGTTCACGAACTGGAGTCCAGAGCTTACGATGTGGGTAGAATTATTACCGAAAAATTCAGGCTCCCCAACCTTAAGGATAAGGGTAAGAAAAGATCTCTTACTCAATACACCTACGATCTAACCGATCGGCATCGGGGAACGGGTCAATTTCTCGATAAGAAGGCAACTTTAAAAAAAATAGTGATAACCAACCTACACCTTGGAAACATTCCGGAAATAGATGCCATCGACCCGACGCGATTCTTGATTTCTCCCGCTGATATGGTCTTCAGGGTCTTGTCTCCTGAGAAAGATTATGAATCCCAGGCGATGGTCTTTTTCTTAAGAGATTATTCGGGTTCCATGGCAGGCAATGCTACCTCCCTTGTTGTTGCTCAGCACGTGCTTATTTACAGTTGGCTGCTTTATCAATACAGTCGTCAGGTTGAAACCCGATTTATTCTTCATGATACGGATGCCACCGAGGTTCCTGACTTCTATACCTACTACAATTCGAAGGTCGCCGGCGGCACCAAGGTGGCCTCGGCATACCGGCTTGTCAACAAGATAATATCAGAGGAAAACATCGCTCGGGATTATAATATTTACATCTTTCACGGCACCGATGGAGATGATTGGGACAGGAATGGACAGGAGGCGTTGCCGGAACTTAAGCGGATGCTTACCGTGGCTAACCGAATCGGGATTACGATAGCAAGACATATAGGCGAACAGGGTTACAGGAGCGAAGTAGAAAATTACCTTGAAAAATCGGGCCTGTTGTCCGAAAAACCACGATTGATTCGAATGGATGTGCTTCAGGAAGATGCCGATGAGGTAAGGCTTATAGATGGAATCAAGAAACTTATCTCGGAGTAATGATGCAGCTGATTGATCAACATACCAAAAAGATTATGGAAGGCTGCAAAGAGAGGGCGAAAGATGCCGGGCTTCGGTTTCATCATGAAACACTGGAATATGTGGTTTCCAACAGGGATCTGCTGGAGCTTGCACCCAAGATGATGATCCCCACTCTGTACGACTACTGGATTCAGGACGTAGAGGTGTTAAAAGAAAAGGGCAGATACGAACTTTATCCCGCCAACCCTTATGAAACCGTTATCAATACGCGGCCGGCCATTTCTTTTTATAACGACAACAATCCGGACTGGCTGAACGTAATGATATTCTACCATGTGCTGGCACACATTGATTTTTTCCAGAACAATCTGTTTTTCCGACACACCTGGGACGATGATTTTACAGGCCGAGCGCTTTCCGATAAACGTTTGATAGCAAAGCTTCGATCGGAAAAGGGCAGATGGGTGGATTATGTAATTGAATTTGCGCGCAGCATAGACAACCTTGTTGGATACCATGATGAACTGTCACGGCTTGATCGTCCCGCCAAGACGCAAATGTCCAAAAAAGTGGATTTTTATTTCGACATATTTCTTCAATCCCATAAAAAAGCATCCTTCAGCGAATATATGAAGGAAATCGATCGTTATAACGACTCCATCCGCGAAAACAAACTGCTTGGGGAGGAGGCCTTTTTTTATGAGGTTGTGAAGAAGCACCCGGAATTTGAGGCTGTTTATAAAAAAAGCCTCAGCCAGACACCCGGCAGACGGCAGGACCTGATGGAGTATCTGATGGAGCATTCGCATTTTTTGAACCGGGAAGAAAACAAATGGATGAAATCGGTCATACAGGTGGTTCGCAATACATCGTTGTTTTTTCAGCCTCAGATACGCACAAAAATCATGAATGAAGGCTGGGCCAGTTTCTGGCACGAAACGCTGTTTCTTGAAGACGACCGAATCAGTGGACACGAAGTGGATTTTGCACGTGTAAACGCCGGCGTGACCTCATTGCCGAAAATCGGGTTAAATCCTTATGCACTTGGGATGCTGTTGTTTAACCATATTGAAGAAGCATCCAATAAAGGCAGATACTCCTTTGAATTTCTTAGGCTAACCGATGTGCAATCTCGAGATCGATATGATACAGGGACCGGGGCGGGAAGGCAATTCATCTTTAAGGTGCGAGAGCACTTCTGTGACTTTACTTTCATCAATGCGTTTCTCAACCAGGATTTTGTAAACCGCAACAACCTGTTTGTGGCAGGAAGGCGTCTTAATCAGAACAAGATGGTGTGGGAGTATTTTATTAAAAGCCGAAGAGCAGAAGATTATCGCGAAATGATGCTGGACGTGCTGTATCACCCGCCGCACATTGAGCTGATCCCGGCAAAAAGCAACGACCACACACTGTATCTGTACCACCATTTTGAAGGAAAACCGCTTGTAAGAGAATTTATTCCCAACACTATGATCGGGATCGAGTATCTATGGGGAGGGCCCGTTAAACTGGAAACCAGTGAGATAGCCGACTCGGTGCCATCAAGGCTGGATAGAATACCAGGCGGCACCGAGCATAGCCTGGAAAAACCCGAGGTTAAATGGCAGCGG
Organism: Deltaproteobacteria bacterium; assembly: GCA_019309565.1. Classification (GTDB taxonomy): domain Bacteria; phylum Desulfobacterota; class Desulfobacteria; order Desulfobacterales; family SURF-15; genus JAFDFZ01. The sequence goes on from JAFDFZ010000012.1 coordinate 84,733, forward strand.
GTCCTTTACACGGTGAAAGACCGCAAATTGACCAGAGAACTCATTAAATAGCTCACTTAACGCCTTAGAGATTACCTTCGGTTTTTTTTAGCCGGCAGTTCTCGATGAAAGAAAGCTATGTGCCGGTTTATGGAGGTTTGGCCGTATGGATACGATCAAAACGGCAATGGACCATCTGAATCGCAACGTAACCGAGCACGATCCGTGCACCGCCATATCCTTTGAGGAGTTTCTAGAGGAACTGAGCCAAAAACCAACGCATGTCCTCCGAAATGTCTTCCAGGTGTTTCACGACATGATCAAAGACTATCTTGGACAGGGCATCGATGAGTATCCCGATGATCCGGAATCGATCGGCTTTGTCTCCTATGACTGCAGGCGGTTGTTTGTGGAAGGCGCAGACCATCCTTTTTTCGCAGATAGACTTTTTGCAAACAGGCTGATCAGCCTTGTCGATACCATGATGCGCAGCTCCCAGCAGAATAAAATCTACATTTTCAAAGGGCCGCCTGGCTGTGGGAAAAGCACATTCTTAAATAACCTTCTGTTGAAATTTGAGGAATACGCCAATACAGAAAAGGGAATGCGCTATGAAACGGTGTGGAGGATAAATCGAAGCGTTCTTGATATTTCTGCAGAACATGGGGCGCTGTCGGTACTTGAGAAGCTTCTTCAATTTCAGAGCGCGATACCTTCCAATCAGCTGGATGTTCTGAAGGCTCAGAGTGCATTGCTCTCCTCCGAAGAGGATATCGAAATCCCCTGCCCCAGTCACGATCATCCCATTCTCATGATCCCAAAGCACTACCGAAGGGAATTTTTCGATGATCTTTTCAAAAACAACGAGTTTAAGGAGCGTCTTTTTTCGGGAAAAGAATACGACTGGGTATTTAAGGGTATACCCTGCACGATTTGCAGCTCTTTATACCAATCTTTGCTCAACAGGTTAAAAAGCTCACAGAAAGTATACGAAATGCTCTATGCCAGGCATTATCGTTTCAGCCGGAGGATGGGAGAGGGCATAAGCGTGTATAACCCAGGAGACAAGCCCTTAAAGTATAACAAATTAACAAACCCGATGCTTCAGGTACAGATCGACAGTTTGTTGAGAGACAGCAACCAGGTGAAATATTACTATTCCCAATATGCTAAAACCAACAACGGCATCTACGCTCTGATGGATATCAAATCTCATAACACCGAACGACTAATCGAGCTTCACAACATCATCAGCGAGGGAGTCCATAAGGTGGAAGACATCGAAGAGAATGTAAACTGCCTGCTTCTGGCTGTGATGAACCCGGAGGATCAGGCAAATATCGAAGGATATCAATCCTTCCTGGACCGGGTGGAGTATATCAATATGCCGTATGTACTGGATCTAAATACGGAAGTGGAGATTTATAGGAACATTTTCGGAAAACAGATAGATGAAAAATTTCTACCCAGAGTGCTTCATAATTTTGCCAGAATCATTATCTCTTCACGATTAAAACCCCAATCAAGTGCCTTGCTGGAATGGATCCGAGAGCCGGAGAAATATGAACTATACTGTGATAAGAACCTGCACTTGCTGAAAATGGAGATTTACACCGGTCATATCCCCGACTGGTTGTCGGAGGAAGATCGAAAGCGATTTACGGCAAAACGCCGCAGAAAAATCATTGCCGAATCTGAAGCTGAAGGCGATCATGGTATCTCCGAGCGGGATTCAATAAAGATCTTCAATGATTTTTACTCGACTTACGCCAAGGGAAGCAAACTTATTAACATGTCAAATTTGTATAGTTTTTTCAGCAAATCCGAAAACGAATTCACCAAACTGATTCCCCGGGGTTTTTTGGATTCGCTGCTTCGTCTCTACGACTATTCCATCCTCCAGGAGGTTAAGGAATCTCTGTTTTATTACAATGAAGAACAGATCTCGAAAGATATTCAAAATTATCTTTTTGCCGTCAACTTCGAAATCGGATCTGTGGAAACCTGTACCTTTACGGGTGAAAAACTGAATATTACGGAAGAGTTTTTTGAAAACATGGAAAGGCGCTTCCTGGAGACATCTGCAGACAAGGAAAGACAACGCGGCTTCAGAAAATACATACAGAATGCCTATGCATCCGGAACCTTAACCCAGGAGATTCTGCTTGAAGAAAAAGCCGTAACGGAAACCAGAATTTACAAATCTCTGCATGAAAGGTACGTATATAACCTAAAAGAAAACGTATTGGATCCGTTTTTAGAAAACCAGAACTTTCGAAGGGCTATTAAAGATTATGGAACGGCAAGCTTTCGAACATACGACAAGAAAATCCGAAATGATGTGACGTATTTGATAAACAATCTCCGGAATAAGTACCGGTACACCGAACAAGGAGCAAAAGAAATATGTATATACGTAATAGATAATTACCTGGCAAAAACCTACCGGTAGAAGTCATTTTGTTAACCCCCTGCCGTCAAAGTTTTGGCAACATCATTTGGAATCATCCCTGCAAATCGACCTGCCCGTGACCATGGCAGCATAGGGAAGAATATCTCTCTTTAGATCGTGCAGATTTTCCTCCCCATCCCTTTCATTTTATCCCCTCCCCCTTTAAGTTGGCCTGACAATTGCTTGAAAATGCATTTGAATAACTATGGCATCTGAGCATCAAACTGCCATGGATGCATCCTTAAACCTGGCTTGGATCGCTTAAAGACCAAGGGGGTATACAATGAAAAAGGCCGATTCTTCACTGCACCATCATCTTCAGGCAGTAAAAAAGGGCAAACGCCGCTTTGAGAATGCCTTTCAGGCTGTGGCTAGGATGATCCTTGAGAGTGATATTAAGAAAATAACGGTTAAAGGAAAAACAACCTATGATTTCAGCATTTTTCGTAATGGTAACAAACATGTTATCGGCATGTACGACGAGATGAACAGCTTTGTCTCCTTTGTTAAAGACGCCGCTGAAAATGGTTCTTCAAAAGAGATGGCTTACGTTCTGGTGGGAGAACCAGGAAACGGAAAGACCTTTTTTGTGGAGTACCTCTGCGGGAAATATCGTCATTTTTTGAGCAGGGAGCCGAATCGCAAATATACCTTCCGGTTCATCGGCATGGATAAGCTTGGCAATTATGGAAGAATCCGGTCCATCGAATCCCAGACCTATGAAGACCCCATGATTCTTGCCATGAACCTGTTTGAAACATTCGAACAGAGTAAAGAATTCCTGGCAGCACAGATCGGTTTTACGGAAAAGGAAATCGAAACGTTCTATGAAGATTATCGTCCCCTTGGGGCCTGCAGCGGTTATATATTAGACGAGATCCGAAACTACACGAACGGTATGATAGAAGATATCCTTAAATTTATCGAAATCGTACCGGTGCCCCTAACAGAAAGCCTGGGAACCGTAACCGGGAAATACCCTGCAAAAGACAAAATCACCTCCTCTGCGGTTGATCTGCTTGGTGAGGAATCGATCCAGCGGCTGTTGCACATAACAGACACAAATAACCCGTACCGCTTCGATTTAAGACGTGGCGCGCTGGCGAGAGTCGCAGGCGGAGGCATTCATTTCAGTGATGAAATCTTCAAAAACAAAAAAGATCTCGTTCAGGTATATCTCGGGGTCATCCAGAACCGTGTGATTGAAATCGACGGCTTTAAGTGGCCCATCGACACGCTGATCATCGCTACAAGCAACAACTCTGAATTTAATCGATTTTTGGCCGAAAAAGAAGAGGCCCCCATCGTGGATCGTTGCAGAATCTGTTATGTATCCCACAACACCGATTATAAGCTTCAGGAAAAACTCACTGCCTATGCCATTGGTAATGAAACCAAAACGACCCTGAGCAGAGAAGAGCTTCACATCGATCCCAATTTGAATTACGCCGCATCCGTGGCGGTGGTTCTTACCCGACTGCCCCGGTCTGAAAAACTAACATCCGTTGAAACCATGAAGCTTGCTGCCGGAGAGGTGGCAGGGGAAAAGAGTATCAAGACCCTGGCGGAAGTCATAGACACGCTTGCCCAGCAGCCGGATATCACCAAGCGATTCGGTCAGAAAGGCCTCGGGCAGCGCAACTTGGGCCGAGCGATTCAGCTTCTGATCGAAAGCTCAGAAACCAACGAAGGTAAATGCATGTTCGCCTATGATATTTTCAAAACCATGGAACGCGTCGTTCTCGATTATGTGCCGGAGGCAAACGACAGAACCAAATACCTTGAAGATCTCAAAACGGCCAAGGGATTATACCGGGAACGCATCATGACCGAGATGTTCAATGCTTACATGGACGAACCGCTGGCGATTCGCAAAGACGTAATGAACTACGTAAACATGATCATCGGCATCGATGCAGAAAATTTAGGCCCTGACAAGATGTGGAAATATAAAGATCCGCAGACCGGAGAGCTGAAAGCAATGAAAATCGACGAGCGTTATATAAACAGCGTGGAAGAACGCCTGGGGCTTAAAACAGAAGAACAGCGGGAAACTTTTAGAACATCGATCCGAAAGATTTACGGCCAGAAAATCTCTGTAGATCCCAATTATGATTTCATGGACAACTTAGAGCTGGTTAAGGCGATTACCGATGTCCGGTTGAAATCGGATATTGCCGGAGCGGGCAGCCTTATCGGTGCTCTGGCAAACCGTACCAACGAGGAAAACCAAAAACTCTACGACCGGATGCTCAATACGATGCAAACAAAACTAAACTACTGCAATACCTGTGCTTTAAAAACCATCGAGTATTTCTGCACACAGGAAGATGAGCGATAGCGGATAGAAGGGCTTTGGCGAAGAGCATCGAGCATAATGCGGACAATTTTCCCCTGCCGCTCATAAAGAGAGATGAGTTTGAAACTGCAAGAAATCTACCCTGAATTGAAGCTGTCCGATTTGACGCTCGAACAGCAACAAAGACTTCTTTCTGAATTGCAGGTGGCAGACAGCCACGAATTACCGAAACAGGAACGAGAAATAGAAACATCCCCTCCTTTTAAGGCTTTCAAGACTCTTTATGACTATCATGATCTTTCTTCCCTTAATGGCATAACCTGTCTTGATAAACCCTACAGTGCAAATATTCGTTCCATCGATGAGCTTCTGGAGCGGGATAACCAAAGGGAGAAAGACGGGTTTCCAAGAAAAATCAGAATGGGAAGGTTGATAAAACCGGGCAAGTCAGGAAAAGGCCGTATCGTGGTGGTGCCGACAACTGTTGAAGAAAAGTTTATTCACGACACCTCCTTTCAGTCTTCTACGGACGATGCCGTATCCGGTGGCTCGGGAGACGGAGAGAAGGGAGAGGTTATTGGAGAACAACCCGTGCATGATCCTAATTCCACCGGTACGGGAGGAGCCGGACAGGGAGAAGGGGCAGAACACGATCTGGAAAGCAGTGCTTACGATCTGGGCCGAATCCTTACCGAAAAATTCCAGCTCCCCAATCTAAAAGATAAAGGCAAAAAACGCTCTCTTAGCCGATACACCTATGATCTCACCGATCGGAATCAAGGGTTCGGGCAGGTTCTGGACAAAAAGGCCACGCTTCGAAAAATCATTGCCACCAATATTATGCTTGGGAATCTACCAGACAGGAACAATATTGATTCGACACAATTCCTGATATCTCCGTCCGATAAGATTTATCGAATTCTTTCACAAGAAAAGGATTACGAATCACAGGCGATGGTATTTTTCTTAAGGGATTACTCCGGTTCCATGGCGGGTAAATCAACCGAACATGTGGTCTCACAGCATGTCTTGATATACAGCTGGCTGCTTTACCAGTATGCCAAACAGGTGGAATCCAGATTTATCCTCCATGATACCGAGGCAAAAGAAGTACCTGATTTTTACACGTATTATAATTCAAGCGTGGCGGGTGGAACAAAAGTCGCCTCGGCTTTCCGGCTGGTAAATAACATCGTTGAAAAGGAAAGCCTTTCCCAGGATTATAATATTTATGTATTTCACGGAACCGACGGAGATGACTGGGATACTGAGGGGAAGGAAGCCTTGCCTGAAATCAGAAAGATGCTCACCTATTCGAATCGGCTCGGGATTACCATCGCCGAACATGGCCCCCGCCGCAGCAGTGAAGTTGAAAAATATTTAAAAGCCTCAGGATTGCTTACCGAAAAACCGGATCTGATTCGACTCGATATATTGCAGGAAGATGCGGATGAAGCCAGAATAATAAAGGGTATCAAAAAATTAATCTCGGAATGACCATGCAATTGATCGATCAGCATACAAAGCGCATCATGGAGGGATGCAAAAAAAGGGCTCGAGCCGCCGGCCTTCGGTTTCATGATGAGACTCTGGAATATATCGTAACCAACCGGGACCTGCTTGAGCTGACTCCCAGGTGCATGATCCCCACCCTTTACGATTACTGGGTACATGATGTGGAGGTGCTGAGAGAAAAGGGCCGCTATGACCTTTATCCCAGCAATCCCTATGAAACCGTCATCAACACGCGGCCGGCCATCTCTTATTATAACGACAATAATCCCGATTGGCTGAATGTAATGATTTTTTACCACGTTTTGGCCCATATCGATTTCTTTCAGAACAACCTTTATTTCCGGCATACCTGGGACGATGATTTTGCAGGTCAGGCGCTTTCCGACAAGCGGCTGATTGCCAAGCTCAGATCGGAAAAGGGCAGGTGGGCGGACTATGTGATCGAGTTTACACGCGGCATCGACAACCTTGTAGGGTATCATAAAGAACTATCCCGTATGAACAATCGCTTAAGAGCCGGCCGCTTCACACGCATCGATTTTTATTTCGATGTGTTTCTACAATCTCTTAAAAAAGTAAAGAGAAGCGAATATCTAAAGGAGATCGACCGGTACAATGAGTGCATTCGTAAGCATAAAGATTTAGGAGAAACCGTCTTTATTTCAGGCATCAGCACAAAGTATCCTGAATTCGAAGCTATTTACATCAAACATAAAGAAGAGAAGAAAGAAAGCAAATCAGTTGATTTGCTTTATTATCTCCTGGAGCATTCCAGGTTTTTGAACGACAATAAGAATAAGTGGATGAAATCCATTGTCGAGGTGGTGCGAAAGACCTCCCTGTTTTTCCAGCCACAGATCCGTACGAAAGTTATGAATGAAGGCTGGGCGAGCTACTGGCATGAAACGCTTTTTCTTAAAGATGACCGAATCAAAGGACACGAAGTCGATTTTGCCAAGGTCAACGCAGGGGTTACCAGCCTGCCAAGGGTTGGGCTCAACCCCTATGCCCTGGGTATGCGGTTGTTCTATGATATAGAAGAAAAGGCAAACAAGGGAAAATACTCCATAGAATTTCAAAGACTTCTCGATATGGAGGCCCGCAAGAAATTCGATTCGAAAACAGCCAACGGTCGCGATTTCATCTTCAAAGTTCGGGAAAATTTTTGCGATTTTATGTTTATCAGCACATTTGTGGATCAGGATTTCATCAATGACAACAATTTATTTGTTGCGGGCAGGCGGCTGAACCGGCAAAAGATGGTCTGGGAGTATTATGTAAAAAGCCGCAGTGCAGACGACTATCGACAAATGCTGATAGACTCTCTGTATCACCCGCCCCATATTGAAATAGACACCACAAAAAATAAGAACCATTCGCTGTATCTCGTCCATCATTTTGAAGGTAAACCCCTGGTAAAAGAGTTCATACCAAACACCATGATGGGAATCGAATATCTCTGGGGGGCACCGGTTATGCTTGAGACAAGCGAAGTTGAGACTTCACCTCATACCCAGGGCTCAATCTTCAATTCAGGACAACCATCACAAAGAAGCGAGCCTAAATGGCAGCGAGTGCTTTATACCATAGAGAACAGAAAGCTGTCTAAAAAAATTATCCAATGACACGGCTGGATCATGGAGAATGTAAAGAAGGCGCTGCAACACTTGAAGAGAACCAAAAACGATTGGGACAAGCACAGCACCATCAGCTTTGAGGAGTTTCTAAAGATCCTCGCAGACCAGCCCTCGACGGTAATTCGCAGTATCTTTCAGGTGTTCCACGATATGATCAAAACCTATATTGGAGAAGGGATCGATGAATACCCGAACGATCCGGAATCCATTAACTACGTATATTACGACTGCAGCCGGCTGTTCAATGAGGGGACCGATCATCCCTTCTTTGCAGACAGATTGTTTGCAAACCGCTTGATGAATCAAGTGGAAGCGATGAGACGGGGGGCCCAGCAAAACAAGATCTATATTTTCGAGGGCCCACATGGAAGCGGGAAAAGTACATTCTTAAACAATTTGCTTAAAAAATTTGAGGAATATGCAAATACTGAAGCGGGCTCGCGGTTTGAGATCGTCTGGAGGCTTAATCGAAAAATTTTGGGTCGATTCAATGAAAACGCAACATTATCTGTTTTTGAAAACCTGCTTAATCTGCAAAACGAGGGCTTTCAAGAGCAATTTGAAACACTCAAAGCCAGGGAAGCGTTGCTTTCTGCAGATGATCACATCGAGGTTCCCTGCCCCAGCCATGATAGCCCTCTTTTGATCGTCCCCAAAAATCTACGCAGGGCATTCCTCGATGACCTGCTGGACAACACCGAATTTAAATGGAAGCTGTTTACCGAAAAAGAGTACGAATGGGTGTTCAACGACACCTGTTGCACCATCTGTGAGTCCCTTTATGAGGCGCTTTTGAACAAGCTTAAAAACCCGATGAAAGTGTTTGAAATGGTGTATGCGCGACCTTATCAGTTCAGCAGGCGTCTTGGAGAAGGGATCAGTGTATTCAACCCCGGTGACAAACCGATGAAAAACAATATCTTCACCAACTCCATTCTTCAGAATCGAATAAATCACCTTCTCAGGGATAGCAACCAGGTAAAGTATATATACTCACAATACGCCAAGACCAACAACGGAATTTATGCCCTAATGGACATAAAAGCCCATAATACCGATCGTCTAATAGAGCTGCACAACATCATCAGCGAAGGGGTTCACAAGGTTGAAGATATCGAAGAGAACGTAAATTCGCTCTTCCTGGCATTGATGAACCCGGAAGACAAAAAAAACATTCAGGATATTCAATCATTTTCGGATAGAATCGAATACATCTATATTCCTTATGTGATGGATTTAAATACCGAGGTGGAAATTTACCGCAACATATTCGGCAGGCATATAGATGAGAGCTTTCTTCCAAGGGTACTGCATAATTTTGCCAGAGTAATTATTTCATCCCGCTTAAATGCCAAATCAGAGGGGCTGCTTGAATGGATCGGAAATCCGGGAAAATATCGTCTTTACTGTGACGAAAACCTGCTGCTGTTGAAAATGGAAATCTATACAGGCCATATCCCAAGCTGGCTTACCGAAGAGGACAGGAAGCGTTTTACCGCTAAACGCAGGAAAAGGATCATATCTGAATCAGAAACCGAAGGAGCCCAGGGTATTTCAGGTCGGGATTCAATAAAGATATTCAATGAATTCTACTCTACCTATGCCAAACAAAACAAACTGATCGATATGTCGAATCTCACCAATTTTTTCACAAAGTCAAACCAGCGATTAAAGGAAACCATTCCTAAAGGTTTCATGGATTCATTGCTTCGCATGTATGACTACACGGTGTTACAGGAGGTAAAGGAATCTCTTTACTACTATAATGAAAAGCAGATATCCCAGGATATCCAAAATTACCTGTTTGCCATTAACTTTGAAATCGGATCTGTTGAAACAAATTCATATACGGGAATGAAGTTAGAGATCACCGAGGATTTTTTAGAGAATATAGAGAAGCGAATTCTGGGAGCTTCGGTAGAGCAAGGCAGGCGAATCACCTTTCGTGAAGATACCCAAAAAGAATATGCTTCCAATACACTGCCTCAAGAGATTCTGATCGAGGGTAAAGATATTACCGAAACCAAAGTCTTTCATTCATTGCATGAACGATACGTCCATAATCTTAAAGAAAACGTTTTGGATCCCTTTCTTGATAACAAGAACTTTCGTCGGGCCATCAAAGATTATCATACCGATGCCTTCAAGAGCTATGATAAGAAAATCCGAAACGATGTCACTTATTTGATAAGTAATCTATGCAACAATTTTCACTACACCGAGCAAGGCGCCCGTGAAATATGCATGTACGTTATTGACAACGAGCTTGCCAGGAAATTTAAGGCCATTCACTGAAGGGAATTCCTGACTTCCACTGTTGGAATTTTTAGACCACATGTATGTTCTCAATAACCGATGGTAGTAAAGGACACAACGATTTTGTTTACAGATTTTTAGCAGGCTTCGGATAAGAATCGGATAAGAAAAGGTATCATTATCAAGGGGACGGAAATCTTATCCTGGTCTCAATGCCTGTTGTCGAATCAGATCCGGCAATTGAGGAATTTGGTCAAGTTTTTGTATCCGGTCATTGAGATATTGCCAATATGAGGATTTTCAAAAGAGTAGACACACCGAAGAGCAAAATTGTAAAATAGAGTAGAGCAAATTAGGAGGTGTGTCTATGGGAAGGGTATATGACAGAGAATTTAAGATAGAAGC
>JAFDFZ010000215.1 GCA_019309565.1 Deltaproteobacteria bacterium
TTATTGAATTACATGCTTTTGATAAGCGTTTATAGTGAACTAAAGTTTAAAGTGAGCTAAAGTGAACTAAAGTTAAGGAATTTGGTCTATTTTTAAAATGAAAGAGCGAAGCGACACCTTAACTTTAGGCACTTTAGGCACTTTAGATCACTTACAACTGGGTTTTTATTTCAACTGCCCCCAAAGGGGCCACCTTTTCCGAGCAAACTCTCGGGAAAAGCATAGAACCTTAAGCACATACAGAAATCATTTTGCATTCCCTAGATCTTGAGCCTCAAAACCTTAGAACCAGAAACCTTTTTTGTAAAAAGGAGCTTGCATGCACAAAGTTGCATTAATGAAAGGAGACGGCATCGGCCCTGAAATCGTGGATGCTGCCGTACAGGTAATTGAAGCTACGGGCGTAGATATCGACTGGATCCATCTGGAAGGCGGGCAGAGCGCTCGAAAGAAGCTGGGAGCATCGCTTCCGGATGAAACCCTGTCAACTTATCTGGAATGCGGTGTGGGCTTTAAAGGACCGTTTAGCGTTGAGATGGAGGATGAACGGGTTACACCTCGCCCCCGGGGCGTGTCGAAAAACAAACAGCCGCGTTCTTATAACAGCGCCACCAACGCACTTCGAAGGGAAGGAGGAGGATTTGCGGCCGTGCGGCTGGCAAGAAATTACAGGGGAGTTCCGGCCCCCATTCATGGCCTGGATGTGGTAATAGTAAGGGAGATAAACGAAGACATCTATGTGGCAAGCGAATATACGGTGGAGGACGACACCGCTGTGGCCTTAAAAATCATTACCCGAAAAGCATCCGAGGCAGTGGTAAGGTTTGCCTTTGAATTTGCAAAACGGAATCGGAGAAAAAGGGTCACCGCGGTTCACAAGGCCAATGTGCTGAAGCAAACAGACGGGCTCTTTGTTAGGGTGGCAAGAGAAATCGCCTGCAACTACCCGGAGATCGAGTTTAATGATCGATTCGTAGATGCATCCTGCGCTATGATTGTTTCCAATCCCTCCTGGTTTGATGTGGCGGTGATGCCCAACCAGTATGGAGACATCATGTCGGATCTTTGTGCGGCTGCTGCCGGCAGCTTGGGGCTCGGGGCCGGGGCAACATATGGTACCCAGGCCTGCCTGTTTGAGCCGGTACACGGCACCGCCCCGGACATTGCAGGAAAGGGTATCGCCAACCCCGTATCTCAGATACTAAGCGGCGCACTGATGTTAAGACATCTTGGAGAAGAGCAGTATGCTGCCGCTATTGAGCTTGCGGTGAAAGATGTTCTTTCAGAAACAGCAAATCACACCCCGGACCTTGGGGGCAATGCCACCACACAGAAAATCACCCAGGCCATCGTAGATCGAATTTCGGGCCATAATTCTCGGTGAACAGTAAAACTCTTTTAATTTTGCCGCTTACGGGACTTCTTTTTAAATAGGTAAATTGGTACGAATTGTAGCGGAGAGCAAATAATGAAGATTGAGGTAAAGCTATTGACGCAGTTTAAACGATATTTGCCCAGGCCGGATCTGTCAGGCAACAATCGAACCATCGAGGTCAAAGAAAATGCAACCATCGAAGATGTTATAAAAACCCTGGGTATACCCATTGATACACCCAAAGTGATTATGCAAAACGATAAGCAGGCGACGTTGTCGGATAGGCTGAAAGAAGGAGACCGTGTTACGGTCTTCCCCCCCGTTGGAGGCGGCTAGACGGGCTGTTGATTTATGCTGCCTGTTTTTTCTCAAGGGCACTAACCCTTTGTTCCAGTTGCATCAGTTTCTGTTCAAGGACGGTGTGCTCTTCTCTTCGAACAATCACTTCATACAGCCTGTCCATACGTTTGTTTGTTTCCCCGATCATACCGACAAGTTCATCGCGTACCGAATCTATACGCCTGTTTGTTTCCCCGATCATACCGACAAGTTCGTCTTTGACTGAATCTATGCGCTTGTTGGTGTCATCGATCCGCCTGTTTGTTTCCCCGATCATACCGTTTCCCCGATCATACCAACGAGTTCGTCGCGTATCGAATCGATATGCTTGTTGGTGTCATCGATATGCTTGTTGGTGTCATCGATACGCTTGTTGGTGTCATCGATACGCTTGTTGGTGTCATCGATACGCTTGTTGGTGTCATCGATACGCCGGCTTTGATCGATGAGGTGGGCATTGATGTCTTCAAGGCGCTTGTCAACAGAATTAAGCCTCTCGTCCATTTTCACCTGTCGTGTCTTAACCTGCTCGAATTCCGGCAGGATCATCTCCTGGAAGAAATTTCGCAGTGCTTCTTTAATTTCCATGGTCCACCTCCTTTGTTAAAAATATCTCAAAATCACGCACAACTGTCAATATACAAAATAGGGGACATAAAATTGTTGAACCGAAACAGCGAGCGCATTCCCCTTAAGCTTGTCGAAGCGTATTGGGCATCGCCATAGCATGTGGGGGACGTATTAAACTATTAAACTTATTCGTCAATTACTGAATATGTCTTTGCCAACGCTATCCTGTTAAGATATTTTCTCCCTATCAATTTCCCTGGCAATAAAATGATGAAGGGCTCCCTGAGGATTTTTCATGATTTTCTTAACCTTCTTCTCATTAATTTTCATGCAACAGGTATTACTCGTGTTGGTAGGTGCCGGAAATGATAAAATCCAAACCTAAAGATGTGCGCAATTTCATCTGTACCATCGGTTGGCTTGCGATAATGTTGCGATTGTCTCTTATTTCTTTTCTTAAGGCAGTAAGCGTGGCGGGGTTCATAATCTGAAAACGAGATTCGGCAGAAAGCAATTCGGTTAACTTTTCAGCAAAAAGATTGTCTTTGCCCGAAAATCTTTCGATTCCGATCCGAATAAGATTGGGTGTCAACGTTAGATGTCGGCTCAGGGCTTCGCCCCATTTTACCTTTATAAGCGCCGGGGAATAACCGGTTTTGTTGAGCTCGATGTAGAAATCCTTCCCCAGGTTCTCCAGATCGTGCTCATTGAGGCGGGTTCGAACTCGAGCTTTTGCACTTCCCTGGATAATATAAAGAAACATTTCAAGATGTGTTTTCGGGGTGGTTTTAACTGAAATTTTTTCATCGGATAAGTTTGCCGGTATATAGATATCGATGCCGATGCTTGACGGTTCAGATTGATTATGTGTTTGCCGAATCTGTCGAATGATCCACTTTGAAACATCAAGGTATATTTGTTCAGCCAACCGGCCCCTGTGTGAGACCGGAAAACTCTTTGATGCAAAAACAGATTGTTTCTGATCGTGTGTGACATTCCAAATTTGCACCGTTACAGTGTAATCTTGTTGCTGTACAGCGAACCATAAGCCGGCTGCAATAATTATGATTCCTAAGATAGTAAGAATCGCTGCGATACGAAACCGTGGTCGCGCCCATAGGCCGGACAGTGCTTCGGCATTTTCACGATATTCCCTTATAATATCAAACGCACCTTTTATCAGCGCCAACAGGCCGCTTATGACTGCCATGATTTTTATCAGTGCATCCATATCGTAAGCTTAAACCCTGATGTATCAGATAGGTTATTAGGCCCGCAATATGCTCCGGCATATTTTTTCTACCGGACCCGATTTGAGAACAAGTTTTATAGTACCTAAACCGATCGGTTCCAGTTCAGGGTTCGGGGTTAGGATGAACCGCACAACATAGGTCTTATATACTACAATTTGCTGCCCTACGGGTAGGATTTTTTTATGAAAAGTCGTTCAGCTTAGGTTTCAGGTTTTCTTATGCTGGCAAAACCGCTTTTATTAGGCGATCATTTGGCTTGAAAATACTTGCGATCGATCCAAAAATGTGAAAAACATGTAATTCAATTTATTACACCTGTTTTTACCGCTGTGATACTTCATTTGCAAGCGGATAGGGGGCTATCAGTTGCGGTTTGCTTAAATAACAGCGATTGTTCAGCTAATAGAGATACTTAAACGGCAAATGGCAAAGAATGGAAAACAAAGGTTCGATGGCCGGAGTTTTTGGTCGGATAAGACCGATACCCTCACTGCAGAAAAAGACCTTGACAAAATCCTGGGTTCTGCTGTCAACCTCCCGCTTCGATACTGGAAACCCGGCTTTCTTTTTTTTGGTGCATCCGATCATATCCTTTTCGATTTAACAGAAGGGATGTTTCCGCGAAAGAGGGCCCTGCACGGCACACACCCTGTCTATTCGCTGAAAAAGCTTCCAGATGGGGTGGGGTTCAAGGTCTGTCCTTGCTCATCGAAGAGACCGTTTTCTTCCAGCCTCTACCGGTACATCCGTAAAGGCTGCAGGCTGCGTTATACCGGCTATGAGATGGATCGAAATTCGTATTTGCTGGAAAAGTTGCATTTTCCGATACCTTCCGAGATGGCCATGCGCATCCGGTTCAAAGGGCAGGTTCCGGAGCGGTGCATTGAAACCGCTGGGCAAGCATCGGCAGCCCGTACGCGGTAAAAGGTGTCTGTGTGGTTTACCCCGTTAGAGAAAGCCACCGACTCCTGTCGGTTGTATAGATAATTCCTTATAGATGGTGGTTTAATGCCACCATCTATAGTCGTTAGAGAACATCGTTCTCTAACGGGAAATAAACAATCAATCGATTATTCAGAGGTTCGATCGTGGGAAAAAAAGACCATGAAAGGGCCGTAAGGCAGTGGCTTGAAACTGCGGAAGCTCAGGCTTTGCTTCTGAAGATCGCCGAGTCGATTTACGGTGAAATAAGAGGATCTCCTTCTTATTTCAGCAAGCTTTTTCCGGATCTACTGCCGTCTGATCCAAAAAAAGAAGCCCTTGAAATCTTAAGGGCTGAGCTTGTCGTTTTTATACTTGAAAAAAAGCCGTCTATAAGATCGGGTGATGAAAACACCGCTCGTTATCTCAGGCAGTCTTTCAGAAACAGACTGCTGGATAAAATGCGAAAGCCTGGTGTGAATCCATTCGGTTATTTATACAAACGAGCAAGAGAGGTGCTGAAGGGATCGGGTAAATTCCACACGACATTTGAAAAAGGGAAGGGATCTTTTTTCAGCCTGAGACCAGATGCCCAGCCCGTTCAGCCTTTATCGGAAGAAGACCTGACATCCATTCCGTTTCCAGACAGGGTAACTGAGATCCGTGATTTTGATGCCGTCAAGAAAAAGAAAGCGCTTCTTGATCTTGCCGTTTATTTCATGGATCAGGTTTGCAGTTTATATGGAGTTGAGAATGCAAAAATTGCGATTCGAGAGTTTGTGTACTGGATCGGAATCCATGTGCCCTTAGCGCTGCCCCAGCGAGTGAAAAATCACGCTGAAAAGGATCTGCTTGAAAATTATCCGGATGAACACACGGAGGCTGATCGTGGATATTTTAATCCGAAAGAGGTGAAACTTTGGGCGGAGAAGTTTTCAAACACACTGGACAGAAAAGAAAAAACGGTTTTTTATTTACATTTCGGTGCTGGTTTTGGGTTTAAGGAAATCGCAGAAAAAACCGGATACGCTGGAGCCTCGGGACCTGCATATGTGCTTGATCTTATAAAACATAAGCTCAAGGTCTTTCTGGCAGATCTTCGATGGCTGTCAGCCGATGACCTAAATGAGGAGGCCTTTGCGGTCTTTAAAAAGACCCTTCTTGGAATTTTGAAAAAGTCGGCTAAAGAGCCGTAACATCAATTACCCAGCCGCCGTTTTTAAGTACGGCGAAAAACATGCTTTTCCGAAGGGGGCAGGGAGAAAAGAGGTATCGCTTCATGTACAGCCGAAAGCAGGCATTTTCCATGGCAAAACAGTACCGGAGATGTCCGCCACCTCAGGTCTTAAAAGATCCTTCTCAAAAGGTGAATCTTAACCGACACTTTGCCGTATGTCCTTACTGTTCTAAGGAAAAGGAGACCGATCTGTTCCTGTGGGATGAGTTGACAGCCAGGCTGAGGCAAATGGCAGCCCCCGGGCCTGCCGGTATGAAGCAAACAATAGCCGTTGAAGCAGGACAGCTCCGGTATATCCGTTCGGATTATGCCCGATGGCGGGAGGGTTATTATTATACTCCACCCTGTGTTCTTGTGCTTGAGATACAAAGCGAAGTTTCAGACGAAATCACCGTTGCGCAAACCTATTGGGATATTGGGCTGGCCGGGCCCGGCGATCTGATCCTCACTAAAAAACAGACCCGATTTGAAGACCTTTTTATAGAATGCTGGAACACATATGTGTTAAGGGCTGCAGATATGGATCATCCCATCGGTCACATATCAGATGAGGCTCTAGAAGCGGTCAAACAGATGGCGCATCAAACCGAATTCGCCCCCCAATGGGCTGTTCGACCAAAGCCGTTTTCAGGCGAAAATGATATACGTCTGTTTTTCAGAGAACTTGAGGTGGAGGTGGCCTTTACTTTTTCTTCCCGTGCAGCAGCGTCCATACTGCATGAGCTAAGCAGGCCTAGACTCATCTATTCTTACCCCAAAGAAGTCCAGAATGACATCCGAAAAAAATACCCCGCCACATCCTGGCCCGCCGATCCGCCTACAGTTGAGAGTGCACTTGTAGTTGCACAGCTGCCCTCTGAAGCATACGCGATGGCGGCGGCAGTAGATGATGAGTATAAGATTCAGGTTAAACTGTTTGCTTTGCACATGGGCAGGATTGCGTCCATTGATGTGGTGAGCGGAACGTTGTTCCACAGAAAACATACCGTCGAGGGGATTGAATTTGCTGGGCGAATAGATAAATTGCCTAAAGAGGTTTCCGATTCAAGCCTATGGTGTTACCTTTATTCTGAAAAGGCCGGCTATGTCCTGCCTGAAAAAGTGGCATGGGATGAAGAGAAGCTCGTGTTTGAAATGAATTTCAAAACCGATGAGCCGGCCGCAGATCTATATGTTGCTTTGATATATGACGCGGAATATCTGTGATATTTGCAGGGCAGACAGCGTGCTGCTTGCTTATTTTGCCGAAAATAAGCAATTTGATCGATTGAAGGAATGCTTACAAAACCCGTTTATGGCCGACAGCATAGAGCTGTTCGGCACATCCGAGCAAGACTTTTGCAAAAAGATTGCTTCTTTTAAAGGCCATCTGCAGGAGAATTTCGGGCTGTGGTCTTTTTTCGAACTGCACGTGGTTACCCATTTTCTGTTGTTTAAAGATTCAGCGCCGAAATGGGTTTCTTCGTGGATTGAGAATAACCTGGATATCCGTCGTATTTTACCCTCTTTCCGCGTTTCGGTTCTGCACCCGGAACCTTGCACTTTCCAACCACCGCGGGGATGTTTCCGGCGCCCTAAAATGGTCCAAAATGGCCGATTCCCTGTTTGACCGAGCGATGAAGGCCGATATCAATGCGTGTGCGGATTATCTTAACAACAGGTTTATAAGCCTTCATAACCGTTATGTATTTTCACCGGGATTTCCGGAAAACCTTAAGGCAATTCTTGGCTGTCTTGAAGATCGGTATCGCACTCAGTGTGCCGGGGGCTGTGTAGCTGACAGGGTGTTGGGAGAACTTTATGGTTCGATTGTTCAGAATTTCGGGTTTTGTGGCCCCAAATATTTGGGCGACTGTGAGAAGTATGCGGAACTGGCGATGGCGGCGTTCGGGGCAGAAGAGGTGCCGGAATTAAAAGACGATATGCTTCGCCAGTACAGCTATCTTGTATATACATACCTGGATGCCGGACAAACCGGGGCCGCTCGAAAGGCACTGTTCAGATACTTAGAGATAAAAAGCCGGTATGGTTTTCGTAAGCGGCTTGAGAGAAAAGAACTCAGCCGCTGGCAACATGCGGTTGCGGCTAGATTTTTTTCCGATGCCGAAGCGTCGAAAGAAACTGATACCTATTTTCATTGGGGTGTTGAGAATGAAAAGAACATCAGGGACATGGGACACCCATGGCAACTGTGGCTTTATAACATGGGAAGGATCGCGCATAAGTTGAACAAACTTAAAGAGGCTAAACGCTTGTTTTCAGAAAGTCTCAAGCTGTGTCTTTCAGAGAAAAGCGGACCCACCGTGCGGGTCATGGCCCTGCTGCCGGTTGCCTGTTTGCGGCACATTGGGCATTTACCAGGTAAAGATTTTAATAAAACCTATTGCATTGTAAAAACCGCTGCCCGGGGGCTTAATCGAAAATATTTTAAAATTCTGTTTGAAGCCGAGCCCGAAACGGTTCTGGAAAGTGTGTTCAACAGCCCTTCCACGCTGTTTCCTTTTTCTTATCATTAGGCGGTTGAAGCGGATTTCAAATATTCTTGGACAGCTTTAAGGTTACCAGGAGCTTGTCCGGAAAGTGTATTACGCCGCCAGTCTTTTTTCAAGGGCGCTTACCCTTTGTTCCAGTTGAATTAGTTTCTGTTCAAGTCCGGTGTGTTCATCCCTGCGCACTATCACCTCATACAGCCTGTCCATGCGCTTGTTTGTGTCATCGATGCGCCTGTTTGTTTCCCCGATCATACCGACAAGCTCATCCCTGACTGAATCTATACGCCTGTTTGTTTCCCCGATCATACCGACAAGCTCGTCTCTGACTGAATCTATACGCCTGTTTGTTTCCCCGATCATACCGACAAGCTCGTCTCTGACCGAATCTATACGCCTGTTTGTTTCATCGATACGCTTGTTGGTATCGTCAATACGCCGGCTTTGATCGATGAGGTGGGCATTGATGTCTTCAAGGCGCTTGTCAACAGAATTAAGCCTCTCGTCCATCTTCACCTGCCGGCTCTTAACCTGCTCGAATTCCGGCAGGATCATTTCCTGGAAGAAATTTCGCAATGCATCTTTTAATTCCATGGCATGTCTCCATCTTCTGCCGCAGACACCAGCATTTAATCGTAATGAAAGAATAACATTGAGAGATGTCTCTGTGGATTCTATAATATTAAAGAATATCTCAAATCCAGGTGCTGCTGTCAAGGTTGAACTTAGTTCGCTTTAGCTGACTATTGGAATAATGGCATACTGGGGTAACCTGGCAATGGTTGCCTGTTGAGAGGGAGTCCCGCATGGCGGGCCAAGCCCTCCTGAGTAAGGTTTAGTCAACCGCTTAGTAGAGTAACGCCTGGAGGCGAA
>JAFDFZ010000216.1 GCA_019309565.1 Deltaproteobacteria bacterium
AGCTCTGCCGCCCATTCCTTTTGCCCGTGGTAGTCATGGGTGAGTACAATGCAGGCCCGTCCGCGGGGGCGGGAAGGTAAACTTTTCACGAGTTGAACAATGTTAATGGGGTCGCTCATTCGAAAAGGTCTCCTGGTGATGGTTTGGAATCCTCACGGGGCGGTCGGTCTTCGAAATGGGCCATAAGGAATTCAATTGCTGATAAGCCCGGTTTAAGACGAATCTGATCGAGGTTATGAGTGGTCTCGTACCGCAACCAACCGCGACCATGAAGTGCTTCTATCTGCTGTCGGAACGAAGCCTCATCAAGTCCAAACACGACAGCCGGAGAGCCGTGCGTGGTCACCATTTCTCCGACCTGAAAGAGATGGGTCTTTTCTGTGGCGCAGAAATCATAGATCATGGCACAGAGAATGAGTGGGGCAAATCCAGTGTAGCGGCGCCAATAAAGCCGTCCGTCGGGCAACTGTTGAAGGAGTTCCAGTTTACTGAAATTACGTTCCAGGTAAGCGTCGATGACAAAGCGGACTTCTTCATAAAGACTCTTGCTGATAGTTCTCTTAGAATATTGTCCAGCTAAATCGCTCCGGAGCTGCTTGCTCCATTTTTCCTGAGTCATTGGTGAGGGTTCCGCCAGAAGGCGATTGAAGATCTCAAACCATATAAGATTGTGATATGAGCCCGCACCGGCATAGTGACACCATTCAAGAGAGCCCTTGTTCTCAATGAAAATGTCGTGTTCAGCGATGAGTAGTCCCACGGGAGTTAAGATCTGACGACCAGGCTGAATTAAGCCCATAGCTGCTCCCATGCTGACTAGACTTTCTACCTGCCGATCCGCCAGGCCAGTATCTTCCCGTAAAACTTTGCGGTTGATCTTTTTCGCATCCCTGTGTTCAAGGAGATAATGCAGAACACGAGCTAGTTGATCAAATTCCAGAAGATAACCATTACTGACTTGAAACTTTCGGCGAATGTTTTTTGGAGTTGCGGGTGTCTTTGATTTCTTTTGCTTACCCGATTTCTTGTTTATGGAAATTGGCATTGCTTGTTCTGGACTTGGGCCATCCATCAGGTTTTCAAACAGTTTTTGCTGGGTATCATTTACCCCTTTTTGCAACGAAACTTTTGTTTCACGAGTCGCAGAGGCGGATCGAAGGAAATCCACTGCTTTCAATAGCGCGATTGATGCCGGCCCCACTCCTTTCACTTTTGAAAGTTCATCTGGGGAGGTGGAAAGAACCTGGTATAAGCTGCCAAAAATCTGGATAAGTTCCTTGGCAAGCGGTCTTACGTCTTTCCGGGCAATAGAGAAGGAAAGGAGGAGTTCCAGAAGCATTTCATCAGAACGTGACTCGACCTCGCCTGCCAAAAAGCGCTCCCTGAGTCTTTGTCTGTGGCCTGTCCAGCTTTTTTCTGCCATGGTACCGCCCACACTACCATTCCTTTACAGCTTTCTAATCTTTCCGTCGGCGTTTATGGTCAGCACCCATACCACCACGCACCCATTCATCGACTTCTTCCTTTCGAAACTTCCATAGACGACCAGCCTTGTGGGCAGGCATGTTCCTGCGGTCGATCCATTTATAAACTGTGTCACGTTTAATACCCAAATAGGCTGCGATCTCTTCAACCGATATCCAGCGATCATCCATCATGGCAGTATTCCGCCTTTAAGCCCCAATAATCCAATTCGATATTTCCCAACAAGCAGAAGGTAAGCAAGATCATTATTGTGATAGTTTGTCCAATAAATCATTAAACAGTCAGGGAGATAATACTAAAAGGTCCAAAGAAGTCAAGGATTCTCAGGACACTTATTTTGGCCCATATGCACGGCGAAGCTCCAAATCATACTTTTACAATAAGAGCATGGAATAACCAGCACAAAAAAGAGTTTTCATTTTTTCACAAAATTATTGACATTTGAGTAGGGCTTTGAGTAAATTTACTCAAAAATTTGAGCAAAATGTTATTTTGTTGGAATCATTATGTTTTTAAGACCCATATCAAAGGTTCTAATGAGCCGTTTGAATGAAAAGAGACGGTTTATTCAGGTGTTAATCGGCCCTAGGCAAACCGGCAAAACTACTATTGCCCGACAAATTCTCGACAAAGTAAACCTTCCTTCTCACTATGCCTCCGCAGACGAACCGCAGCTAAGGGACAGGGTATGGATAGAACAGCAGTGGGAAACAGCAAGGGCTAAGCTGGACAACCTTGAAACACAAACATCCATTCTTGTTCTTGATGAGGTCCAGAAAGTGCCCGGGTGGTCCGAGACCGCAAAACGGCTCTGGGATGAAGACTCAAATGAAGGCAGGCAGCTTCACGTTGTTATCTTGGGATCATCTCAGCTTCTCATGCAACAGGGGCTGACGGAAAGTCTGGCCGGTCGTTTTGAGATCATACCAGTTACTCATTGGTCCTTCACAGAAATGCGGGGTGCATTTGGATGGGATGTGGATCGCTATCTTTTCTTCGGTGGGTACCCCGGAGCTGCCGATTTGATTGAAGACCAGGAAAGATGGCGACGTTACATCATCGATTTCCTGATTGAAACTACGGTCTCAAGGGATGTGCTTCTCATGAAAAGAGTAGACAAGCCCGCTCTGCTGCGCCGGCTTTTTGAACTTGCTTGTGTTTACTCAGGCCAGATCCTTTCTTATCAAAAAATGATCGGTCAACTCCAGGATGCGGGGAATACCACCACTCTTGCAAATTACTTGAACCTGCTTGAAGGGGCCGGGCTGGTCATGGGGCTTCAAAAGTATGCCGGTCAGCAAGCACGCAGGAAATCATCAAGCCCTAAACTGCTTGTGCTAAATACTGCCCTTATGTCTGCTCTATCCGGACTTACTTTTGAAGAAGCAAAGATAAAACCCGATTTCTGGGGGCGTATTGTTGAATCTTCTGTTGGAGCAACGCTGGCAAATGGTATTCGTGGCCAGAGGCTCGGGTTGTTTTACTGGTCAAGCCGAAACAGAGAAGTTGATTACGTTCTTACCAAGGGGGAGACCATAGTTGCCATTGAGGTAAAAAGCGGCCGAAAAAAGACATCTCTACCCGGGATTGAGGCTTTTTCAAGGGAAGTTAGCGTAAAAAGAAAACTTCTTGTAGGATCACGCGGCATTCCATTTGAAGAATTCCTCGATTCGCCGGTGCAGCGATGGATAGGCTAGGAATGCTTATCATTTAACCCCGGGTAAATATTGGGTGACGAAATCATAAACCATCCAGAATATTTTTAATACAGGTGATAAGTTTTTCCGCATCGGGAAGGATCGTATTCTCAAGGGATTTTGCATAGGGAATGGGAACATCGGGCACCCCCAGTCTTTTTATGGGCGCATCGATGTAATCAAACACGTTCTCGGCGATTCTTGCCACGATCTCCCCACCAAACCCGCAGGTAACGCATGCCTCGTGCAGCACAACAACCCGATGGGTTTTCTTGACAGACTCCATGATCATTGCTGTGTCCATGGGCCTCAATGTCCGCAAATCAACCACTTCCGCATAGATCCCTTCCTCTGCCAAAACCTCTGCCGCGGCCAGTGCGGTATGAACCATGTAGGAATAGGTGATAACAGAAATATCGCTGCCTGCTCTTTTTATCTCACCGACTCCCAGCGGAATTGTAAATTCTTCATCCGGGATGCCCCCCTTTATCTTGTAAAGGGAGCCGTGTTCGATAAAGACGACCGGGTCGTTGTCCCTGATTGCTGTTTTAAGCAGCCCCTTTGCATCGTATGGTGTGGACGGCATGACCACCTTAAGCCCTGGAATATGTGAGAATATGGCCTCAAAACTCTGGGAATGCTGAGCAGCTTTTCCTCTTCCCGCCCCGCCCTGCATCCGAATGACTATGGGAACGCTTACCTTCCCGCCAGACATGAACTTTGCCTTTGCCGCCTGGTTTATGATCTGGTCCATTGCTATTGTTGAAAAATCGGTAAACATAATATCTGCAATGGGCCTCATTCCCAGCATGGAAGCCCCCACTGCCGCTCCCACGATCGCAGCCTCAGAAATGGGGGTATCGATGATTCTGTCTTCACCGAACTTCTCAAGCAAACCTTTGGTTTGCCCCAGTGCACCCCCAAACTGTCCGATATCTTCACCGATCATAAAAACATTGGTATCACTTGCCATCTCTTCTGATATTGCTTCTCTGATTGCTTCCAGAACGGTTATTGTTCTCAATGGGTTCACCTTTATACAAATTGTTCATACACGCCATGAAAGGCATCTTCGGCTCCGGGCTCTGGGCTGTTTAAGGCGAATACTTCCGCTTCCCTCACCTTGTTTAACATTTCTGCTTCGATTTTACGAATATCTTTTGCACTGAGTATTTTATTCTTTTTTAGGGATTTTTTAAGCCGTTCAATGGGATCCTTTTTCTTCCATTCTTCAAGCTCCTGGCTGGTTCGATAAACAGCCGGATCTCCAATATAATGGCCTTTAAACCGGTAGGTCATACACTCAACAAAGCTCGGCCCCCCTCCTTTGCGCGCCCGATCAACGGCATTGACCATCGTTTCATAGACTGCGATTACATCCATACCGTCTATGGAAACCCCCGGAAT
>JAFDFZ010000217.1 GCA_019309565.1 Deltaproteobacteria bacterium
GGGTCTATGTCAACACGATTGTCACCCCACAGCTATTGTCGGTGAAATCCGGAGCATGAATCGAATAGTCCCTGTTGATCCTAAGCGGCGAGCCCTATTGAATTTTCGCTTTATGCACCCCTTAAGGGATGCAACAGGGCGAACGCGTCTCCCATCCGGTTGAAGCAGGTGATAATGTGCCTCAATCCTGCCAGAGGAGAAGCCCGGTGATGATATGGAAAAGTTAGCCGTTGACATCGGGTTTCTGGTATCGTACGGAATACGAAATTTATGAGCCAGGATAAGGAAACATTACGTTGATATCAACACAATCAGACCGTATGCTGCCGCAGCGTCTGGATAAAGTTTGTGCGATTGCAGGCGCCCTGGTGCCTGTTGGGCTTGTAATGGGAAATGTGGCTTTTGAATCAATGATAGGCCTTGTGGGATGCGGCTGGCTGCTTCGATGCATCATCCAAAAGGAAAGGCCCTTTGCATTGTTTAAACATTCCCTGGTTCTCCCGTGGCTTGCCTGGCTGGTAGCAATTGCCGTAAGCCTTTTCTGGAACGGAGCCGGCAGCAAAGGCTGGGTGCATGATCTGGTATTCTTCAGATACATGCTCTATGTGGTGGCGCTGCTTGATGTATCCAAACGATTGCCGGTTGAGCGGTATCTTTTGCTGGGATTTGCCGCAGGGGTTTTGTGGGCGGCTATCAATACAGCTTCGGCATATACAATGGGATTCGATCTGCTGGGGAAACCATTGATACGTTATACAGGAAAGCTTAAGGAAGCGTCTCGTATTTCCGGTATGAGCGCATATGCAGGGCCTTTTTTTATCGCCTGGGGACTGCTTGATACAATGATATCTAAGAAACTGCGAGTCGTTCTTTGCACAATCGGATTGCTTTCGATGGTACAGCTTTTTCAAACCCATGTTCGAACCGCAATCCTTGCAGCGGTTATCGGCGTTGTTTTCTGCTCTTTATTTTTCCTGAAAAAACATGTGTCATTGAAAGCCGCAGTGGCATTAAGTTTAGCGCTTATCTTCTCTGTATTTGTTTCTTTCCATGTTCAGAAACAATTTCGTTTAGATACCCTTTATGACCGTGTGTTTTTCTGGAAAGTAGCTTTTACCATATGGCAGAGTCAACCGGTTTTAGGAGTGGGCATCTCCTCGTTTCAAGATGCTTATAAAGAGGTTGCAAATTCAGAGGAAATGACCGGATTCAAGGCACCGGACGGTACCATTTATCGCGCCAGGGAACAGACACATGCCCACAATCTGTTTTTGATGTTGATGGCATGCACGGGGCTTTTGGGGCTGGCCGCTTTTTTGTGGCTATTTATCAATGCCGTTGTATTTATTTTCAGGGACCTAAGGGGCTACCGGTTGGGACTTGCTGTATGGCCAGTTGTTTTTCTTGCCATCGGTTTAACAGGATTCAACATCTACCATAGCTGGTATCAGGCGCTGCTTGCTTTCTTTATAGTGTTAATCGGCATCTGTGCGCCTGAAGGTCGTGAGTTTCAGCACCCTTTCCGATTCAGCCAACCCCTAAATCTTATTTTAGTTTTTCCGTCACTTTGTTGGGTTTTAACCATAACCCTATTTCAATTTCGACTTATAGAACAAGCGGTTTTTTCTTGACAAACAATCGTGCTTTCATCATCCATTATCTTTGAGATAATGTCGTTATCTCTCGGAGCGAGAAAGCTTTAACAAGGCAAATTTTGCAGAGGGACTGTTTCATGACCAAATGCACTCTTTGTTCAAAAAAGTAAGGCAAGCGGTATTGTTCTTCATTGGATAAAGTTATTTGTCCCATATGCTGCGCAGAGAACAGGATGGTAAAAATTGCTTGCGCAGAGGATTGCAGGTATCTGCAGGGTGTCTCATATCAGCCGTTAAAATCAGGCCGTTTTTTGTAAATACTGATGCACACGTCAGGGGGGGTTATACGATTTGTGCCCTTTTCCGATGAATAAAAGAATATTTTCGGCAATATCCTCTCGGAAAAATCTGTCAAATCCAAACCCCTTTATTCGTCAATAAAAGAATGTAGCCCATAAATCAATCATCGTAACTATTTAATATTACATTTTAATCCAATTTTTTTCCGGAATATGGGTTGCATATGATTTCAAATGTCAGAAAAATATTGACAAGCTCGAAAATACAAAGTTATATTGTTATAACCTTATGTTTTGATCATAATATAATAATAATTCATTCTCTTATTCCACTCCTTGAAAGTTTATGCCGCATCAAAGGCAAGACATGATGAGAGAGAAAAACCTCGGGCGTCAAGATTATATACTCCTAAACGCCCGCCTAGCGTTTCTCATTCAAAACCAGATTCTTCGAGGCCAACTGGAGCCCGGAGAGCGCCTACCAAACGAAGAGGTTTTGGCATCTAAGTATAAGGTGAGCCGGATAACCGTCCGTGCCGCTTTATCGCGTCTTGAAGCATCAGGACTTATCGTCCGCAATCGCGCAAAGGGAACCTTTGTTTCAGAAAACATTCCCATGACAAAACAAAATATCGTTTCCGGTGGTATATATGACATAGTGCGGGCTGCGCAAAAGTATCAAGTGAAGTGTCTGGGAATTAAGATCGTAAAGATTGCTGACACGCGAATCGCAAAAGACCTTAGGACGTTCTTTAAACAATCCAACCAAGATGAAATAGGGCTCATTCAAAGGGTGCGTTTGCTTGAGAAAGTACCAATTTACTATCTTGAAAATTTCTTACCGGTTGAACTTGCAAATAAAATAAACATAGAAGAATTATCAGAAAAGCCACTTTTAGAAATTCTCAAAAAGAAAGCTGGGGTCAAAATCGAACGGGGTGAGATGTACATCGAAGCAGTACCAGCAGAGTTGGATATCGCCGAGATTCTTAAAACACAAATATTTGAGCCCCTTATCTACGCACAGGTCTATTACTGGTATCCTTCGGGAGGGCCCTTTGAGACTGCCAATTTATTCATGAGGCCGGACTACTTTAAATACCGTGTCGATTTAAGCCCTGAGGGATTTGAGAAAATTTAGAAAATCAACCAAACAGATCTGAATAAAAAAACAAAGAGAGGATATTATGAATGGTGCAAAAAGCTTTAGACAACTTCTGAAGAGCCCTGAACTCATAATTGCCCCCGGGGCCTATGACTGCATTTCCGCCCGATTGATAGAAGCAGCCGGTTTCCCTGCAGTATACATTACCGGAGCCGGGGTTGCCAGTAGCCGTCTCGGCAGACCCGACATCGGATTAACGACAATGACGGAGATCTTGGATACCGCAAGAAACATCGTGAATGCGACAAACATTCCTGTCATTTGCGATGCCGACACAGGCTATGGAAACCCAATAAACCTGATCAGAACGACAGAGGAGTTTGAACAGGCTGGAGTAGCGGCTATTCAGGTTGAAGACCAGGTTACACCGAAGAGATGTGGCCACACAGAAGGAAAACAATTAATCTCAAAAGCGGAAATGGTTAAAAAAATCGAGGCGTTTCAATATGCAAAACGGAATGATGATTTTTCAATTATTGCACGTACGGATGCCATTGCGGTCAATGGTTTTGATGATGCGATAGATCGCGCTCGGGCATATGCCGAAGCAGGGGCTGATGTCCTCTTTGTGGAAGCGCCAAGAACAGTCGAAGAGATGAAACAGGTAGTAGATCTATTACACAACACCCCGTTGCTGATTAACATTGTGGATGGTGGGGGGGCAACTCCGGTGCTTTCCACCAAAGAATTGGAATCCATGGGATTTAAAATCGCCATATATCCTGCATCGCCATGGATGGCAGCGATCAAAGGGATACAACAAGTACTTGAAGAACTGCGAATAAACGGCACGACAGTGGGGTTTTCCGAACGAATGGTATCTTTTCAGGAAATGTTCGAGATCGTGGGCTTATCCCATTACAAAAGTCTTGAAAAGAGGTTTATGGCTGTTGATTAACCTACAACATTCAAAGTTAGGAGGTATACCATGTTAAAAAGAGTTCTCACCAGCTTGTTGATTTTGTTTGTGGTATTTTCGGCCGCAAATTTAACAGAGAAAGCTTTCGCGGCTGAAAAAAAGGAAACGCACATCACTTTCGCAGCGGGTCGACCGGGTGACGCATGGAATGTTTTATCACATGCCTTGGCGACGTTTATCAATAAGCGATCTGATTGGCTAAGAGCTGATGTCGTAGCAACGGCGGGCGTTTCCGACGATACAAGGTTGGTTGTCAGCAAGAAGAAAAAAAGATCCAATCACATCCTTGTCAACATGATTCCGGGGTGGCGTTATTTGGGTAAAAACGAATACCATTCCTTGAAAATAGGTACTTTGCTCCACTTGTCTTCTGTATGGGTGACGCTTGATCCGGAACTAAAGACCCTTGCAGACCTAAAGGGTAAGAGTGTAACTTTGCCAAGGAAGATACCCAAAACATACGCCTGGATTTTTGCCGATCTGCTCAGACAGGTCGGTGTGTGGGATACTGTGACACCTCTTCACGGCGGTTTGGGAGCAGGCCTAACTGCGCTTCGTGATGGTGCCGCCCATGCCGGGGTGCAGATGTTTAATTTTATTTACCCTGAT
>JAFDFZ010000218.1 GCA_019309565.1 Deltaproteobacteria bacterium
GGCGTTTTCTCTTTTTGTTGATTCTGCGAGAAGAGACTTCGGAAACAATGCAGCTGCCGACACAGCAGCCCCTGTGATGAGAAATTCTCTTCTATCCATTCTAATCTCCTTTTGATAATTTGAAAAAGAATAACATTTCAGTATTTTGAATAACTGGGGTTAATGGATTTTCCGTGAAAGTCGCCGCTGCAATTTACCCCGTTAGAGAAAGCCACCGACTCTTGTCGGTGGTATAGGCAATTCCCTATAGATGGTGGCATTAAACCACCATCTGTAGTCGTTAGAGAACATCGTTCTCTAACGGGGTTTACTTGTTAGACCTGGAAGGTGGCTGAAAAAATAGTGGATGGTTGAAAAGAACCGCAAACAAGAGGTATTATTGAGATTGGATGTGCCATTCATAATCGACGTGTTACCTTAAGTCCGAGCACCATTCTTTTCTTCGAACCCTTGTTGTGGAGTTATTTTCCCGAAGAAAAAAGGAATTTCACCGGTTATGGTACGTTTTTCCAACCAAATGAAAAAGATATTCAAGCTGCCAAACCTTTTAAAAATTGCATTTTAGAAACGGCGACATGGTTGCAGTACTAGAAAGAAATTTCCTTATTAATCAGCGAATATGCCAGGAAAAGTGTTGAGCGTCAAGCGAAAATAACCTCATTTATGTTATGGAAGATGAATCAGAAGATGTTTAGATATTTTTTCAAAATCGAATCAATTATAATTGAAGACCCTGCAGCCCCGTCCAGGCGCGATCTACACTTCGTTCCGACAAGCTGCAGGGAATCTTCCTCCGTTAAGGAAGCAAGTCTAATTTTAGATTCGCTCGCTAATCCCGCAGCAAGTCGAAGCGTAACGAAGATCCCGTTTATCGGGGCTGCGGGAAATGCGCTCGCTGTTGCGGTTCAAAGCTTTCGAGCTGTATCACTCTTATTTCCCCCAGTTTTTTCAAGAGCCGCCAGAATCGCCTCTTTTTCAATTTAAGGGCAGAGAGCTCAGAACACCAGCAATCGAATTCCTTTTCAAATACCCCGCCACCGGTGGATTCAAGAAGCCGGCAATTAAACTTGTCTTTTCCCTATCAATCCTTACAACGATTTGCTGATGTAACATTCGATCGAGGCCGGTTGTGGGATGAAAACACCGTATATCCTCATCAAAGACAGTGGCGGTAGTCAGTGGCGAAAAAGACGATAAAACGGATTGACATTTTCGATATATATCATTTATACTTGCAAGTAAACTAGTGTCCATCCATAAATGGTCTTTTTCCCGTTGGGCGGCGTTCTGTGCGGGTTTCCGGCTGCGACGTACGATTTGTACGCCTCGCCGCAAACCCTTGTGCGGCCTTGCCCAACGAAAAAAATTCTCATTTTTGAATTGGACACCCAACAGTGCTTCCTACGATTTGTGGATGGGCACAAACTAACCAATTCTAAGTTTTATATACCTGCCGGTTATTATTAATAGTGATTCGGAAAGGAGGTCCGGTATGAACTTGTCAGGCAAATTAGTCTTATTTCTTTTTGTATGTATTTTGCTTACGGGAAATCCGGTATGGGGAGGATTCAAATTCGAGTACAGCGAACAGATCAAAGGTGAAATCGGATTTTGGGGACAAGCTTGGTATCAATATGTTGAGGACGGCCAAGACAGCGACGGCAACGGTATAAGCGATAAAGGGCTTAATGATTTTATGATTAGGAGAGCTTATTTCTATATCAAAGGGCAGGCCACACCGTACTTAAGTATTTTTACCCATATCGCCGCAGATCGTGCAGGCCAGGACGAGTTGGACAATCCTTCGGTAGGGCTAGGCAGCGGGGTTGCATTCAGGGATTTGTGGATCACGCTTAAAGCGGATGAAACATTTAAAATTCAGGCCGGCCGTATGTATGTCCCATTTACAAGAAACTATGGCACAACTTCCACCAAAGCGCTTTTAACCACTGATCTTGACTGGACCCAGGGAGGGATCCGGAGTAATATTTTTTATCCCAGTAAGGTAGGCAGAGATGACGGTGTAACGCTATGGGGGAACATAAAAGACGGGTTGTTCCAGTATCGTTTTATGGTAGCGGAAGGAGTTGAAAGCGACAGTATCAATCCTGATGACAACTTAAGGATTGCCGGGCGGATCAGTATAAGCCCTTTTGACCCGGAAACCGGTTGGTTCAACCAGGGTACTTATCTAGGCAAAAAGCGGGTTTTGTCAGTTGGGGCAGGTGCGGATTATCAACAGGATTTAATGTTTGGGAGCCGAGAAGATGACTATTCCGCATGGACTCTAGATGCTTTTTATGATCAACCCATTGGAACCAGCGGCGCGTTTACATTCGAAGGTGCCTATATCAATATTGAAAACGGACCCAATAATATAACCTTTACCCAATTATCCTCGGGAGATGACGGATCCATTATCTCGTTGAAGGCCGGCTATCTTTTCACTGACAAATTAGGCCCGGGTCAAATTCAACCCTTTGCGCACTGGCAATACATTGATGTGGATGAAAGCGGAAAAGATAATACAAATGTTTACGGTTTTGGCCTGAATTACTTCCTTAAAGGTCATGCCAACAAAATAAGTCTGGATTTCGCGTTTGTTGACCAAGACGAAGAGGTACTCACTCAGGATGTTCAGGACCATTTTATTTTCACTTTCCAGCTTGCAGCGGGTTTCTAGCAGGATATGATTGTTGCTGGCCCGCAGCATAGAAGCGGTGTGTTTCGGTTCAAATTTACTTTCGAGGTGCAAACATGAAACCATTTGATTACACTGTAGAGACAACCAGGGATTTTGATGAGGTTGTAGCGGCAATCGAGGCAGAGGGGTTTTGGGGTGCTTCATGTCCACGATGTTAAGGAAACCCTTGCCGGAAAAGGCTTTGACCGGGAGCCGTTAAAAATTATTGAGATATGCAATCCGATGTATGCAAGTGAAGTTCTCAAAGCGGATGTAAAGATCTCCTTGATGCTTCCATGCCGAATCGTAGTCTATGTAGAGGATGGAAGGACTTTCATTAGCGCTTTAAGGCCGAAAGTGATTTCGGAATTTTATCCAGAAGCAAAAATCAAGGAAACAGCAGAAGAGGTTGACAGGATGGTTTTAAGTATTGTTGATGAATGCAGGTGAGGGGACACTAAATAAAGATGTCTTATACTATCCGGATCAGGCGGTGCACTTCAGACCTGTTTTCTGCGAGGCTCATGCTCGATTCACTGCCGATCCGGTTGACATCCTCCTCAATGGGGTCTATTCGTCAAGCGCTTCCAGTATAGGGCACTTTCCGATGGGACCTCTTCCATTGCACTGATTGGACAATTTGGACAGCGCTTTTCTCATTTGTCCCAGGTACGCAATTCGACTCTCAATATCTAAAATCTTGGCCTCAACCCGCGCTTTGACTTCGGCACAGGTAACTCCAGGCTCTACTCTTAAAGACAGCAGCTCTGAAATTTCCTTCAAAGAAAAACCAAGTGCCTGGGTTCGCTTAATAAACCTGGTACGAGCCAGATCATCAGTAGAATAGAGCCTGTATCCGCTTTTGTTGCGAGGTGGCTCGGGGATCAAACCGCGGCGCTCGTAATACCGGATTGTCTCCAGGTTGACATTTGCCTGCTTGGCCAACTGGCCGATGGTCAATCTTTCCATAACAACACCTATCGTTAAATAACACAGGGTAGCCTACCTCACGTGGCGCCTGCCCACCATGTGCTGCTTAGCATCGTTAACAGGCCGACCACAATCAAAGCAAGTCCTCTTGATGCTTTTACGGCTTCTCATTCCGCAATCTTAAAACCTTTGCGAGAAAATCCCCCCGCTCTTTCCTAACACTAAATACCGGAATCGGCCAGGACTCTTGCTGTTAGACGGTTTAAGGGTATAAAACAATCTACCTGGTGCCGGTTCAGAATAACGGACATGGTGGCCAAAAACATGGCATCTGAGGTTTTAAACCGAGAATCCGTAACCTTCCACCGATTGCCATCATAGGTGACTTCGCCGGCATATACCGGGGCTTTTCCGAATCGGCCACCGGCTTTTTCAGGCTGCGGTAAAGATGGGTGTACAAAGTGGATTTTAGGTTCGCGATCAAGGTATAAGGGTTCTACAAGTAAAAGATGCGCTGCTTGCTGCATTCCGGAGAGTACCACGGCATTTTCGAAAAACCGAATATAGCGCTTACGTGCAAGCGAAGGCCCGGAGTCAAGCGGGTTTTCATAAGGAGGGATGGCATACCAGAGAACCGCATTTAAAGCTGCCAGAACAGAGCCCACATCGAAAGGGGTGTAAACATACTTTTCGGCCCCCCTGGTGTTAGCGTAAACACCGGCTTTTGTATCCCAGAAGCTTTCCATGTCATTGTTAAAGATCTTCATCGCTTTGCTTAAAAAACCATATTCCCCGGTTACACGGAAAGCCTCTGTAAGCCCGTAAACGGCAAGCCCCATTTCTGTAATAGTTTTGGGACTGTCCTTTATGATCCGGCGGGCAAAAGCCCTGATTGCCTTAAGGGCATCCCTTCGCAGTCTCGAATTTTCGGCTGCCGCAGCGTATCTGCCATATGCTTCGATGCCGCAGCGTATCTGCCATATGCTTCGATGGCAAGCGATTTTTCAATGATCGATCGAGGCGAAAGAATCTGAGTGGCTTTAAACGCCCGGTCTGCCATCTTTACCGACCACCATGCCAGATCCAGGTCGTTGTAAGGGGCCAGCTCCGGATCGCTTGCAACAAGAGCCAGGTCAGAGAAGGCCCATAGCACGGCGATCTGGTCAAAGGCCTGTGGGTTTTGCTTTTTGCCTTCAGCTGACAGGGACACAAAGCGTCCCTTATCATCGATCATTTTCTCTGCCAGAAGCCTTGCCATTTCTTTGGCTTCGGGATACATGGCAATCGCCACCCGCTGGTTGTTCGTTGTCTCATGGTAATCTCGATGGAAGTTTTTTGCCACTGATTTGATGATGGTAAAGGCCTGAGCCGAGGGGTCAAGAGTCCTGTCCATCTTATCCCGGCTCCATCCCATGCTTTTCTTGTTTTCAGGATCTACCTGCTGGATAAAATGCGGATCTCCCTGCCGGTAGACCGAAGAGATCATATACATGTCTTTTACAAGTTCTGCCTTTTTTACTCCTCCACCTTTAAGCCATTCAATGATTCCCGTCATCCCGCCGCCTTTCATGATTTTACCCATCCCGGAAAACATGGTCAGGTGAG
>JAFDFZ010000070.1 GCA_019309565.1 Deltaproteobacteria bacterium
CCCTCGTTCAACGAAGTTAATCAAGCGGTTCAGGAAAAAGAAAAAATGATATACCAGGCAAAGGAAGATTATAACAAAGCCATCCCTACTGCGCGGGGTGAAGCCGAGCGCACGATCCGGGCCGCCGAAGGATATGCGCTTGATCGAGTTAACCGGGCAAGGGGAGATGCAGCACGTTTCAAAGCAATGTATGCCGAGTATGCCAAGGCCAAAAATGTAACCAAGCGCAGACTGTATCTTGAAACCATCAAAGAGCTTTTCCCCAAACTGGGACCCAAATATATTATCGATTCGGATCAAGCGAACGTGCTTCCATTCTTAAATCTTGGGAAACAGGGTATTGAATGATGAAATCAAAAGGCATTATCATAGTTGTTCTTGTCGTTGGTGTTCTGCTTCTTTTTGCATCCGCTTACGTGGTTGATGAAACCGAACAGGTGATCGTCACCCAGTTCGGGAAAGTGGTAGGTTCCCCAAAGCAGAGCCCAGGGCTTTATTTCAAGATCCCTTTCATACAGAATACCAATTACTTTCCCAAAAACCTGCTGCGATGGGATGGGGATCCCGGCCAAATACCCACCCTGGATAAAACCTTCATCTGGGTGGATCCATTTGCAAGATGGAAAATCGTAGACCCCGTCAAGTTCTTTCAGACGGTCAACAATACGGTCACCGCCCTGGGACGGCTTGATGATATTATCGATCCGGCCGTGCGAAACTTTATCACTTCTTTTAGGCTTATCGAAGCGGTACGCTCAACCAACCGCCCCCTGGATACTTTTGAGCTTGGGCTTCAAGATGTTAAAAAAGAAGTGTCCAGATATCAGATCACAACCGGCCGTGAAAAGTTAACCCAGGGAATAATGGTACAGGCCCAGCCCAAGCTTGCCAAATTCGGCATTGAACTTGTGGATGTCAAAATCAAAAGGATCAATTATGTGGAGGAAGTCCGGAATTCTGTTTATGGCAGGATGATTGCGGAACGAAAACAGATTGCCGAAAAATTCAGATCCGAAGGCAAAGGTGAAGCTCAAAAAATACGGGGGGAAAAAGAGAGGGATTTAAAGGAGATTACCTCTGAGGCATATCGTATCGCACAGGAAATCAAGGGTAAAGCCGATGCAGAGGCCACCAAGATTTATGCGGAAGCCTATGGCATAGATCCTGAATTTTATTCTTTCATAAAAACACTGGAAATCTACAATGAGGCGCTCTCGAAAAGCTCTCTTGTACTGTCAACCAAATCCGAATTCTTGAAGTACTTGAAGGGGTATGGAGAACCTTAACATAGCATGAAAAAAGCACCGGCTTAAGGGAAGTGGCCGGTGCTTTATTGCAGGAAGATGTAAGGTGTCATTTACTTGCCCTTCCTTCTCTGATGTCGCGTCTTGGCAAGAAGCTTTCGATGTTTGTGTTTTCGCATTTTTTTTCTTCGTTTCTTTACGACACTGCCCAGAAGATCACCTCCTTTCATAACAATTTAACCCTCTAAAAAACTGCGCTAAACGGATCGTACAATTCTGCAATAGCTAAGATTACCTTTTTCATTTAGTACCATCATGTATTTTCAATGTCCATATGTTTTTAAACCAAAAGCCTTAAAACGAGGTCGATTGCATGGCCTCCGCTTGAAGCGTATCAATGCTGCATTATTTTATAAAAGAATTGAAGGTGCAAGAGGCAATGGAAGTGTAATGAAAAAACCGGCACAGTTCAATTCCCATCAGATCAATATCGTAAACGAATCAACTGCCATGGCCGAAGAGCTTGTGAGCTCTTATTATAAAATGTCCGACAGCCAGTGGCTTCGGCCGGTGTATGATATTAAGACCCTTGCGGACCTGTCATCCGATGAAATCGTTCAAGGACCGTTTGCGCAAATAATTCGCTATGAAGGCAAACCAGGAGATACGGCCCTGGGTTCTTATTCTTATGATTTTTACAAAATTTGCATACAGGATCATTCCATCCTGTCGGCCTTAAACC
The DNA here is from genome assembly GCA_019309565.1 of Deltaproteobacteria bacterium. Taxonomy (GTDB): domain Bacteria; phylum Desulfobacterota; class Desulfobacteria; order Desulfobacterales; family SURF-15; genus JAFDFZ01. Next base: position 1,987 of record JAFDFZ010000070.1, read on the forward strand.
AATTTCCTGATATAAAGCTGTTTCCTTTCTCACTTTACATCGTGACACACGAACTCATTCATATCGTCAGATTCAAAAAATTTCTTCAAAATTTCATGGCCAACCCCCGAGAAAAAATGATCGAAGAAATTAAAGTTCACGATACCACCCATGAAATCCTGCGAAACGTTCCGGCCGAAGGCCTCCATAGCGTGTTTAGATTTTATCGCAAATGGCGCAAGCCGGTAGAAAATATGCGAGACACCCGATAAGGTTCGACCTGGTTGCATTTTTTCATTTTTGGTTCTTGACAAGGATTAAAAACAGACTATATTAACCGTGACTGACTAATTTAGATATAGTTCTCAGGAGGTTTCTTGAAATGCCGATTTATGAATACGAGTGCGGCAGATGCGGCAGAATAGAAGAAGTACTTCAAAAGTTTTCAGACAAGCCGCTTACAAGGTGCAAGCACTGTTCAGGTAAACTCCACAAACTGATATCAAAAAGTTCATTTCATCTAAAAGGCACGGGGTGGTACGTTACAGATTATGCTAACAAATCCAAGGCATCGGAACCTTCCGAATCGAAGCCAAAAGATTCAACCACCAAAAAAACCGACAACACCAAAAAGACCACCGATTCATCCTCGTAACCCCCATGATAGAGCCTTCGCTTAAGGAACCAACAGTGGGGGAATTTTGTTTTCCATTTACCGATATTAAGTCTTTGAAGGAAGGGAGACCTCATCGCTCTTTTTTTATCAGGAGTTTGTGCAACCTGTGCCCAATGAAGTCTTGTTTGGCTGCTTGATTTCACAAAAAAATCGCCAAGCACCTCTTTACAAATGAAAATAGGTGATTATAGTTCCATCAAAATTGATAATAATTTATTCCATTTAATTGTTTTTATTGATAAACCCCGTTGTTGCAAAACAACTAAAAAAGCATACAGTCATCGGGTATTGACAAATTATCCGTACAGGAAATCTACTATGTGGTTTGTGCAACTGACGGGATAAAAACAGGAAATAAACCAGTACGGAAAGGAGGTGGAACTTAGGTTTCCTTACTTTTGTATGAAGGAGTTGTGGGTTTTAATTTCTAATTTAACTTGAATTAGAATTTCATTAAAGGAGAGAGTGAACCATGAAACTTAGACCTTTACAGGATCGAATACTGGTAAAGAGGCTGGAAGAAGAAGAAAAAACAAAGGGCGGAATCATCATTCCGGATACTGCCAAGGAAAAACCTGCAGAAGGAAAGGTGATTGCTGTTGGTAACGGGAAGCTTGGTGACGATGGCAAGAGGATACCGCTGGAAGTCAAGAAAGGGGATCGGATTCTGTTCGGTAAGTATTCCGGCACTGAAGTGAAAATCGAAGGAGAGGAATACCTGATCATGCGTGAAGAAGATATTCTCGGAATTGTTGACTGAGAAAAAATTCAGATGATGGAGGATAAATCAAGATGGCGAAACTGATTAAATATGAAATGAAGGCTCGTGAATCCATGCTTCAAGGGGTGAGAACACTGTCCGATGCGGTAGTTGTTACTCTGGGGCCAAAGGGTCGAAATGTTGTTCTGGACAAATCCTGGGGCTCACCAACGGTCACCAAAGACGGCGTTACCGTAGCCAAGGAAATCGAACTGGAAGACAAATTTGAAAACATGGGCGCTCAGATGGTAAAGGAGGTGGCCAGCAAAACCAGCGACATGGCGGGTGATGGTACCACCACGGCAACCATTTTGGCAAAATCCATATATGAAGAGGGACAAAAGCTGGTGGCTGCCGGCAACAACCCCATGGCCATCAAGCGCGGCATTGAAAAAGCCGTGGAAGTTGTAGTCAAAGAGCTGCACAAGATGAGCAAGCCCACAAAAGATCAGCGAGAAATCGCACAGGTTGGGACCATTTCGGCAAACAACGACGAAACCATAGGCAACATTATTGCCGAGGCCATGAACAAGGTGGGCAAAGAGGGAGTGATCACGGTTGAAGAAGCAAAGGCCATGGAAACCACGCTGGAAGTTGTGGAAGGCATGCAGTTTGACCGTGGATACCTTTCTCCGTATTTCGTAACCGATGCGGATAAGATGACCGTCTCGCTTGAAGATCCGTTCATTCTCATTCATGAAAAAAAGATAAGCAACATGAAAGATCTTCTGCCCGTTCTCGAGCAAATCGCAAAAATGGGTAAACCCCTTGTGGTAATTGCGGAAGATGTAGAAGGTGAAGCCCTGGCGACACTGGTTGTCAACAAGCTCAGGGGCACGCTTCAGGTGGCGGCAGTTAAAGCACCCGGATTCGGAGACAGAAGAAAGGCCATGCTGGAAGACATCGCCATTCTCACAGGTGGCCAGGTGGTTTCTGAAGATCTGGGAATCAAGCTTGAGAATTTGACGATAACGGATCTGGGTAAAGCCAAACGAGTTTCCATCGATAAAGACAACACCACCATCGTCGATGGAGCAGGTTCACGTTCTGCACTTGAAGGACGTGTGAAACAGATTCGGGCTCAGATTGAAGAGACCACCTCTGATTATGACCGAGAAAAGCTTCAGGAACGACTGGCCAAGCTGATTGGCGGTGTTGCGGTGATCAATGTGGGAGCAGCTACCGAAACCGAAATGAAAGAGAAAAAGGCTCGGGTTGAGGATGCGCTCAATGCAACTCGCGCCGCGGTTGAGGAAGGAATCGTTCCGGGAGGAGGTGTGGCCCTGGTTCGGTGCCTGGATGCCTTAGAAAAAATGAAAATCAAGGCGGACCAGAAGCTGGGAGTAAAAGTGGTAATGCGTGCCATTGAAGAGCCGGTCCGTCAGATTGCCAACAATGCCGGAGCGGAAGGCTCTGTTGTCATCGATAAGGTTAAATCAGGAAAAGATGCGTTCGGATATAATGCAAACACCGACACATACGAAGACCTTATCGAAGCGGGGGTTATTGACCCCACCAAAGTGGTTCGCTTTGCGATACAAAATGCCGCTTCGGTGGCAGGATTGATGCTTACCACAGAAGCCATGGTCGCTGAAAAACCCGAGGAAAAAGAAGCCGCTCCGATGCCACCGGGCGGTGGGCCGGGAATGGGTCCCGGAATGATGTAATCTTATTTAAGCAACGCAATTATAAAGCCTTCACTTCTTTTGAGGTGGAGGCTTTTTTGTTTTTGTTTGCATAATCTGATATAAGAAGGTATTAAAGTGAACGCGAATAACATACATAGGAAATGATGCATGTGTCGTAAATTTATGTTTTGTTCTTTGTTGTCATTCCTTTTCTATCAGGTTACGGTCGCCGGTGCGCCGGCGGAAACCACCCCATCGAAGAAAATCGAACATGAGACAGGTATTTATTATACGGTTGAGAAAGGGGATACACTGTGGAGCATTTCCGAGAGATTTTTCGACACACCTTTGAAATGGCCGGATCTTTGGAAGGATAACCCTCATATCTCAAACCCCCATCAAATCGAACCCGGCACGCGAATCCGGTTGTATTATGAAAAAGGCCTGGCGCAGATCAGACTGGTTGAGAAAAAAGAACCTGAATCAGTCCAAGAAAAAAAACCACAGGCAGACGCTCCCTATTTGCTTTTCAGTGCCATTGAGCACACCGGATTTATCAAAACAGCCCTCATCGAACCAAGCGGAGTTATCTTTAGAACAGAAAATGATATCGAGCTGATCAGTGCAGGCGATCTGGTTTATATCCGAAAGGATAAGCCGAAGCTTTTCGTTCCGGGTGCCAAATTTACCGTTTACCGTACCTTTAACTTGAGACGGGACTCCCGGACCCTCCAGTATGATGGTTACCACTATTATCCCACCGGGCTGCTTGAAATCATCGCTAATGAACCGGATTATGCCGTAGGCAAAATCGTCAAGCCTTATCGAACGATCTTAAGAGCCGATGTGCTGCTGCCTTATAAGAAACGGTCTCCGAAGATAATGATTGTGGAAAGCAAAGCAGGGGTACAAGGACAAATCATCGGCTCTGAGGAACATGAACTGGCTTTTGGCAATCACAGTGTCGCCTTTATCGACAAAGGAAGCCGGGATGGCATTGCCCCTGGTCAGATTTACAGTCTATATCTTGAAAGAGATGTTCGGCTGGAGAAAAAGGAAAGAAAACATATGCGGCTGTCTTCCTTCGATATCGGCACATTGTTTGTTCTTCATACCCAGCGGTCCACTGCAACGGTTCTTATCCTAACAGCACAACGAATGATATCATCCGGCACAAAGTTCCGCACCCAGATTCGTGAAAAACGCTGATGTAACAATACCCTTCCAGAAAAACATCATGAAAACACCTATTTCTATCATCGTTGCTGCCGGCATATTCATTTCCCCCCTCACGTGCACGGCTGCCTACCTGATTGAGCTGACAAACGGAGCGAAATTTACCACAACTTTCTACTGGAAGGAAAAAAATCAGATTAAGTTTTATGCTTTCGGGGGAATTCTGGGGTTTGAAAAAGACCTGATCAGCAATATTACAGAATTACCTGAAATCCCCTATCCGCTTCAATCACCGCCCGCACCGAGCAAGCCTCTTGAAGATATAGAAAAGATGCCTTCTTTTAAGGAAATAAAAAAAGCCGCTACCATCCCCAGGGCGCATCCCGAAAAAGAGGCTTTTATTAAAGAAAAACGCAATATAGATGAAAAAATCCAGGCTGTCTGTGCTGCTCTTAGGAAAGCAAAGGTTAAAAAAGATAAGAAACAGGTTCGGGTGGAAAGAAAAAAATTGCTCTCGCTGAAGACCGAGCTTTCGAATCTAAGGAAAAGAGTAAGCCGCGCATATGGAGGTCAACTGCCTGCGTGGTGGGATGCGTTAGAAGCACCGAAACCATGAAAAAACACAAGGCTGGCACATGGTTTAGCTTCGAACATCTTTCCATGCCACCAAGGCCAGATTATTTGACAATAAAACATCCTTTACGGATGTATCAAAATAAATATCTCCTGAATTCTTTATCTCCGTCTCCTTACTCCAGATGGCTCCATAAACATCCGCACTGTTCTTTATTTCCACTTTGGCATAAGGAGCATATATCAAACCCCTAAATGCTGAGCTATTCTTGAATTCAATGCTATCGGTGTGGTCCGAATAGACTCTGAATTCTTTAGGCGCGCCATTTAAGTTGATGATTGCACCGTTTTTCGCTTCAAGCTTTCCGTGCAAGAAAATATTAACCGGGCCAGAAGATGTGTCGATATTGAGAGTAGCGCCATTTCCTAATTCCATCTTTGTGATATAGTAATTTGCACCGCCCGCCTTACCATAGAGTGTCATTGTATCGCCGTTTCCTAAGTCGATTTCCGTGCCAATGATTGCAGGTGAGGCCAGGTTGTTGTCGTTTGATGCTCTGTAATTGGTGAATTTAGCTGCATACTCCCCGCCCACCGCCCCGAGAGGATCGGGATCGATTCTATCTACCAAAACTTCACTGCCTGTAACTATGGCTCCTGTTTTTTTCTCGATGGTGGCTGTATTGCCGGCCAGATCTTCACCTCGAGCAACATCTCCATCAATATAAGCATTGTCCTTGATCTCAATATGCCCATTGGAGCCCATATCGGCCTCTCCTGTAGAGTCAGCAGGAGTCGGATTGGCAGTGGTATCGTGATTGTAACTGTATATATTTGCAGAATTTTTTGTTTCTACCTTTTGATCACCGAAAACAGCATAGCCCAGGGCAGAGCTTCTTTTGAATGTGGCTTCTATTTTCGCCTGTGAATTTCTCAGACCGATTCCGGTGCTGATAAACGTGTATCTGTTGGAACCCGTCATCCTGAGACTCGATAATGTAAAGGAAAAGCCGTAAGGGGCTACGCAGGATAGAGAAACTGAATCTCCAACAGTTGAAGGAAGGCTGATATTTCCGGATTTGAGATCATCTTCGATTCTTGCAATGGCATAGCGGACTCCCGCATCTGCATCGTAAAACGCCTGTCGGCTGTCTTTGAAATTGCTACCGATCTTGATATCTGTTGTGGTTACCACAACCGCCGTGCTTCCCAGCAATGCAATGATGGTCATAAACATAAGAGCTGTTGTGAAGATCACCCCTTTCTCATTGCTGCAAATGGATAGTTTTGTCATCATTCCATTACCCCAGTTGTTGTTGAACGAAGCAAACTAAAGTTCCATTCATAATGCAAGGTTAATCGGAGTAATCACAGAGCTCAGGGTGTAGGTACGATACTGACCGGTGGAAGGATCGGTTTTTGCGGTGCGAGCTTTAATGGTAATTTTTACCTGCCGGATATCGGCCGTGATCGTAGTACTACCCCCTGTGCCATCCAGGTAGTCAAACGTAAATGATTCAATATTTTCCGCTACAGCTTTCGGTGTACCCGCAACGCCTGTTGATCGATCGATTTGGTCATTTGCTGCATCATAGGTGTAGGTTATGATTTCATTAGACCCGCTGGTTGTATCTCCATCACCGTTAAGATCTGCTTGTATCTTAAGCTGGGTTGTGTCATAGGTAATTCCGTTGAAATTTGCCCCCGCTGGGCTGTATCCAGCCATACGAATCTCACGCGTCATCAGGTCCATTGCCGCTCTTGCATTTTGTACCATCTCTGTTAGTTGCTCCTGTGCATCGAATGTTTTCCGCTGGATAATAAATGTGCTTGACAACGCGCCGAGAACGATCAAGCCCACTGCCATAGCGATCAAAAGCTCTATCATGGTAAAACCGGTGTCTTTATTTGCACTTGAGGATCCCATTTTGTTAATCTGTAAGAATGGTCTTCAATTCAACCGATTTGTTGTTGGAATTCCAGTATACGGTTACCGTAACTGTCTTCATGCCGGCAGCGGGGCTGTCAGAAGTCACATTGGTCGTTCGCTTAAATAGCGGAAAATCAGTGATATCTCCATAGTTTTCTTCCCCTGATTCAACGCCGCTGTAACCGATCCTTCGCACCTCTTCCAGTTTTTCTTGAGCGAGAGTGGTTGCGGTCGTGACCATATTACTGTATGTGTTGCCCTGCATGATGCCGGCTAAAAGTGCTGCCATCCCCAGCAACGCTATGGCAAGGATCACCATGGTAACAAGCACTTCAACAAGTGTAAAACCACTGTCTTTTTTTCCTATCCGACCACTATGACAATCAATCATTCTATCTTTATCCGACCTGTGGTAGAAACTTTTACCAGTTTGGAGCCGCTGGTATTTGAAAGCGTGACAGTGGTGCCCATGTTTGCCGTACCCCGCGGTGAAAAGATGGGATCGGCCGTTGCACTTAAGGTGACACCTGGATAATGGTCCTGAATATCTTTTGTTTCAGAAGACTCCCCGGCATCCTCGTTGCCGTCACCATTGTCATCATCCAGAATTTTGTACTGACGGTCGTTTAAAAAAAATACCTTGAATTCATTGTTTTGATTGACTGCCTTCATCCGGGCGGCCATCAGATCGCTCATTAACTGCCTGCTGGCCCCGCTTAAGCGCAAAGCTGGTCTCATGGAAAGATAGCTGAATACTGCAATACCCGTTAAAACCGCCATTATACCAATGACAATCATCAACTCCATCACGGTGAATCCCTTCAACCTGGTGCAGCCTGTCAAGTGCTGGAAGCGGAATCGGTGTTTCTTTGTTATGCGGATTTCCACCATGGCACCCGCCGCTATTAGTAACTATCTGATATATTAAGTTAATTTGACACTTGCTCTTTCCCGCGGACTCGGTTTGGGAAAATAAAACCTTCGGTGTCGCCGCAATAACCCATGCCAGTTGCGCTGCGACAGGGAATCATATATCTCCATTACCTGCAGGAAAAAGTTATATTGCACGACTGACAACAAAGAAGCGCTGCCTTATGGAATCCGTTTTACGGTTTCCATCGTGATTACCCGATAGCATTTTAAATATATCATCAACATGCAGAAATCAAATAATCTGTACTCAAGTTTCGCGCCCTTAAATGCGTTGTAAAGCCTTATAATTATGGCGACTTAAGATCTATTTACAATTTTACGGCAAAATAGGGTGCGAAACTTGAGATCTGTATTTTCAACACAACTTCCGGTGGTATTCGAGCCATGAGCTTCAATGGTTGCATTTTGAAGTGAGTGGCTGTTTGAGCAAACAGATGCGTTTGACCCCGAGCAGCTCGAAGGATGCTCGGGTCTATTCCGATAGAAACCAAAAGGAACAATGGAAAGGGCATCCAGGAGAGGTAAAAATCGATAAAAAAGCCTGAAGGGGATCAAAAGAAAGTTTCAAAAAATCGAACAGTGTGTATGATTGTTTATACGTAGGTGATAAAATCAATAACGCGTATCTTTCCAGGACACAACAGACACCGTATTTGCCAGCCACTTCTCTTTTAGTGCCGTGTCGAAGTAAAATTCACCGGAATTTTTGATATCAATTGTTTTACCCCAGAGCAATCCATATGCATCTGAACCGTTCTTCATTTCAATTTCCGCATAGGGAGCATAGATAGTGCCTTTAAAAGTGCCGCCGTGCTTTAAGACGATTTTGTCTGTTGAATTCGAAAAAATGGTAAATTCCGTCGGCAGCCCGGTAATGTTAACTGATGATCCGTTCTTGGCTTCCAATCCGCCTGTAAGGTATATATTGACGGGCCCTAAACCGGCGTCTATTTGCAGGGTGGCGCCGTTGTGTAAGGTAATGTCGGTGAGATAGTAATTGCCGGCCTCCAGTGTCAGGCTCTCCCCATTGCCGAGGGATATGATATCACCCGCAATTCCTGCTGATGCATTGTCGTTGGATGCGCTATAGGTGATAAAATCCGCAGCCAGGCTACCGCCTACCGCGCCCATAGGATCGGGGTCGACCCTGCTTAAATCCTGCGTGCTTCCGTATATGGTAGGAGTGCCCGTTGAGTCAAGAACGGCATCGGTGCCATCTTCCTGGGCTCCAAGCCCCACGTTGCCGTCGATATTGGTTCCGTTATGCACAACCACTTTCTCATTCGATCCCACATCTGCTTCATGAGTGCTGTCATCCGGGGTTGGATTGGCAGTGGTTCTCGAATCATAACTGTAGACCGAGGCATTGCTTTTCATATCCACTTCTTCATCTCCGAATACCCCGAATTGAAGGACCGAATCCCTGGCTATAACCACTTCAAGGGTGCAACGGCCTCCTGCAGCATTGCCTGTAACCTGAAATTGATAATTGCTGGTACCGCTCACTCTGGTCAGCGTGGTAACGGTATCGAATGAAAACCCGCTGGGGGCCGCATAGTTTACAGACACGCTATCGCCCGTTAAATTTAAAGAGCCGTCGGCAAGAGCGGCCTCGATCCCGGCAAGCGTGTAATTTACCCCTGCCTCCGCATCGTAAAAGGCTTTCTTGGCCAACCGGTAATTGCTGCTGATGGTCATCTCATTGGAAGCCGTCAAGTAAGCGGTCGTGCCGAGGATCGAAACGATTGCCATGAACAGCAGGCTTGTAATAAGAGCGATTCCCTTTTCGTTATGATATGGTCTGTTCGCTTTCATAAGACACCTTTTCATATTCACCTTACGGATCGTGGGGTCATCCGTTCTGGGTATATTGATAGGTTGCACTGGTGGATGAATTTCCCACATTATCTTCAGCAGTAATATAGTAGTTCACCGTCTTATTGTTTTTCTTTGATAGCGTAACGGCATATGTATTACCGCCGATGTTCGTCATGCTGATGGTGCCGTGCTCATTTGTGGTAATGGTTGCGGTTGCAATTCCAGAAGCATCAGTGATATCGGCGCGAACTTCAACCTCTGTGTTCTTCGGAACGGTGCTTCCGCTGGGAGTTTGAACGATAAGATCAATGGTCGGTCCGGTTCGGTCCGGTGTTGCCTCGGTTGTGGTGGTGGTCTGCTCCGAGGTGGTAGAGCTTTCAGTCGTTGTTGTGGTTGTCGTTTCAGTTGTCGTTGTCTCTTCGGTGGTAGTTGTGGTAACGGCAGTCGTGGTCGTGCTGTCGTCCGATGTAGTCGAGCTGCCACCTGTTGTTGTGGTGGAGGATTCGGTGGTGGTTGTAGTTGTTTCGGTTACCGTTGTTGTAACCGCAGTTGCGTTTAAGGCAAGATTTCGAGGAATCACATCGGATGTAAGTGTCCTGGTTTTCTCACCGTTTTCTGTTTGAGCCGTTATTTGAATTTTGATTTTTCTTATTTCCTCGACAGTTGTGGTCTCATCTCCGTCTGCATTGTAATATACAAATGAGACATCCTGAATGTTATCTGCCAGAAGTTCGGCTGTATCCGAAGCAATGGCTTTTCGTGTCAACTGCCCTTCGGCTGCATCGAATGCATAAGTAACATCTTCATTTGGATCCAAATGATCACCATCTCCGTTAAGATCTGCCCTAAACCGAATGGCGGTTGCGGTTGCTGAAACAATACCGACATCTTCAATGCCTTGAGGATTATAACCTGCCATCAACAAGTCATTTACCAACATTTGCATACTTGCTCTGAGACTGTCCTGCATATCGATGGTTCGCTGCTCTTGGCTATAATACTTCTGCTGTATCGTAAAGGTGGTAACTACCGCCCCAAGCAAAATCAAAGAGATCGAAATCCCCATCAAAAGTTCAACGAATGAAAAACCTTCCTGACGCATGCTGGTGTTCTGTTCCTCAAAAATGATAGAAAGCCTCGGTGTTATAATCTTCATCGCTGTCACTGTCTCCTTATCCGCTTCCACTAATACCGCCCTCATCCGTACCAAAGGCACCACTTGAACTGATAATGGTATTCAGCGAGACACTTCGGGGTTTATTTCTCCACAGCCAGCTGACCGTTACGGTTATGGTTTTCATATTGCTTAAGGATGTATCATCGATGACAGTCTGTCGATCAAAGATACCTCCGGGGTTTCCTCCTTCATCAATATTGCTTTCCGTGATGGTGCCTCCGGAGATGCTCGTGTAAGTCGCATTTTTAATTTCTTCGATTCTGTCCTGAGCCAGCGTTGTGGCGGCAGTCACCTGACCGGCGTACTGATTGTATCCCATAATGGAGGCCTGAAGCCAGACCATGCCTAAAAGAGCGATGGACAGGATAATCATCGCCAGCAATGCTTCAATCAGGGTAAACCCCTTATTGCAATCCTTGAGACTACAGGTGTAAATAAACATAGATATCACTCCCAGCTGGTGCCGTTATGCTTGTAGAGTTTAATGGTTCCGGTAATCTTAACGGTAATGGCTCTCTGCCGGTCCTTTCTTGAAGTATCTTCCACCGGCTTCAGATAGACTTCTCCAGATTGATCCACAAGCCCTGTAGGCCGAAAAGTCACAGCCGGAGGTGAGCCGGAGAATGTTACAGCTCCGGTAATGGGGGTATCATCAGGGCCGTTCCCCGCAACATAGCCGAAAGCAATCCCAGGGTATACCGACTCAATGTTCACGGTTTTTACCAAAACGGCATCGTCGTAAATACTGTAACGGTTATTATCGAGATCGAAAACGATCTTATAATCGTTATTTTCAGATATGGCCTTTATCTTGGCGGTATGCAATTCGGAAAAAAGCTGAGATGCAGCCCCCGAGATCCTCGAACGGGTTGCATACGCCTGGTAACTGGGAATTGCTACAGCCGACAGGATAACGAAAATCCCAACAGCGATCAACAACTCAACCATTGAAAAACCGGCATCTTTTATCATGGAAAATTCTCCTAAAAAGCTGTATTCAAAATTGATGCCAGGTTAAGGGTTTTTCATCTATAAGATCCCCAAGATCCCCCCGGCTCATTGAAGACCCTGCAGCCCCGATAAGCTGGATCTTCGCCTTGTTAGGCCGTAGCCGATGTCGAAGCCCAATACGCTTCGAAAAGCTGCGGGCAATGAGCTCGCTGTTTCGGTTCAAAAACCGGCAGCATGGCCGTTAACATCCAGCAGACGAAAATTAGCTCCTTTCGCGCGGCTTGCTTGTAAAATGAGTCGGACGATTTCGATTGGGTATTGTCTTCAATAGGCAGGTTAAATGTTCTGTTCAGGGTCCAGTGCTCAGAAGGGTGGGATCATCTTTACTGAACTCTGAACGCTCAACCCTGAACACTCGCATTTCCTGGAGATATTTAAAAGAAGGTGGGTGTACAAAATTTCATACAGTGTGCGGAATGGAATTCGGTCTTTTCAGAGGGTTTGTCGAATGAAATCAACCCCGTTTTGCAGCATGCGAATACCGGGTGTGGGTCCTTTATTATCTAGCTTAAGCCCCTGGCGTTTCATTTTTTCTTTGATTCGTGTCCAGTCCGGATGATTTGTGAGGTGGTTGAACGCTTCCGGATGGGGCATAAGCCCGAAAATCCTCCCGGTTGTGTCACAGATACCGGCGATATCATAAATTGACCCGTTGGGATTGTAGGGAAACACTTGATTGGCCGGACTTCCATCCGGCATGGCGTACATGGCTGCAACCTGGTTCTGTTGAAAAAGTCGATCGATGGTGCTCTGTTCGGCATAGAATTTTCCCTCTCCGTGTCGAACCGGAAGCTCAAACTGATCCAGATCCCTTGTAAACACACAAGGACACGAAGGATTTGTTTTAAGGGTAATCCAATCGTCCCTGAAGTTTCCGCAATCGTTAAAAGTCAGTGCCACGGACCGACTTCTGTAATCTCCTTCGAATCCCGGCAGCAGTCCGAGATTGACCAAAACTTGAAACCCATTGCAAATACCAAGAATCAGGTTGCCCTTTTCAACGAAGCCAAGCAGTCGTTCCCCGAGCCGTGTCTTCATTCTAATCGCCTGAATCACCCCCGCCCCATGGTCGTCCCCCCAGCTAAACCCTCCGATAAACACCATAATCTGGTAATCGTCCGGGTTGGCGGAACCATCGATCAGGGAATTGATATGAACTCTTTCCGCTTTCGCACCGGCAAGTTCAAACGCGTAAGCAGTTTCATAGTCACAATTCAAGCCAAATCCCGTGAGTACCAGCACCCGAACATCTGTCATATCAGATCTCCAAAAGGTCGTTTCCAGGCATTCTTTAGCTCCTGAACCGGAATGGAAACGATGGTTTGCCCATCCAGGCCATTGATGATGAAATCAGGTGAATCTGTTACCGTACCGATCTGAGCATGTGGTATCGCTGAGAAAGTTTCTTCAAACAGAGATCGGTTTTGAGGATCGATGGTTACAATAAACCGCCCGGCAGATTCCGAAAATAAAACCGTATCGTTTCGATCCAAACCCTCGCAAGGAACGAGATCCAGGCAGATTTCCATTCCCAGGTTTCCTCCCATGGCGATATATGCAAGATGAACCCCAAGCCCTCCCCGATAAACACCATGAACCGATGCAGCCAGCTCCTGTTGGATAGCATGACTCAATGTCCGGTACAGATCGACAAATTCATGTGTTTTCACTTCTGGAACGTTCAACCCCACATAGCCAAGCATGTCGTAGTATTCCGATGCACCCAGCTCGTTGCGCGTGAGTCCCATGATATAAATCAAATCTCCAGCAACCTTGCTCTCCAACGTCACACATTTGTTCACATCCGGGATCACGGATATAGCGGAGAACTGAAGAGTCTCCAGTGCAGATACTTTGTGTGTTTCGCCATATAATCCGTAAAGGTGCCCGTCTACATACATGCTGTCTTTACCGGAAAGCAGCGGAATCTCGTAAGCCAAACATATGTCTCGAAGCGCCTTGCAGGATCGTACCAATTGAGCGGCTTTGAATTTCCCGTCTGGGTTGACTTTTGAATCGTACTGAATACTTGGCCAGCAAAAATTGTCCACACCACCGATGTGTTCAAAATCAGCTCCCACCGCCACCAATCTGCGAACCGCCTCGTCCACGGTACAGGTTGTCATATGATAGGCATCGATGGCGGAGTAAAAAGGAAGCAGAGCCTGAGAGAAGGCAATGCCTCTGTGTGAGTTCAGCACCGGCCGCAGTACAATTCCATCGCTTGGAACATCGCGCTGGGCTCCAACAAGCGGTTTAATCACACTGGTGCCCTGAACCTCGTGATCGTACTGGCGGCAGATCCACTCTTTGGAACATATGTTCGGCCTTGAAAGAACATCCAGAAACAATTGGTTGAAATCTGAGGGTTCTGCCAGCACCGGCTCTGTGAGCCCTCGGTTTTCAGCGGATCTCCATTCAGCTTCAAATTTCCATTGAGGAAATCCGGATTTTAAAAGATCCATATCAACATAAGCGCAGGTTTTTCCGTGGTATTTGATGTGAAGTTTGCCGGAATCCGTGTACTTCCCGATCACTGTGCTTTCGACCGCATGTTTCCTGGACAGCTCCAAGAACCGATCCAGATCCTTCGGGTGCACCGCCACGGTCATACGCTCCTGAGACTCAGAAACCCATATTTCCCACTGATCAAGCCCCTGGTATTTTAAAGGCACCTTTTCTAAGTGAATCTCGCATCCATTTGAAAACCGGGCCGATTCTCCAACGGAAGAAGAAAGCCCGCCGCCCCCATTATCCGTGATAAATCGTATCAATCCTTCATCACGGGCCTCCAGCAGGAAATCATGCATTTTCTTCTGGGTATAAGGATCACCTATTTGAACATGGCCAGCCGGGGTGGATTCGGAAAACACCTCCGATGAGGCCGTCACCCCGTGGATGCCGTCTTTTCCCACCCGGCCACCACACATAACAACCAAATCCCCGGCAGAGGTTTTCTTCTGTTCTGCCGGCTCCCCCTTAACCTGTGCGGGCATCAATCCCACGGCAGTCACGAACACCAGGCATTTTCCCATGTACCCTGGATGAAACAGCACCTGGCCAAACGGTGTGGGGATACCGCTCTTGTTGCCTCCGTCCCGCACCCCCTCGATTACACCATCCAGAAGACGCCTAGGATGAAGTCGCGGTTTCAAAGGGCCGTTGTAATCACGGGGCCCGACACAATACCCGTAACTTCCCATGATCAATTTCGATCCCTTGCCTGTTCCCAGGGGATCTCGATACACGCCCACGATGCCCGTAATTGCCCCTCCATAGGCCTCTATGTTGGAAGGCGAGTTATGGGTCTCACCTGTTATGACATAATAGTGATTGTCGTTGAAACGCCCCACACCGGCATTGTCCCATAAGACCGATATCACCCACGGTTTCTTTTCCTTCAGGATCAGCGTCGGTGCCTCGATGCAGGTTTTAAAAAGATCATCGATAATCTCCTCGGTATTTGAGGAGGTATCTCTGTAAAGGAAACGGCCATGGAAGGTGTTATGGTTACAGTGGTCGCTTCTTGCCTGGGATATGTATTCAAGCTCTACATCCGTCGGGTCCGAAAGTCCTACCGCGCTGCGGGCCGCACGAACATCCTTGTCCAGAAAATAGGAGCGTATGGTCGGAATATCATGGGGATTCAAGGCAAGATTTCGCTCATTGCTGATTTTTTTTAGAATCTGATCGCTGGATATGGGAATGGTGGTGACAGTTGGCGTGTGATCAAGAACCACCTTTGGAATGATGATGCCGGTGCCTGTGTCCGGCTCCCACGTTTCTTTCGGGTATATTCTCCATTGCTGAATAATATCGTTTGCCAGCAGCTCTGCCGCGATTTTGACCACATCTTTTTCGCCAAGCCCGGCGGCACCCCTCAGACAATATCGCTTTGAGGTGTACACTGCCTGATCCTGCTCAAACCTGATACCTAAAACGTCTTCGATGGCCTCCACGGCCGTACTTCCGGGATTGTCTCGAACCCCCGGGCGATACCCGACCCATATGGCCCAGTCAAATGCAAGCGGAAGGGGGGTGAAGGAGGAAATCTGGGTCACCGGGTTGGTAAATATCTCATTTCTAATGGTTTCAAGCTGATCCGGCGACAGCACAGCATCAATGGTGACCACGTGAATTACGCGGACATCCGAAAGATCATAGCCGAAGTAATCTTTCGCCTTTCGCCGAACCCCATCCCCTTCGGCATCGAACAGCTCCGGCTTCAAAGCGACTTCAAGTCTGTAAGGCATAAGAACAAACTCGCGATAGCTTGTAATTCATTAAGCTGTGGATCAAAAAAAGATCCTGGTGACGCTTACACTTTAGCTAAAAAATATCCGGGTAATGTCATTGTAAAACACGTAGGCCATCAGCAGGATGAGAATAAAAATTCCGACCTGCTGGGCAATCTCCCGCATCCGAGTGTTTAAAGGACGACCGATGATGGCTTCGACAAGGAAAAACAGTAGATGGCCTCCATCCAGCACAGGGATTGGAAGAAAATTTAAGATAGCCAGGTTAATGCTTAAAAGAGCGATAAAAAATACCAGGCTTGCAATCCCTTCTTTTGCCTGGCGGCCGGCCATCTGGGCAATCATAATCGGCCCACCAAGAGTTTTGGTGGATACTCTGCCCTGAATCAGTTTGACAACCGTTAAAATGGTAAGCTTTGTCACGTTATAGGTCTGAAAAAGGCTCTCTCCAAGGGCTTCAAAGAGGTTTAAGTCTTTGGTGAAAAAATCTCCGGCTGCTGCGATGCCTATTACATATCTCTTCTTTTCCTCTCCGAAAATGTTCTGAATGGATTTGCTATGGGGTGTAATGAACGTAACAAATTCTGATTCATCCCGACGCACTCGAACGGCTATTTGTCTGCCGCCGCTTGCTTTGATCATCCTCGACATATCCTCCCAGCTCTCAACCCTCTGGTTGTCAATGGAGATAATCAAATCGCCTTTTTTCAACCCCCCGCGTTCAGCCGGGCTGCCGGCTTCCACGCTTCCTACCGAAGGTTTTAAGATAAAGATGCCCGATGCCTGAAAAATTCCGAAAAAGATCACAACGGCAAGCAACAGGTTGAATAGGGGACCGGCGGCGACGATCAGAATTCGCTTAAACACATGCTTGTGGGTAAAGGAGATGGGAATTTGGGCCGGATCAATTTGAGCATCCGGCTCTTCTCCCACCATCTTGACATATCCCCCCAGCGGGATGGCGGATATTCGATAATCGGTGATGCCGATCTTCTTGCCGATAAGCCTGGGGCCAAATCCCAGAGAAAATCTTTCCACCCCCACTCCGAACAATCTCGCGACGAGGAAATGCCCCAGTTCATGGAAAAAAATCAAAATGCCGAGGACAATGACAAAGGCAAAAATATTTGCGCTCATGATGCTGTTCGACTCAATTTAGAGGTTATTAAATATCATAACATGAACCATAAATTTGTTAAACCCGAAGACAAATTTTTGTAAAAGCTCCTCTGCCGATCAATACACCAGATCAACAAGGCTGCTCTTAGATCCATCACTTGGATCCATCATTTGATGAATCATCAGCTCTCCCCTCTCGGATGGTCGGTTTGAGGATGTTCTCTTTAACATATCCTCTGGCCCATTGATCGGCTTCTAATACTTCGGAAAGGGATGGATTCTCAATAACCCGGTGGGCTTCCATGGTATTTTGAATGATCTGCGGTATCTGAACAAAAGAAATTCGCTTGTCCAGAAATGCTTTTACGGCGATTTCATTGGCCGCATTTAACACTGCCGGCAACGTGCCACCCACAGTAACGGCCCGGTAGGCCAGAGATAAGCAGGGGAACTTCTCAACATCGGGCTTTTCGAACGTAAGCGATCCGATCTTTTCAAAATCAGGCAAAGGCTGTTTTAACGGCAATCGCTCCGGATAAGAAATGGCATAAGCAATGGCTGTTTTCATATCCGGAATACCCATCTGCGCGATTATTGACCCGTCTCTGTATGCTACCATGGAATGCACGATACTCTGCGGATGAATCACTACAGAGATTTGATCATGAGATATGCCGAAAAGAAATTTTGCTTCTATAACCTCAAACCCCTTATTGATGAGTGTTGCAGAGTCGATGGTGATTTTTTTTCCCATCTGCCAGGTGGGATGCTTCAAAGCGTCTTGAGGTTTAATTGCGTCGAATCCAGACCTGGGAATCGTGCGAAAAGGCCCTCCTGATGCCGTTAAAAAAATTCGATCCATCTCTTCCTTCCGGTGCCCTAATAAGCACTGAAAAATAGCGCTATGCTCGCTGTCTACAGGCAATATGTCCACACCTCTTTCTGAGGCAGCTTGCATAACAAGTTCTCCGGCCATAACAAGAGTTTCTTTGTTTGCTAAAGCGATCGTCTTACCGGCTTCGATGGCGGCCAGCGTCGGTATCAGTCCGGCAGCCCCGACCATGGCAGATACAACCAGATCAACGTCACCAAGCGTTGCAGCCTGTCGATAGCCCTGCTCCCCATGGAGGACTTCAACCTGCAGCTTCTTGGGCAGATTCTCTTTCAATTCGTTGGCACTTGCTTCATCAAAAACCACGGCAATGTCTGGGGAAAATTTCTTGATCTGTTCTGCCAGCAATTTGATGTTCCGTTTTGCAGTCAGAGCCTTTACAGTAAATCGATCCGGAAACCGTTCCACCACACTCAAGGTATTGCTGCCAATGGATCCGGTGGAACCTAAAATCGTAAGTTTTTTCATTTAGTTCAATGTCTCAGAATCTCTTATAATTGATTGAAAAATTTTTTACATCCTCAATGTCAACAGCCGACATGGCCATAGTGAAATTTAAAAAAAGATTTAACGTAGTGAAAACAAGGTGTTTTGAAAGCAAAAGATATCAATTGATTAAATTCCTCTTATCACAACATTTTCGAGTAGACAGGAGACTTCCATGACTCCAGGACAATGTTTGTTTTCTCTGTTTCCGCCTGCTTTCGCGACGGTGCCACAATATCTTGTCCATATCACAGTTGAGC